>NZ_JBSGVS010000001.1:0-343167 GCF_053608565.1 Streptomyces sp. NPDC055025
GAGCACCCCGGACGGCCGGCCGTGTCCTCGGCGCGGCGGTGTCCTCGGCACGGCCGCGCCGCGGATGCCCGACCGGCTCGTCGCGGCGCGTCACCGGTAGTTGCTCAGCTCGATCAGATTGGCGTCGGGGTCCCGCAGATACACACTGACGATCGCTCCGGTGGCGCCCGTGCGCTCGACCGGGCCCTCCTCCACCGGTACGCCGTGCGCGGCCAGCTCCTCCCGTACCCGGTCGAGGGGCTCGTCCACGATCAGACAGAAGTCCGCGCTGCCCGGTACGGGCCGACGTGCCTTCGGCTCGAACTCCTTTCCCGCCCGGTGAAGATTGATCTTGGTGCGGCCGAAGGAGAGGGCACGCCGTCCCCCGGCGAAGGTGACCGCCGTCATGCCGAGGACACGTACATAGAAGTCGACCGTGGTGTCGATGTCCGCCACCGTGAGCACGAGGTGGTCGAGGCGGTTGATACGCATCGGATCCCTTCCTGTCTTCCGCGCCGGAGTGTGTGTGAGGACCGGACGAGGGCCTACGCGGGCCGCCGCGCCGACCCCGGTCAGCCCAGTTCGAGGCTGGTGATCCCGTACAGCCCCGGCAGATCCATCTCCGGAACCGGGCCGGTGTACATACGCGCGGCCTCGAAGGAGGGCGTCAGCCCGAGCCGCTCCGCGAGCGCCACCGACGGTGCGTTGCCGTCGGGGATGTCGATCGCCACGGGCTGCCCGGGAACGGCCGAGGCGAGCCGGCCCACCAGTGCCTCCGCGACGCCCGGGGACGAGGCGTACAGCGGGCCGATCCGTGCCGCTCCGGCGCAGGGGCGGATGGCCGCGAAACCGCGCAGTTCCCCGTCCCGTACCGCGGCGAAGCCGGTGCGGTCGGGCAGACCGATCCACGAGGCGAGGAAGGAGTCACGCCGCGCGGGGAAGAACCGCCGGTCGTAGGCGGCCAGCTGGGCGAAGGGAACCGTACGGGCGTCGACCAGCGCGATGCCGTCCGAGGCCGCCGAGGGGTCGGCGCCGGACGGCACGCCCTCGTAGCGGATGTTGTTCCACGCCCTGCGGAACCCGGACCGGCGGTAGTTCTCCTGCTGGTCGATCACTCCGTCGAGGCCCACGGTGCGGCCGGCCAGCCGCGCCATCCCCGCCCGCCAGACCTGGATACCGTAGCCCTGTCCGCGCACGGCGGGCCGGGCGATGTAGAAGCCGATGAAGCCGAAATCCTCGCCGTAGCGCACGGCGGAGACCGAGGCGACTGCCTCACCGTTCAGCCGTCCGACGAGAAACCCGTGCGGATCGGTCGCGAAGAACGCGTGGATGTCGGATCTGCCCGGATTCCACCCCTCGTCGTCCGCCCAGACGCGCAGTCGCGCGATGTCGTCGGCGTTCGCCGTCACGATGTCGAATGTCACTGCCGCCTCCACTGCCGTCCGGCCCGCACAGCCGTCACCCGGCACGTTGCCTCATGCGCCGGGCTCCGTCAGGAAGGCCCGCCGTAGGCGAGTTCGCTGGCGAGGAGCGCCGCTCCGACGACCCCGGCGCGCGGGCCGAGTTCGGACATCACTATCGGCAGATTCCCCGTGGCGAGCGGGAGCGAGCGTTTGTAGACGACGCTGCGGATCTCGGCGAGCAGGACATAGCCGAGCCCCGACAGACCGCCGCCGATCACTATCATCGACGGGTTCATAAAGCTGACCAGGGTGGCGAGGACCTGGCCGACCCGGTGGCCGCCGGCCCGGATGAGATTGACGGAGGCGTTGTCCCCGCCCGTCGCGCACTCGGCGACATCCACGGCGGTCAGCGCCCCCTGGGCGGCGAGCCGGCCGGCGAGGGCCGGGGACTGGCCGGAGCGTGCCGCCTCCATGGCGTCACGCGCCAGCGCGACACCGCCGAAATACGCCTCCAGACAACCGGTGTTGCCACAGGAGCAGACAGGCCCGTCGGCCTCGACCTGGATATGGCCGATGTCCCCGGCGCAGCCCTCCGCGCCCCGGTAGATCCGGCCGTGGTGCTGCATACCGGAGCCGATACCGCTGCCGATCTTGACGAAGAGCAGATGGTCGACGGACCGGGCCACCCCGCTGTGCGCCTCGCCGAGGGCCATCACATTGACGTCGTTGTCGACGACCACGGGACAGCCGTGCTCGCGGGCGAGGGTGTCACGTACGGGGAAGCGGTTCCAGCCCACCATGATCGGCGGGGAGACGGGCACCCCGTTGCGGAAGCTGACCGGTCCCGGCAGCCCGATACCGATCGCGTCGAGACGGGTGTAGTGGCCCTGGGCGCGCAGCTTGTGGAGGAGTTCGCTGACCCGGTCCAGCACGGCGACCGGCCCCGAGCGGATGTCGGCGGCCTCGGAGTAGGCGGCCACGGGTTCGAGACCGCCGTCGGTGATCTCGATGTCGATCGAGCTGGCGCCGAGATCGACGGCGCCGAAGCGGAGGCCGGGATCGAGCTGGACGAGGGTGGAGCGACGCCCGCCGCGTGAGGCGGCCGGGCCCGCCTCCAGGACCATCCCGGTGGCGACCATACGGTCGAGTTCGGCGAGCAGCCGGGGGCGCGGCACCTCCAGCCGGTCCGACAACTGGGCCCGGGACAGTGGGCCGTTGTCGCGCAGCATGCTCAATACACCGTACTGAACGCTCACGAGCTCCACTTCCTCAAGGCGTCATCGGGCCGTCCGACCCGGGCCGCCGGGCATCGGTGCCCGGCACCCGAATACGCGTGGGTGCCGGGGCGTCCGAACGGCGGCTGCCGACTGTCGTCGACGGCTTACTGTTCGATCGTATGAAACTTTCGCTCGTCCTGCCAAAAGTTGCCCGAAGCGCTGCCCCGACTTTCGGGACAGCGCTTCGGACAGCGCTTCGGCGGGGCTTCGCCGAAGTCTCAGTCGGTCAGATCCCCCTTCACGGTCCGCGCGTCACGGGCGAGGGCGGCGCGCGCCGCCGCGTCGCTGACCAGAGCGGTGTCGCCCGCCGAGGTGGCGAACGATTCCAGCACCGCCGCCGCCTGGCTGATCCGCCCGGCTTCCACGTGCGCCCGTGCCTGGTCGAGCCGGACCGTCAGCCGCTGCTGGCCCTGCGCGGTGATCAGACCCTCCGCGCGCAGCCTCGGGATCAGCGCCTCGAGATCGGCGAGGGATGTGCCGGTGGTGAAGTGCACGGTCCTCGTCGTGGTGTTGCCCGCCCGGTCCTGGGCCGTGACCTTGAGGTCATGGCCTCCCAGCGGCAGCCGCCAGAGCTGTACGGGCTGACCGGAGGTGACCGCCGCTCCGTCCAGGGTGGCGGTCGCGGTGGCTCCTCCGGAGACCGCGTCCGTGGCCGTGATGACCGGCGCCGGCCGCTCGGAGTCGCCGTAGGCGCCGTCGGCGTCCAGGCCGGTGACCGTCACCGAAGGCCCGGACTTGTCGATCCGTACGGTCAGGGTGCCGACCTCGGAGACATTGCCGCCGCTGTCGGTCGCCCGGTACAGGACGGTGGTGGTGCCCTCGGTGGAGAGGGTGACCGCGGCGTTGGCCGACAGCCAGGTCGTACCGCCGTTGACGGAGTACTGGCGGCTGCTGACCGTGCCGTTGTCCGTGGCGGTCACGTTCAGCGACACATTGCCGGTGTACCAGCCGTTGCTCCCGCCCGGCTGGGCCGGGTTGAGGGTGGCGGTCGCCTTCGGCGGTGTCTTGTCGGCGACACCCGGACCCTGGAAGGTCAGGGAGTCCAGATCGACACCGCCCGAGGTGGTGACATACAGCCGTCCGCTGCCCGAAGGCGCCTGGGACAGGGCCGTGGTGACGGTCTGCCAGCCCTCACCGGCCGGTACGGACACGGTCGCGAACGGGGCCGCGTCCGTGGAGTTCCAGCGCAGTGCCAGGGTGCCGGCGCCGGAGGCGCGCGTCCGCACACCGGTGATGCCGGTGAAGGAGACCGGGTCGTAGGAGATCCAGTCCCCGGCGTCGAAGGACGTCACCTTGCGCTGGCCGGACGCGCCGGTGTCGTCGGTGATCGTGACGCCCTGCGCGGAGTCGTGGTGCTCGGCCTGCATGAGCGCCGGGTTGAGCACCACCTGGGCGTCGCCGGTGGCCGGCGGCACACCGCCCGCGCCCTTGTCGGTGTAGGTGATACCGAGCACGCCGAAGACGTTCTCGGTGTCTCCGTGCCCGGCGTCGGTCGGTGTCACGACCGTGCCCGAGCAGCCCGTTCCGCTGTTGACCGGGTGGCCGTGCTGGTTGTGTCCGAGACCGAAGGTCCAGGCGACCTTGGCGCAGTCGGCCGCGCTGCCGTCCTCGACGTCCTCGATGGCGACCCCGTACGGCACGGCGTCGCCCCAGTTGAAGAATCCGCCGTTCGGCGGCGAGGTGATGCCGACGGTCGGCGCGGTGTTGCCCACCGTGATCTGACGGCTCGTCAGTCCGATCTTGCCCTGGGCGTCGGTGACCTTCAGCCGGGCCTGGAACTGGCCGTTCGCCGGGTACGTACGGCTCGCCGTGGGCCCGGTGGCGTCGAAGGTGCCGTCACCGTCGAGGTCCCACTGGTAGGTGAGGGTCGCGCCGTCCGGGTCGGTGGAGGCGGTGGCGTCGAAGGAGACGGACAGCGGTGCCTGGCCGGAGGTGGGGTCCGCCTTGATCACCGCGGTGGGCGCCTTGTTGCCCTCGGCGTAGTCGATCCGGTAGAGACCCGCGTCGGGGTTCTGACGGAAGAACCCGTCGCCGTAGTCCAGTACGTAGAGCGCGCCGTCCGGGCCGAACTCCAGGTCCATCGGGTTGTCCCAGGGCGGGATGCCGTTCTCGGACCGCTCGCTGTTGGGGAGTACGTTCTCCAGCTTGGTGACCGGGCCGTCAGGTCCCGCGAGGGTGGCGGCCGCCACGTAGTCCTGGGAGAACTCGCCGAAGAACGCCTTGCCGTCCCAGTACTCGGGGAACTTTCCGGGGGAGGGGTTGTCCGCGTCGTAGTGGTAGACCGGACCGCCCATCGGGGCCTGGCCGCCGGGTCCGCCGGGGCCGCGGAACGCGGTCAGCTCGGGCCACGGCTGATCGGTGTCGCGGTCCCCGTACCAGAGCGTGGCCGGGGTGGCCGCGGGCAGTTCGGACAGACCGGTGTTCCAGCGCGAGTCGTTGACCGGCGCGGCGCAGTCGAAGGCCGGGCCCGGGGTGAGCGTCGCGAAGTCGAAGTCCCGGTAGGGCTTGGTGTTGTCACCCGTGCAGAACGGCCAGCCGCCGTTCAGGGGCTTGGTGGTGGTCTGCCACTCGACATATCCCATGGGACCGCGGTTCGGATCGGCCGTTCCCGCGTCGGGGCCGTAGTCGCCCCACATCACGGCGCCGGTCTCCTTGTCCACCGACAGCCGGAACGGATTGCGCAGCCCCATCACAAAGATCTCGGGGCGCGTCTTGGCCGTACCGACCGGGAACAGGTTGCCGTCGGGGACGGTGTAGCCGCCGTCCTCCTCGACATGGATACGGAGGATCTTGCCGCGCAGGTCGTTGGTGTTGCCGGAACCACGGCGCTCGTCGAGCCCCGGGTTGTAGGTGGGCGCGTCGTTGATCGGGGTGTACCCGTTGACATTGGGCCCCGACGCCGGGGTGTTGCCGCCCGTGGCCAGGAAGAGATTGCCGTTCGCGTCGAAGTCCACGTCACCGGCGACATGGCAGCACTGGCCGCGGTTGGAGTCGACCCGGATGATCTCCTGGGCGGTCGACAGATCGAGCTTGTCCCCGGTCCACTTGAAGCGGGTGAGGGTGTCGTAGCCCTTCCACCGGTCCCAGTACGCGTCGGTCTCGCCCGCGGGCAGCTGGAGCGGGGCCGAGCCGGCCGGGGTGTTCAGCGGCGGTGAATAGTAGAGATAGACCCACTTGTTGGTGGCGAAGTCCGGGTCCAGGGTGACGGTCTGGAGCCCCATCTCCGAGTTCTGGTACACGTCGAGGTGATTGACGACCTTGGTCACACCGCTGCCGGGATCGGTGAGCCGCAGATCACCGTTGCGCGCGGTGTGCAGCACCCGGTTGTCGGGCATCACGGCGAGGTCGATCGGCTCGCCGGTGTCCTTGGTCAGGGTGACCTTCTCGTAGTTCGCCCAGTCCAGGGCGTGTTCATGGTCGTCGTGCGCTTGGGCGGCCGGCGCGAGGGCCACCATGCCCAGCGCGGGCATTGCCGCGAGCAGGACGCCTGAGATCAGACGTCTGAGGGTACGGTGCACGGTGATACGTCTCCTTGGTCGCTGGCGGTCAGGAGGGTGCGCGACCGGACCGGCCCGTCGGCCGTACCGTGACAGCGGTACGGGGTTCCGGCGGGCCGGGCCGGTGGGCGTGCGTGCGGGTGGGGGCTCTCACGCTCCGAGGCGGTGCGTTCGCGCGGTCCGCCCTCGGCGGGGGCGGACCGGTGTCAGCCGAGCAGTCCCTTCAGCGCGGTGAAGCTGCGCTCCGCGGCACCGAGGGAACCGGGCGGGTTGGGCTGGGTGTTGGGGGCCGTGTCCTGCTCCCAGATGCCGATGTGGTCGGCACGGGGGCCGATGTCACGGATGAACTTCTCGTACGGCAGGTCGCCCGCGCCGAACTCGACGATGTCGAAGCCGTCGGCCTTCGACGGGTTGGAGTCGCCGTCCTTCATATGGAACAGCGGGTAGCGGTAGGGCTGGTTGCGCACATACGCGGCCGGGTCGAAGCCGGGCCAGCGGTGCTGGCCGACATACGCCCAGTAGACGTCGAGCTCCAGATACACATGGCGCGGATCGGTGTTCCTGAGGAAGACGTCGTACAGCCGCACCGACGGCTGGTCGGTGGCGAAGGCGAACTCGCCCGCGTGGTTGTGCTGGTAGAGCTTGAGGCCCCGGGCTGTGGCCGCGGCGCCCCAGGTGTTGAACTCCTCGGCGGCGGCGAGATAGCCGGCGACCGTATTCTGATTCGAGGGCGCGTTGGCGGTGCCCAGGTGCGGCATACCGAGGATCTGCGCGGCGTCGAGTTCGCCCTGGAGGTTGCCGCGGAGATTGCCGATGCCGACATGGCTGCCGACCGCGCGGAGCCCGTTGTCGTCCAGCAGCTTGCGGATCTCGGTGAGGGTGATCTGCCGGCCCAGGATGGAGGTGTTCTGGGTGTATCCGGCGAACTCGATCTCCCGGTAACCGATCCGGGCCAGTTCCGGCAGGACGACACCGAAGCCGAGCGCGGTGACCTTGTCGCGGATGCTGTAGAGCTGGATGCCGATGCGGTCCTTGGGGATGGACAGGCCACTGGTCGCGGCGGAGGCGGTGGCCGCCGTCGCTCCGGTGACCGAGGCGGCGGCGATCGCCACGGTGGTGCCCACGGTGGCGCGCAGGAAGTCCCTGCGGTCGAAGGACTTGTGCAGATGGCCCATGGCCACTCCTGAGGGAGGAAGTGAGGTGAGGAAGATTCGGGGCGCCGCGCTGCTGTTGCCGCGGTGCGGGGGTGTAGCGGTGATGTGATGCCGTGCCGCCGTGCGTGTCGCACCGCCGTGGCTCGCCGGCCCCGCCCCGAGGGATTCGGGGCGAAGGGCACGGGGGAGGGCGCGGCTCGGTCGGTGCGGTACGGCTATGGCCTGTCAGAGACGGGTCGCGCCCGCGGCCTGGGCGGCGGCACGGGCCTCGGCGGCGCGCTCGGCGGCCTTCCCGGCCAGGTCGTTCCCGCGGTCCTGCGGGGCCGCCTTGGCGGAGCGCGCGGCGGCGGCCGACGCGGCGGCGGTGGTCTCCCCGGTTATGCCACCGCGGACCCGGGCCAGTTCACCGACCTGGAGCACGGGGGAGTTGCCGGTGGCCGTGAGCCTGCCCCGGACGATCGCGTTGTCCAGCACCGCGTTGGCGGTGTTGTCGGTGACCGTGAGGTCCTTGTCGATATACGTGGCCCCGGAGCAGGAACCGAGCAGTCCCGCCCCACCGAGCTGGAGCGCGTCGGAGTTCGACTTGTATACGGCGTTCCCGTACACCTCGCTGGCGCACAGGACACCGCCGAGGGAGTTGCCGCTCACGGTGAGCGTTCCGTCGACCGTGCTGTCGTAGACATCGCTGTACTGGTTGGCGTCACCGGTGAGGTCGCCGTCCACGGTGCTGCCGGAGACGTACAGCTCGCCCGCCTGGGCTCTGACGTTCCCGTCGAGAGTCGAGTCGACGGCGTACAGGAAGCCCTGGTCGGCGTTGACCGCGCCCTTGACGGAGCTGTTCTCCAGATGCGTGCCGAAGGCCGCCTGCGCGGTCAGGGCGCCCTTCACCGCGGTGTCCGTGAGGTCCACATAGGCGTTCGCGCCCACGGTGACCCCGCCGTTGAGGGTGGCGCCGGAGGCGACGAGGTCGGCCCCCGCCTCCACCGTCACGGTGCCCTTGACCTTGGTACCGGTCAGCGTGCACGACTGGCCGGCGGGTACGACCAGGTCACCGCCGACGGTGACGGCGCCGCCGTCACCCACACAGGTGGTGTAGAGAGCCGCCTGCGCCGGACCGGCGACCGCCACGAGGCCTCCGGAGGCCACCAACGAGGCCGTGGCGATGAACGTGCGGATCTTCATATCGCTTCCCTTCTCCTGCGGTCACGACCGCGCCGGTCGCGCGGTCGGAATACCCCGTGTGATGACGTTCGTCGGCGTGAGCCGAGGGGGCTGCAACAGTGCGTGTGTGTACGGCCGTCGCGACGGCGGACACACGGCGCCTAGGGACGGGCGGGGCCCGACCGTGGGGGGAGACGTACAAAGACGGGTGTGGTGCGGGGCGTTCGAGTGAGCGCCGGATGGTCGTGGTGCTGTTGGGCGGTGTGGGTGTTACCGCGACGAAACACTTGCCTGGTGGGGCGAGACACTAGGGCGGCGCCTGGGGAGTGTCCAGAGGTTTGGCTGAAATCTCCGGAACTTTCTCATGATCCGTCAAAAGATAAGGCCCCCAGGTGAAAAGCTGGCCGACGGCCTGCCGTCGGCCACGCTCTCCACCCTCGCGCGACACGGTCACGGGGCCCTGAGCTGCCACGGGCCGTTCCCGGGCGGACCGGCCGGCGGGCGGCACTGTCCGCGGGGGGTGGACCAACACCCCGCGGGTGGCTGTCCTGTTCGGCGCCGGCGCCGGCGGTTCACCCGCCCCGGCCGGCCGCGTCGGCGGCCCGCGCGCCGGGTGGGACCGATGAGGCTTGGGCCCACAAGTGGGTCCGGGGACCCTGCTGTTGGGCCTGACTTCGTTTCTACGCTGCCTTCCGTTCGGGGGAACGGTTTCGGCGTGGAGCGGGGTGTGGATGGTGAGGGGTGCCAGAGGTGTCCAGATTTGGCATGCCCATGGCGATAAAGGCCAGGGCGGGGTGGAGTATGCCGCGGTGGCCGGGGTGGTGGCCCTGGTCGTGGCGGCGATCGTGGGGCTGACGGTGCCCGACGACGAGGCGGTCGGGCTGAGGAACGCGGTGTGCCGGATCATCCATGCCGCCGACGGCGGGAAGGGCTGCGCCTCGGGTGAGGACGGGGACGGCGGCGGGGGCGGGGACGACGGCGGAGGCGGGGGCGAGGATCCCGTCGTGCCTCCCGACGACCCCTTCCAGCCCGCGAAGTGTCTGCTCTCGCAGGATCAGACCAAGGACACGATCGTCATCCAGATCCTCTTCATCAAGATCAGCAGCTCGGAGACCGTGAAACTCCAGCAGTGGTCGGACGGTACGGTCACCCTGGAGCGGGTGACCGAATCCGGGGCCGGGGTCACGGCGAGCATTTCCGCGGGCATTCCGGGGCTGAAGGACTGGGGCGGCAGCGCCTCGCTGAGCGGCACGTATCTGGCGGGCAGCGGCAGCGGCGGACAGTGGCTCTTCAACGGCAACAAGAGCGACAACCCGCAGGCCGATCTGGAGGCCAATCTCGCGGACGCCAAGCAGTTCACCGAGTATCTGAAGGCCATGGACGACTGCAACAGCCGTCCGGCGGGCCCCCGTTCCTCCGAACTCGGCATGATCTGCGGCTACCACGCGGGCAAGAAGAAGCCCGACCTCGAACCGGAGCGGGCGCCCGACGTCGACATCACCAAGACCAGTGTCGAGAAGTCGGGCGGGCTGAGCTTCGGCAAGTCGTTCACGAAGGGCAGCGGCAAGGGCGGCAAGGACGGCAAGCCGAAGGAACTCGGCAATATCTCCGGCGAGACGTTCTCGGGTTCGATGACCGAGGACGTGGTGGTCCTGCGGGCCAAGACGGGACCGGACGCCGGGAAGATCACCTTCACGTACACCTTCTCCGTGGGTGCCAAGGCCGGTGAGGTGGGCCAGGCCGTCGGCACGCGGATGCAGCAGGTGGCGGTCACCTATGACGCGGCCATGTACGACGAGGAGGAGGAGAACGGCCGGCCGCACCATCCGCAGAAGATGGTGATCACGACCAGTCAGGAGGCCGGTGAGGGGCCCGGGATCAATGTCGGCGCCGGGGCCAACGCCGGGCCCGTGACCATCGACGTCGGCGGAGGCGGCGGCGAGATCGAGTCCCGGATCCATGTCGAGTCGGCCGAGGTCGCTCTCGACAACGACGCGGACAGCACACTGGTGGAGGACTGGCTGCGCGGGCGCGGCGACTTCCCCGCCGGTGACGCGCTGCCCTCACCCTCCGACGCCGCCGAGGCGCCCGGCACCGACGCGGGCCCCATCGAGCGGCTCCTGCACGACAAGGGCAAGCTCTCACGCCTCGACTACAAGGCCAACACCGACTGGTGGAACGCCTCACTCGGCATCGGCTTCGGCATCTCCGCAGGCCAGGTCACCATGGGCTTCAAACTCTTCGGCATCGACATCACCCACGAGCACAAGGAGCAGACGATCACCGGCGACCCCACCTACGCCACCGGCCCGCAGAGCGGCGGCACCCGACCCTGGGTCGAATGGAAGAACTGCACCCGGACCACCCCCATCACCACCTGATGCCCCGGATCAGGGATACCGGTGGGTCCCGCAGGACGGACGCACAACGCCCCACGGGGTCTTCGACGGGGCGGGCGTCCCGTCCGGTCGCCTCGATCGCGATGTCCTCGGCGATGTCACGGGCCCCGGCGAAGGGGTACGGCCGCTCGCACGGCCCCGAGCGCCGGAGAACCGGGTTCGTGACGTGGTGTGCCCCGTCGTGTACATAACCGCTCTGCGCATGGTGACCGTCCAGTCGCTCGTTCGGCGTCGGCAGGAATTCCCTGTGACACCGGCAGCTTTCTGGCATCTGAGCGACGGAGAAAGACGGATCGGCCGTCCCGGACAGAGACACGCCGCTGACCTGCGTGTTCAGCGCTGTCCCGGACAGCGGCGGCGAGCGGCCGGCGCCGGGTCCGAGGGTGCCGGGCCCGAGGACGCCGGGGCCGCCCTCACCCCGCTGCGCCCGGTCTCGCCGTGATGAAGAACTCCTGCTCGGCGGAGTCCGTGCAGGACGACTGCACCAGCTCCGCTCCCGGGGCCTTGGCCGGGTCGACGAAACCGACGCACTTGCCGCTGTGCAGCGGACGCAGCCGGAAGCCGTCCTCGGCGGGGGAGTCCACCGGCTCGACGAGGAAGCGCTGCGCGGGCTGGTCCTCCGTACAGCTCTGGGGCGCTATCAGATACCCGTCGTGGGTGCCGCCCTCGTCGACGGCCAGACACCCCGTCCCGTGCTCGGGATGCGACCACTTGAGCCGGTAGATCCCGTCGTCGACCCGCTCCAGCAGAGTGACCGGCGGGGACGCGGCGGCCCGTTCGCAGTCGTTCTGCACCGCCAGCGGGCGGTCGCTGCGCTTGTTGCGTTCCCGGCCCTCCGTCAGACAGAGACCGCTGTGCGCGGCGCGTACGGTGACCCGGCCCTCCGGCGGCCGCCGGTCGGCGGACCGACTTTCCTCGCCGCCGCCCTGGACCAGCGCCGACAGGACCACTCCGGCCACGAGCACTCCCAGCACCAGCACCAGCGCCGCGGCCGCCCACCGGACACCGCGCATACGACCGGCGCGGGCGCGGAATCCACCACTCCGCGTCCGTGCCGACCGGGAGGAGCCGGCGGGCGTCTCCGTCGCGGGCGTGCCCACCGCGGGCGCCTCCGCCGCTTCCGAGTCCCGCTCCGCCGCCGCGGACACGACCCGACGACGGGCCTCCAGCCACTCGCCGACCACGTCCTCTTCGCAGCCGCACGCCCGTACCAGCGCGGCCACCACATCCTCCCGGGGTACGGCATCCCGCGTCAGCGCGTTGGCCAGTGTGCTGCGGGGCAGGACATCGCCGCGTGCCTCGGCCCGTTCCGCCAACATCCGGTAGGTCAGCCGCGATCTGTCCTTCAGGGCCCGTAGCGCGTCGACGAACTCGGTTTCCGTCCGTGCGGAGCGGGGGTCCGGCACGTCGGCACGACGCGTCGCCATATTTCTCTTCTCCCTGGTCATCCGGCCACGAAAGGGACCGCAGACGGCACTCTGTCGGGCTCCGGGGACCGAATCAAGAAGAGTTCGCGGCGCAGAGGGACGCAATCCGGTCGCAGGTCCTCCGTCCGGTGTCGCGGGGACGCGACGAGGGGATACCGGCGGTGAACATAACGGTAATTGTCGCCGTGCCAGGCCGAGTTGATCCGTCCGGCAACTACCGTTCGCCCATGACGGAACAGAAGAGCGAGACAGAGCCGCCCCGCCTCGATCCGTGGGACCTGTTCGTCGGCACGAGCGTGGGGCAGTTCTTCGGTCTTCTGGTCTTCGGTGTGTTCAGTCTCGTGACCTGGCCGTTCGGATTCTGGACCGGCCTGGCAGGCGCGGCCCTCGCGGGCCCCTTCTTCGCCGGTGGCGACACGATGGTGGGCCACTACCGCGCACGGCCGCCGCGCAGGCGCCTGGCCGCCGTCGCGGGGGTGCTCACCTGGGTGGGGATGGCATTTCTCGGCGCCGGTGCGGACAGCTGGCTCCTCCCGGAGGCGACCCCCGAGGACCTCGGTTTCCTTGTCGGCTCCGTCGCCGGGTTCTCCTGCGGTTCGGCCGTTTTCGCCCGGGTGGTCAGCGGCGCGAGCACGGTCTGACCACCCCGGCGCGGCCCGGCCAGGCCCGCCTGCCACGAGCCGACGTACCGTGCGGCCCCGCGACAGCGCGCCGTAAACTGGGTTCTCAGGCCTCCAGGGGAAGCCGCTGGTCCGGAGGCCGTCCCGTCTCCAGACAATGGTGGTGTCATGGCGAATCCGACGATCCTGACCGTGGACGACGATCCGGCCGTTTCCCGGGCCGTCGCCCGCGACATCCGGCGCCGGTACGGCGACCGGTACCGGGTCGTCCGCGCGGTCTCCGGAGCGGAGGCGCTCGAAGCGCTGCACGAGATCAAGCTGCGCGGCGAACGGCTCGCGGTCATGCTCGCCGACTACCGGATGCCGAAGATGAACGGCATCGAGTTCCTCGAAGAGGCGATGGACCTCTTCCCGCTCGCCCGGCGGGTGCTGCTGACGGCCTACGCGGACACCGGTGCCGCGATCGACGCGATCAATGTCGTCGATCTCGACCACTACCTCCTCAAGCCGTGGAACCCGCCGGAGGAGCACCTCTACCCGGTGATCGACTCCCTGCTGGACGTCTGGGCGGCCACCCCCGATCCGACCGCCGCCGAGATCCGGGTGGTGGGCCACCGCTGGTCCGCCCCGTCCTTCGCCGTACGCGACTTCCTCGCCCGCAATCTGGTGCCGTACCGGTGGCTCAGGGCCGATGAGCCCGAGGGTGCCCGCCTGCTGGCCGCCGCCGGAGTCACCGCGGCCGACGTGCCCCTGGTGGTGACGGCCGACGGCACCTCCCTGGTGGCGCCCGCCGAGAAGGAACTCGCCGCGCATGTCGGACTGAGCACCACACCCACCTCGGACTTCTACGACCTCGTGGTGGTCGGCGGCGGCCCCGCCGGACTCGGCGCCGCCGTGTACGGCGCGTCCGAGGGGCTGCGTACGGTCCTGGTCGAGCGCGAGGCGACCGGCGGGCAGGCCGGGCAGAGCAGCCGGATCGAGAACTATCTGGGATTCCCCGACGGTGTCTCCGGCTCACAGCTCACCGGCCGGGCCCGCCGCCAGGCGCTGAAGTTCGGGGCCGAGATCCTCAGTGCCCGGGAGGTCGTCGCCCTGGAGGCGGCCGGATCGGGCAGGGTGCTGCGGTTCGGCGGCGGTGCTTCGATCACCGCCCATACGGTGGTGCTGGCCACGGGGGTCTCGTACCGCATGCTGGCGGCGCCCAGTCTGGAGCCGTTCACGGGCGCCGGGGTGTTCTACGGTTCCGCCGTCACCGAGGCGCCCACCTGCTCCGGCGACGAGGTGTACATGGTGGGCGGCGCCAACTCGGCGGGTCAGGCCGCCCTGCACTTCTCCCGCTATGCCAAGCGCGTCCACATGCTGATCCGGGGCGCCGATCTGGGCCGGTCGATGTCCAGGTATCTGATCGACCAGATCGGTGCCATCGACAACATCGTCGTACATCCGTGGACCGAGGTGGTCGGCGGTAAGGGCGACGGCCATCTGGAGCAGCTGACCCTGCGGGACGCCCGGTCGGGCGCGGTCGACACGGTCGCCACCTCCTGGCTGTTCGTCTTCATCGGCGCGGAGCCGCGTACGGAGTGGCTCGACGGCGTGGTCGCCCGTGACGAGCGGGGTTTCGTGCTCACCGGCCCCGATCTCGTCGCCGAGGGGCGGCGCCCGGCCGGCTGGTCCCTGCCCCGGGACCCGTACCACCTGGAGTCCAGCGTCCCCGGGGTCTTCGCGGCCGGCGATGTCCGCGCCGCGTCTCTCAAACGGGTCGCCTCGGCCGTCGGCGACGGCGCGATGGCCATCTCGCTGGTCCATCGTTACTTGGAGGCGCAATGACCGCTTCGGACCGACTGACCCCGGAGCAGGTGCGCACGCTGTTCCTGTTCGAGGCGCTCGACGACAGCCAGCTCGCGTGGCTGGCGGAACGCGGCAGGGTGGAGCGGCGCGAGGGCGGCAGCGCCGTCTACAACGAGGGCGAACCCGCCACCTGTTTCTTCGTACTGCTCAGTGGCGCGGTGACGCTCAGCCGGCGGCTGCACGGCGACGACATCGAGGTCTCCAGGACCGATCGGCGCGGTGTCTACGGCGGGGCGACCCAGGCGTATCTGGGCGACCGGGTGGCCCAGGTCTATCCGAACACCCTGCGGGCTGTCAGCGACGCCGAGTTCTTCGTACTGCCGGCCGACGAGTTCGCCGACGCGGTACGCGGCTGGTTCCCGATGGCCCTCCATCTGCTGGAGGGTCTGTTCTTCGGCACACGTGCGGCGGAGACGGTGATGGGCGAGCGGGAGCGGCTGGTCGCGCTCGGCGCGCTGTCGGCCGGGCTGACCCATGAGCTGAACAACCCGGCCGCGGCGGCGGTGCGAGCGACCGAGGCACTGCGTGAGCGGGTGACCGGTATGCGCCACAAGCTCGCGCTCATCGCGGACGGACGGCTGGACGGCACCCGGCTGCGCGGTCTGGTGGAACTCCAGGACGCCGCGGTCAAACAGGCCGCCGCCGCGTCGTCGCTGTCGGCGCTGGACGCCGCCGACGCCGAGGACGTACTCGGTGACTGGCTGGAGGAGCACGGGGTGGCCGGCCCCTGGGATCTCGCCCCGATCCTGGTGTCGGGAGGGGTGGGCGTCCCCTGGCTGTCCATGGTCGCCGAGACGGTCGGCGACGAACATCTGGACTCGGCGGTGCGCTGGCTCGCGTACACCATCGACTCCGAACTCCTGATGGGGGAGATCGACGACGCCGTGACCAGGGTCTCCGACCTGGTGGGCGCGGCCAAGCAGTACTCCCAGCTCGACCGGGCGCCCCATCGGACGGTGGATGTGCACACCCTGCTCGACGCCACCCTGACCATGCTGAAGGCGAAGGTCCCCGCCGGTATCCGGGTGGTCAGGGAGTACGACCGTGAGCTGCCGGCGATCCCGGCGTTCGGCGCCGAGCTGAACCAGGTGTGGACCAATCTGATCGACAACGCGGTCGACGCGATGGGGGAGAAGGGCACGCTCACCCTGCGCACCCGGCGGGCGGGCGAGCGGCTGCTCGTGGAGGTGGCCGACACCGGGGCCGGTATCCCGCCGGAGGTCAGGCCCCGGATCTTCGAACCCTTCTTCACCACCAAGCCCGTGGGCGACGGCACCGGCCTCGGCCTCGACATCTCGTACCGCATCGTCGTCAACAAGCACCGGGGCGACATCAGGGTGGAGTCCCGGCCGGGCGACACCCGGTTCCAGGTACTGCTGCCGATCACCCAGGCCCCTCCCGCGGATCTCGCCGATCCCACGGGTCCCTCCGATCTCGCGGAGGGCTGAGGTCGCGCGGGGGCTGAGGGGCGGCCGATACGGGGCCCGGGTGGGACGCCTGGCCCCGGGTGGGACCGGTTGGCGGGACCCGGACCGGGGTTTGGGCGGGTCCGGGGTTCGGGCGGCCCCGTGGCAGGCCCCGTGGCGGGGCCCGCGTGCGCTCAGCGGTATCCGGTCGTGTCCGCGGGCCTCCCGGCGTCCTGGACCTCGGTCATATAGCGCCAGGCGTCCGGTCGGCTGCCGTCGAGATCGGTGAAGCCGTAGACCTGTGCGAGCCCGCCGCTGGAGAGGGACGTGCCGTTCCAGCGTGACACCTCGGGGTCGGCGGCCAGAGCCGCGATGGCGCGCCCCACATAGGACGGTGTCTCCGAGATACCGAAGTGCGGCTCGGCCTTCAGCGCGTCGCGCCAGGTCTCCTCGGTCACGCCGAAATGCTCCAGCATCATCTCCGAGCGGAGCCAGCCGGGTGTGAGCGCCACCGCGGTGGCACCGCGCGGCCCCAGCTCATGGCCCAGGGAGAAGGCCATCCGGAGCACGGCGCTCTTGGCGAGGTCGTAGAAGAACGAGATCCGGTAGGTGTCCCGGTTGTACTCGGCCGTCCCGTCGGTCATCTCGACCACCAGCCCGCCGGGGCGGCGCAGCAGCAGCGGAAGGGCGTGATGGCTGGTGATCGCGTGTGTCTCGACCGCGAGCCGGAGCAGCCGCAGCCCCTTGTCGAGATCGTGCTCCCACACGGGGGCGTCCCAGCCGAAGAGCTGTTCGCCGCCCCAGATGTCGTTGACCAGGATGTCCAGCCGGCCCTGCTCGGCCGCCATCCGGTCCACGAGGGTACGGACCTGGGAGGGGACGAGATGGTCGGTCGGCACGGCGATGCCCCGGCCTCCCGCCGCGGTGACCAGGTCGGCGGTGTCCTCGATGGTCTCGGGACGGTCGTACTCCGAGCGCCGCTCACGGGTGCTGCGGCCAGTCACATAGACGGTGGCGCCCGCCGCGCCGAGTTCGACCGCGATGCCGCGGCCGGCTCCCCGGGTGGCCCCCGCGACCAGTGCGACCTTGCCTTCAAGTGGTGCCGACATTCCTGTCCTTCCCTGTCCTGCTCAATCCGTCCCACCTGCCGCGCCCCGTCCTGCCCGCACCACAGCGGGCGGGCAGGACCGCCGACTTGCCCCGGGCAGCGGCCGTGCGACGATCGTGGCACCGAAAGCAGACACCTTCCGTCGGGATTTCCGACCGGTCCCGGGTTTCCGACGCGAGGCCACACGCTGGTTCCTCGCGGGAAATCGCGTGGTGACCGCCTCCGCCGGGCCCGTAGCATCCGGCCTGTGAGCGAGAACGCGATGGACGAGACGGCGGCGGAGAAGGACCGGGAACTGTGCTGGCGGGGAAGGACCGTCGGATTCAGCCCTCTTGGGACCGAGGACGCCGAACTGCTGCACGGCTGGCGATCCGACCCGGTCGCCGCGCACGAGATCGGTCTCTGGCCGCGGCCGCTGTCCTGGCTCCGTGAGCGGGTCGAGCGCGACATCGAGGACCAGAACCGTGACGACTTCGTCGTGCTGCTTCCCGACGGCACACCGATCGGCCATATAGCCCTGGTGGAGCAGGACTTGGTCGACGGCGCGGCGGAAGTCCATCTGATGCTCGACCCGCGCCACCGGGGGCGGGGACATGGCACGGACGCACTCGACGCACTGGCCGATCTGGCGTTCGGCGAGCTGCCGATGCACCGTGTGGAGGCGTTCACCCACACCGAGAACGCGACCGCGCTCGCGGTCCTGGGGAAGTCGGGGTTCGTCCGGGAGGGAGTCCGCCGCTCGGCGTGTCTGCACCGGGGACGCCGCCACGACATCGCGGTCCTGTCCCTGCTCCGCACGGAGTGGGAGGCGCTCGCACGGCCCAGGTCCTGGGATTTCTGGCCGACGGCCTAGGTCGTGTCTTCACAGTGGCCTCTGGCCGGAGACCCCGGCACGGCACGGCACAGAGCGATGGCGCGGACACGCGGGCGCGGACACGCGGCGAGCGGCCGGCCCGGTGGCCACCGGCCGGCCGCTTCGACCTGGGGCGGTGGCGCTCAGCCCGTCCGGCAGTCGAGCGCCGCTCAGGGGCGCAGGCGCTTCACGGACACGACGTCGTAGTCCGTCTCCGGCGTCGGCTCCGTCACATCGAAGCGGGCGTTGGGCAGATAGATACGCTCCTTCCAGACGGCGGCCGTCGTGGGGACACGGAAGTGCTCGGGGTCGGTGATCCGTGTGATGGCCGTGCCCTTCGTACCGGCGTTGTCGAGCCGCAGTACATCGATGGCGTTCTGCCGCTGCTGTACGACATAGAGGAGGCGGCCGAGGAGGAGCAGTCCGTCACCGTTGGGCAGCAAGGCCGGACCGATGTCCACGGTGCGCGCGACCCCGGTGCGCGGATCGACCCGCATCAGACTGCCGCCGCCCGCGAAGTCGTTCACCACGAGCAGTGCCCGGCCGTCCGGTGTGGCGGTGATGCCGTTGGCGGTGATGACCGTGCCCTGGACCCAGTCACCGGTCAGCGGCACGGTGATGATCCGGTCTCCCGGCTCTCCCCGTCGGCCGAGCGGCAGTTTGTACAACTGCGGTTCGAACGAGTCGGTGAACCAGGCGGCATCGGGCGTCAGGAACACATCGTTGACCAGGGTGACGTCCGTGCCCACGGTGAACGTCCTCGTGATCCTGCCTGTACGCAGATCGGCGACCCGGATCTCACCGCTCGCCCCGCCGCACAGGAACAGCCTGTCCCAGGCGTCGATCTTGAGCCCGGTGACGGGGTGTTCGGGACCGAGTCCCTGGATGATCACCCGGCCGCGACCGGTCGCGAGGCTCGCGCGGTACACGTCGCCGTGTGCGATCGAACCGAAGTAGGCGTACGGCTCCGAGCCGATGGTGATGCCCTCGGGCCGGAAGCCGTCCGGCAGGGGGAATCCGGCGGGCCATCGGCTCCCGGTGGCCTCCGTGGCGGCTGCCGCGCCGCCCAGCGGCCCCAGGAGTGCCGCGCCACCGACGGCGGCGGCCGCTCCCAACAAGCTCCGGCGTGCGAAGGAACGTTGCATGACGGGCGTCCTTCCAAGGAAATGGAGTGCGTCCCTCACACCCCATCACACGCCCCGGCCACGCGCGGGGATTGGCCGGATCACACACAACAGCGCGGCTCAATATCGGACGCCCGTACCCGCACCCGTACCCGCGATCGACGGCGCGAGGCGGAGAGGAACGGGCCGGAGCGCGGCGCGGACGCCACGTCGGCCGCTATCGTGCGGCCGTGACCGGTACCGCTCGGAGACCACTGCTCTTCCTCGATGTCGACGGACCACTCATCCCCTTCGGCGGTGAGCCGCACCGGTACCAGGACGGAGATCCGATCTGTCGGACGGGACCCGGGCCGGGGGAGGGCGGTTCGAATCCACTGCTCGCCAGGATCAATCCCCAGCACGGGCTCCGGCTGACGGCGCTGCCGTGTGAGCTGGTCTGGGCCACGACATGGATGGCCGATGCGAACGAGATCATCGCCCCGCGGATCGGGCTGCCGCGGTTGGCGGTGGTGATCTGGCCGGAGCCGTCCGACGAGGATGAGCAGGACCAGCAGGACGAGCAGGACCAGCGGGACGCGAGGGCCGGACTGCACTGGAAGACCCGGGCCCTCGTCGCATGGGCGGCCGGACGCCCGTTCGCCTGGGTCGACGACGAGATCACGGACGCCGACCGGGCCTGGGTGGCCGCACACCACCGGGGACACGCGCTGCTCCATCGCGTCGACCCCCGCGAGGGTCTCACCGACGCGGATTTCGCCGCTCTCGACGCCTGGTCGCGTACGACTCGTGCCGCCGCGCCCGCCAAGAGCCCGGCGACGTAGACGGGCGGGCGGGATCCGACCGCGACGGTACGCGCGGTCCGAGCGGGGCCGGTGCCGAGGGTGAGTTGCTCAGCGGCGCCCCACCCGTGGTGCCGGGACCAGGCGGACGAGCGTGTTGAGCACATGGTCGATCACGTCCCGCGAGGGCTTGTCGGTGAGGTTGGCGAGCAGCCGGGCCAGCGTCCTGAGCAGAAAAGGCGAGCCCATGACATAGCGGTTGAGGACCGGTTGGAAGCCCGACCGGCTGAAGACGGCATCGGCGGCGGCGTTGCCGAGACGGTAGTAGCGACCCCAGCGCCGGTTCATCTCGACCGGATAGTGGAGCAGCGCGCGCTCCCGCCTCGGTCCCTGGGGAAGCGCCAGCGCCAGCGCCAGCGCCGCGCTCTCCGCCGCGACTTCGCCGGCCTCCATGGCCTGGCCGATGCCCTCACCGTTCCAGGGGCTGATCATCCCGCCCGAGTCGCCGACCAGGATCAGCCCGCGCGTGTACAGCGGATGGCGGTTGAAACCGAGAGGCAGGGCCGCGCTCCTGACGGGACCGTCGGCGTTCTCCTCACGCAGTCCCCACGCATGAGGAGTACGGGCCAGCCACTGCGCCAGAGCGGCCCGCAGATCCGCCTTTCCGTACCGTCGATGGGGCAGCGCACCGAGACCTACGTTGACCCGGCCGTCACCCATCGGAAAGATCCAGCCGTAACCGGGCAGATAGTGGTCACTCCCGGGAAAGCGGAGATCGGCCCAGAGTTCCAGATACTCGTCCTGGGAACGCTCGGCGCTGCGGTAGTAACGGCGAGCGGCTGTCGCCATCTGCCTGTTCCTGTCCCGCTCCAGACCGATGGCGAGGGCGAGTCGGGCGGAGGCGCCGTCGGCGGCGATGACGATCGGCGCGCGGTAGACCGCCCGCTCCTGCCCTCCGGCGACCGAGGAGACACCGGTGACACCCGTGACCCGGCCGGCGCGATCGGTCACGGGACCCGTCACCTTCACCCCGCTGCGCAGCCGCGCTCCGGCGGTGACCGCGTGCCGGGCCAGGATGTCGTCGAAATCGTGCCGGCTGCGCGAGAGACCGAAATCGGGGTAACGCCCCAGGCTGGGCCAGTCGATATGCACCCGGTGATCCCCGGCCACCCAGCGCATCCCGCGGGAACGCATCCACCCCGGGGAGTCGATATCGATGCCCATTCTGATCAGCTGGTGGACCGCCCGCGGGGTCAGACCGTCCCCGCACACCTTTTCCCGGGGGAAGCGGGACTTCTCCAGCAGCACCACATCGACGCCCGCTTTCGCGAGATGGAAGGCCGCGGACGAGCCCGCCGGTCCCGCCCCCACCACGATCACCTCGGCTTCTTCCTCCGGGGCTTCCTTCCCCGAGGCGTAGCCGGACCGTTCATCCGGCGAGGACCGGTCCGACGTCGTTTCCCTCATCGGGGAACTCCCTTCCCGGGACAGCGGATGCCATACCGAAGACGCGGCCCCACCCGTCATCATCGGTCAGGACGCGCCGGTGCGGAACCGCGCGAGGTGATCGACGGCGCGGAGCCGAGGACGAAAAGGCGCGAGCACGGAAAGACGGGAGGACGGGGAGGCAGCGAGAGCCGTCACCCACCACCGGGGCGGAGTGGCCGGAAAAAAAATGGTGGGTGCGGCGAACGCGCTCTGGAGTACGGTCCCGCCCATGGACGATCACGACGGCTACTTCGATGAGCGTGTTGCGGCGACATACGACGAATCGTCAGAAGGCCCGTTCGAGCCGGGCGCCGTGGAGGCGGCGGTCGACGTTCTCGCCGAATTCGCCGGTCAGGGCCGGGCACTTGAGCTGGGTATCGGGACGGGACGTATCGCGCTGCCTCTGTCGCGCCGCGGTGTCCCGGTCCACGGCATCGACATGTCACGGGCGATGGTCGCCCGGCTGCGCGCCAAGCCGGGCGGCGACGCGATCGGTGTGACCATCGGTGACTTCGCGACGACGAAGGTGGAGGGGACGTTCTCCGTCGCGTATCTGGTCTTCAACACGATCATGAATCTGACGACACAGGCGGCGCAGGTGGCGTGCTTCCGCAATGTCGCGGCGCACCTCGAACCCGGAGGGGTTTTCGTCATCGAGGTCATGCTTCCCGAACTGCGGAAGCTCCCGGCCGGGCAGAACGTCGTACCGTTCCATGTGAGCCCCACGCGATGGGCGTTCGACATCTACGACGACATCGCCGCCCAGACCATGAGCTCGAACTACATCGACATCGTCGACGGCCGTGGCGACCACCGGTCCATCCCGTTCCGCTATGTCTGGCCGGCCGAACTCGACCTGATGGCCCAGCTCGCCGGGCTACGGCCGCGCGAGCGGTGGGACGGATGGACACGGGACCCGCTGACGAACGAGAGCGGTCAGCATGTCTCGATCTGGGAGAAACCCGCGGACTGACCGCGAGCCCCCGGGGTGAGGCCTCCACCGGCCGCCGCCCCCCGGCGGACTCCGCTCACCCGGCGGACTCCGCTCACCCGGCCTGGCATGTCCGGGCATCCGGGATCCCGGGCGCGGGACGCCGTTGCCACTCAGCGCACTCAGCGAGGTGCCTGTGGAGTCGCCTCCGCCTCGGCGCGTGCGAGCGTCGCCGCGTGGCCGAAGAACCCCGGCAGCCCTCCGGTGTGCAGAAAGACGGTACGCGTACCGGGAACGATGTCACCGGCGCCGACCGCCGCCATGAGCCCCGCCATCGCACGGCCCGTGTAGACCGGATCCAGGACGGTGCCCTCCGTGCGGGCCGTAAGGGTGAGAGCCTCCATGACAGGTTCGGTCAGGGCGCCGTATCCGTCGCCGACCTGGTCGAGCAGGATACGGAGGTCTCCCGGTGCGCAGCGGGTGCCGGTCAGCCCGGTGACCAGCGTCGACACCGTGGCGGCCGGTTCCCGTACGGCTCCGCAGTGGACGCCGAGCACCCGCTCGGGGCCCAGCGCGCCGACGAGGCCCGCCATGGTCCCTCCCGAACCGAGCGCCACCACGACGGTGTGCGGATCCGGGACCTGGGAGAGGAGTTCCCAGCCGCACTCGACATAGCCCCGGGCTCCGAGCACGCTCGAACCGCCGAAGGGGATCAGCGCCGGGACCGCCCCCCGGGCGCGGAGCCGCCCGGCCTCCTCCTCGGCGCGCGACCGCAATTCCCGGGCGTCGGCATCCCCCGCCCAGACGACCGTGGCACCGAGGAGCCCGTCCAGGGCGAGGTTGCCCGACGCCGACGTACCGGGTGATCCGGCCAGGACGAGGACGACGTCGAGTCCCAGCCGCGCGCCGGCTGCCGCCGTCAGCCGGGCATGGTTGCTCTGGGGCGCGCCGGTGGTGACCAGGACGGTGGCGCCCTGTGCCACCGCCGCACCACACGTCCACTCAAGCTTCCGTACCTTGTTGCCGCCGCCACCGAGACCCATCAGGTCGTCACGCTTGACCCACAGATCGTCGGCGCCGAGACCGAGGGCACGGGCCAGCCGCGGCATGGGCTCAAGGGGGGTGGGCCACGTCCCGAGCATCACGCGCCGCGCGTTTCCACCGTTCCCGGCCGCGACCGAATCCATCCCCGCCCACCTTCCGTTCCGCCGGGCTGTTCCGCCAGGCTGTACGAAGATCAGCCTGGCACAACGCTCCGTACGCGGCACGAGCGGGACACGTCGTCGCACACCGCCGCCGGCACCTGTGCCCGTTCCCCCCGCGGTTCGCGCTCAGCGGGGCCCCGCGTACGCGAAGCTCATGAGCACGGCGGTGAGTCCCGCGAGAGCGAGTGCGGCACCGGTCAGGGCGATGCCCGTGAAGCCGGCGAGGGGAAGGACGAGTCCGCCGGCGGCGGAGCCGACGGCGATGCCCGCGTTGAACACGGAGATATTGGCCGCCGCGGCGAGGTCGGTGACCGGATGGGCCTGAAGGGACACATTCACCTGCGCCGCGGTGCTGAAGGCGTTGAAGGCCGCCGTCCAGAGCAGGGTGACGGGCCAGATCAGGGCCGGGCTCGCCATGGCCAGGGGAATGACGGCCATGCTGACGGCCAGCAGGGCCGTGGCGCCTGACAGAGCGCGTCGAGGATGGCGGTCGGCGCACGTGCCGCCGACGAGGGTGCCGACCGTACCGGAGACTCCGCCGGTCAGAAGGAGAACGCCGACCGTGGTGTTACTGAGGCCGGTCTCCCGGGTCAGGAGTACGACGAGGTAGGTGGATGCCATGTAGTGGCCCGTGGTGACAACGGCGTTGCCGGCGAAGGTGACCAGCAGACGCGCCTCGGCCAGTGCCCTGAGCCGGCTCGGCATGTCCGACGGCGGCTCCGGTGCGGATTCCGGCACCAGACGGACAGCCGCCACCAGGACAGCCACGCTCAGCGCGGCCAGCGCACCGTAGACGGCACGCCAGCCGAACACGTCCCCGAGCAGCGTACTCACGGGAACACCGACGACGGCGGAGACCGTGATGCCGCCGAAGACGGTGGCGACCGCACGTCCTCGCCGTTCGGGTCCGGTCAGCGCCGTGGCCACGGCCAGCGCCGTCACCGCGTAGATCGCCGCCGCGGCTCCGGTGAGTGCCCTGGCCGCCAACAGGGCGGGAAAACACGTGGCGAGAGCGGTGACACCGTTCCCGACGGCAAGCGCCCCCAAGGCCCCCAGAAGAACCCGCCGACGGGACAGACGACTCGTCATCGCGGTGAGCGGCGGGCCCAGCAGCGCGACGGCCACGGCGTATACGGAGACGAGACCACCGGCGGTACCGACGGAAATCCCCAAGTCGGCGCCGATACGGGGGAGTAGCCCCGCGACACCGAGCTCGCTCGTGCCCAGGACGAGGGCGCCCAGCGCCGGCACGGCCAGGGCCGCCCTCGTGGCCGGCCGCCGAGCGTGGGCCGGAGTATCCACAGTGGAAGGTGTTCGCATGAGACCTCTTGAGAAGAGACGGTTCCGCGAGGGAGGCCGGAGCGGATCGGTGGGGGTCGATGGGGGGAGTCGCGCGAGGGGCGCCGATGTACGTCGCGCCGAACAGAGGGTCCGCGGAAGCGGTCACCCGGGAAGCGCGGATGCGCGGAACGCGCGGGAAGCACAGGAAGCGCGGACGGCGCAGGGGGCGCGGGACAGTCCTGGCCGGAGCTGCTGCGGCGCGGAGGTTTCGCGGAAGACCGTCGCGGAAGGCGGTGCCACGTTCCACGACAGGACAGTGATGTCGGTCGCGGCGGGCGCCGGGTGCCGGGTGCTGACTGGTTGTCACTGACACCTGCGCGGGGCCCAGCATAAGCCTCGGGAGACGCGGTGCGTGACGGTATCGGTCGCATTCACAACGAGCGGCGCGTGCTCAGCACCCCGCCGCGCGGGAGGCCGGGCCCGTGACAGGCGAGAAAGCCGCTCGTGGCGCGGCGCGGTGCCGGGAGGCGCACGATGGAGACATGGAAGCCCGACGACATGCCACCGGGAAGGCTCCCGTCACGGTACGGCTGGTCGGCGGACCGACCGCGCTGATCGGGATCGGCGGTCTGCGGCTGCTGACCGACCCCGCCTTCGACGCCCCCGGTCCCATCACCAGCGGCACCCGGACGCTGGTCAAGACGCGCGGCCCGGCCGTACCGGCGGAGGAGATCGGTACGGTCCACGCCGTGCTGCTCTCGCACGACCAGCACGCCGACAACCTCGACCGGGCCGGGCGCCGTCTGCTCGCCACGGTCCCGGTGACGCTCACCACGGCCGAGGCCGCGGAACGCCTCGGCGGCGCCGCCACCGGACTGCGGCCCTGGGACCGGCTGACCCTGGAGCGCCCGGACGGCGGATATGTCGAGGTCACCGGCGCCCCGGCCCAGCACGGTCCCGACGGGACGGCTGACATCACTGGTCCCGTCACCGGGTTCGTACTGACCAGCCCGGACGTTCCCACGATCTACGTCAGTGGCGACAACGCGTCCCTGGACGTCGTACGGCGGATCGCCGACAACATCGGGCCCGTCGACCTGGCGGTGCTCTTCGCGGGCGCCGCCCGTACCCCGCTGCTGGACGGCTATCTGACGCTCACCAGCGACCAGGCGGCCGAAGCCGCCAGGATCCTCGGCGCACGCACCGTCATCCCCGTACACACCGAGGGCTGGGAGCACTTCACCGAGGGCCCCGACACCGTGCGTGACGCGTTCACCCGTCAGGGCCTCCAGGACCGGCTGACCTTGCTCGCCCCCGGCGCCTCGGTCACCGTCTGAGGCCGCGCGGCCGACAGTTCGACGAGCCGTACGGACGTGGCGACCTCCCGCGCCGCCCGCACCTCCCGCACCGGTCCGACCGGTCCGTCGGACGTACCGGACCGGTCGTACACTCGCCGCATGGGACGGACCGGCGACGCCGGGGAAGGGCCCGGTCGCCGCGTACGGCACGGCGGGCGGTGGAAAGGACCCCGATGAAAGCGATCGACACCGACCGGTTCTGGGAACTGCTGCGTGCCCTTCCCGTCCCGGACGACGCGGAGTCCCCTCATGGACCGGACGAGAAGGGCCGGCTGCGCGATCGCAACCTGCGGCACTACTTCGAACTGATGGCGGACATCCGGCCCGATGTGATTCTGATCGGTGAAGCCCCCGGTTACCGCGGTCACACCATCACCGGTGTTCCGTTCATGAGCATGCGTCAGCTCACCGCCCGCCCGGGGCTGATCACCGGCGCCCCGGAGGGCGACGGCTTCGAACCGCCCGAGGCGCCTGCGTTCACCTGGGAGGCGTCGTCGGCCGCCGTATGGGGCGCGCTCGCCGACTGGCGGGGCCCGCTGCCGATCTCCTGGCCGGTCTACCCCAACCATCCGCACGAGCCCGGCCGTCCCGAGTCCAACCGCACGCCTCGGGCCGCCGAGATCGCCGCCGGTGTCCCCATCGTGATGGAGCTGGTCGAAGCCTTCTCCATCACCACGATCATCGCTGTCGGCCGCAAAGCCCAGTACGCTCTCGCACGCAACGGTGTCACCGCGGCTGCCGTACGCCACCCCGCCCAAGGCGGCGCCCGTATCTTCGCCACCCAACTCGCCGCCCTCAACCGCGCCTAGAGACTTCCCGGCGGACTGTCTGACGGACCGTCGGACGGACTGTCCGGCGGATCATGTCCCGGATCCGGAGGGTTCGCGTTCGTCACCGCGGTGGTCGAGGGGATGACCGGTGACGAGGCCGTCGGCGGCTGAAAAATTGCGCGCGTGACCGGGCGGCGAGGTCCGTCTCCAGGGCGGAGCCGGAGCACCCCGGCCGAGCCCCTTCCCGGCGGAAGCCGATCCTCCGCCGGGAGAAAGTAAGTCCGTGCGCATCCCTTGACAGATCACTTCCTGCCGAACCACGATCTGACATCGTTGTCATTCGGTTGCTGGTTCACCTTTCTGTGGCAGCAAGCCTGATCGGAGCTTCTGTTGATGTCTGTCCCACCCGCACAACCGTCGCGTCGCACGGTTCTCAGCTCAGGCTCCACCCTGCTGGCCGGATTCGGTCTGGGCATGGTGCTTCCGGCCACCAGTCACGCGGCAACCGGGGACATTCCCGCCACGGCCCGGTCCAAGGGCGAGCTTGCCGCCTACCGCCCCGTGTCGGTGTCCTCCACCGACTACGCGCCGACGCCGGGCCGGTTCGTGGTGGACCGACTCGACTTCACCGGTGTGCGCGGTTCGGGATGGCGCGCGGGCGACGGGGATCCCCAGTGGATATCCGTCGACCTCCAGGCGGCCTGCGAGGTCGAGTCGCTGCGTCTGACCTTCGAGGCGACGGTGGACGACCCGCCCTACGTCGACGCCCCGGGCGGCAACCCGCGTGACAGGACCACGGGCCAGGAGATCCTGTCCAGTTGCGCCGTCGCGTTCGTGATCGAGGTCTCCCGGGACAACACGTCCTGGACGCAGGTGTACGGCACCGACTCCGGGCGGGGCGGGGTCGTGGAGATCGCGCTGCCGAAGCCGGTCACCGCCCGGTGGGTGCGGATGACGGTGCGCAAGCGGTCCAACGCCAATCCCCTCGGCCTCAACGGGTTCCAGGTGTACGGCGTCAGCCGCGGCGCCCGGCCGGAGGCCACCGGCTGGACGGACTGGGGGACCCGCCGGCGTGAGGTCGAGCCGCTGGAGGTCGCCGGGGACGGCACCGTACCGCTGGAGTCCGGCTGGGACCTCACCATGGACGACTGGGCGGGCGGCGACGGAGCCGCGCTGTCCCGGACGGATGTGGACACGAGCCGCTGGCTGCCCGCGACCGTACCGGGCACCGTACTGACCTCCCTCGTGGACCAGGGGCACCTCCCCGACCCCGTCGCCGGGCTGAACAACCTCCAGGTCCCCGAGGCCCTCTCCCGCCACGCGTGGTGGTACCGGCGCCGCTTCCGGCTGCCGCGCGGCCTCGACGCGGGCCGCGGCCGGCGGCTCTGGCTGGAGTTCGACGGCATCAACCACGAGGCCGAGATCTGGCTCGACGGCAGCAAGGTGGAGACCCAGTCGTTCCCCTTCGCCCGTGGCGCGTACGACGTGACCGGATCGCTGGCCGGGTCCGACAAGGACGAGCACGCCCTCGCGGTACGGATCAGCCCGATGCCGTTCCCCGGCAGCCCCACCGACAAGGGGCCCGAGGGCCTGGCGTGGGTGGACGCGGGCGCGACGACGATGAACCGCAACTCGCCGACGTATCTGGCCTCCTCCGGCTGGGACTGGATGCCCGCCGTGCGCGACCGGGCCGCCGGGATCTGGAACCACGTACGGCTGCGGTCCACCGGGGACGCGGTCATCGGGGACCCGCGGGTGGACACCGTACTGCCGGACCTGCCGGACACCCGTACCGCGGAGCTCACCGTCGTGGTCCCCGTCCACAACGCGGCCACGGGCAGCCGGCGCGTCACGGTGTCGGCGGCCTTCGGCCGTGTCAAGGTCTCGCAGTCGGTCACGGTCCCCGGCGGCGGGTCGGCCGACGTCATCTTCTCTCCCGCCACCCACCCGCAACTCCGCCTGCGCGACCCGGAGTTGTGGTGGCCCAACGGCTACGGCGAGGCGAACCTCCATGAGCTCACGCTGGTGGCGTCGGCCGACGGACGGGAGAGCGACCGGCGCACCACCCGCTTCGGTATCCGGCAGTTCGGCTACGAGTACGACATCCCGCTGACCTTCCAGTCCGCGACCGACTCGTACGCGGAGACGGTGGACTTCGCTCCGCGGACAGCCCGCTATCTGCGGGTCCTGTGCCGGACGCGCGCCACCGACTGGGGCTCGTCGATATGGAACCTCGCGGTCGTGGACAGCTCCCGGGCCGACACGGACCTGGCTCTCGGCCGGGATGCCACCGCGTCCTCGGCGGACGATCCGGGCAACGCGGCGGGGAATGTGACGGACGGGAACCCGCGGACGCGCTGGTCCTCGTCGTTCGAGGACGATCAGTGGGTACGGGTCGATCTCGGCTCGTCCGTCCGCTTCGACCGGGCCGTCATCACCTGGGAGCGTGCCTACGCGAAGACGTACGCGATCGAGGTGTCGGACGACGGCGACGAGTGGACCGAGGTGAAGGCGGTCGACAACTCCGCCGTGCCGCTGCCGTTCACCGGGGGCAGCGCGAGTCTGCAGAGCACCGCGTTCGCCGCCCAGAAGGCCCGCCATCTGCGGGTGCTGTGCACCGCGAGGGCGACGAGCTGGGGCTGTTCGATGTGGAGCCTGTCCGTGGTGGACAGCAACCGCCCCGGTACGGACCTGGCGCTGCGCAAGGACGCGACCGCGTCCTCGTCCGAGAGCGGGAGCGGACCGGGGAACGCGGTGGACGGGAACGGCGCGACGCGCTGGTCCTCGGCCTACCAGGACGGCGAGTGGATCCAGGTCGACCTCGGCGAGTCGGTCTCCTTCGACCGGGTCGCCATCGTCTGGGAGTCCGCGTACGCCAGGTCGTACACCATCCAGGTCTCCGACGACGGCGAGTCGTGGCGCGATGTGACCTCCGTCGACAACACGACCGTACCGCTGAAGATCAGTGTCAACGGGGTACGGGTGTTCTGCCGGGGCGGCAACTGGGGCTGGGACGAACTGCTGCGGCGTATGCCGGCCGAGCGTATCGACGCGGCCGTGCGGATGCACCGGGACATGAACTTCACCATGATCCGCAACTGGGTCGGGAGCAGCAACCGCGAGGAGTTCTACGCCAGTTGCGACGAGCACGGCATCCTGGTCTGGAACGACTTCCCGAACGCCTGGGCCATGGACCCGCCGGACCACGACGCGTTCAACGGCCTTGCCCGGGACACCGTGCGGCGCTACCGGATCCACCCCAGCATCGCGGTGTGGTGCGGCGCCAACGAGGGCAATCCGCCGGAGGCGATCGACACCGGGATGCGGGAGGCGGTCACGGCCGAGGCGCCCGGTCTGCTATACCAGAACAACTCGGCCGGCGGCATCGTCTCCGGCGGCGGCCCGTACGGCTGGGTCGAGCCCGCGCGCTACTTCTCGCCCTCGACCTTCGGCGGCGGGATCTACGGGTTCCACACCGAGATCGGTATGCCCACGGTGTCCACGGCCGAGACGATGCGCAATCTCGTCGGCGACGAGCCCGAGTGGCCGATCGGCGGCGCGTGGTTCTACCACGACTGGAGCACCCAGGGGAATCAGGCGCCGCAGAACTACAAGGCGGCGATCGAGGAGAGGCTCGGCACGGCGAAGGGTCTTGAGGACTTCTGCCGCAAGGCGCAGTTCCTCAACTACGAGAACACCAGGGCCATGTTCGAGGCGTGGAACGCCCGGCTGTGGGACGACGCCGGCGGTCTGCTGCTGTGGATGTCCCACCCCGCGTGGTACAGCACGGTGTGGCAGACCTATGACTACGACTTCGACGTCAATGGCACCTACTACGGTGCCCGGACCTCGTGCGAGACCCTGCATGTGCAGGCGGACCCCACCGACTGGCGTGTCATGGCGGTCAACCACACACCGCAGGACATCCCCGGCGCGGTGGTCACCGCGCGGTGCTACGGTCTCGACGGCCGCCGGCTCGGCGGGGAGAAGCGCGAGCGGGTGGACCTCAAGGGCTCCGCGACCACCCGGGTGTTCACGGCCGCGCCGGCGGAGGACCTGCCGGCGTTCCATCTGCTGAGGCTGAGTCTCACGGACGCGCGGGGACGTGTGCTGTCGGAGAACACCTACTGGCGCTACCGCGAGCCGAAGGACATGCGGGCCCTCAACACGGTCCGTACGGCCAAGGTGTCCGTGGACCCGGGCAGGGTGAGCCGGTCGGGGGAGCGCAGGGAGCTCACCGCTCGGGTGCACAACCGGGGTTCGTCCGTCGCCGCGATGGTCAGGCTCTCGCTGCGGGACGAGCGGAGCGGTGAGCGCGTTCTGCCGACGCTCTACGGCGACAACTACCTGTGGCTGCTGCCCGACGAGTCCCGGACGATCACCCTCTCCTGGCCCGCCGAGGCGCTCCCCTCGGGCCGGCCCCGTCTGTGCCTGGACGGATACAACGTGCCCGCCGTCTCGGTGGGCGTCTGAGCGCTCATGAGGAGGCACGGCGGGGCCACAAGACGTGGTCCCGCCGTGCCCGTTCCGTACGTGCCCTGGGTGACGCACCCATCCAAAGCAGTAATTTCGCTGGACCCTTCGGATCTGACGTCGATCAGTCAATAATTTTCAGTTCTTTGTCTTGCCCGTGGCCAGAGAGGTCTCTACGTTGTGTGGGGTGGCGGCGGGCGCCGGGACGCGCGCACCGCCACTCGCACACGGGTGTCCGCACGCGCGCCACGTTCTCCGAGCGCCACCGATCTTCCCCGCACGTCCATACGCAGAGCCGAATGCGAGGAACCCCCCATGGCCGTTTCCCGACGGACCGTCATCGCGTCCGCACTGGCCGGCACCGGAGCGGCGGTGGGCCTGGGTGTCCAGGCCCAGAGCGCGCAGGCGGCCTCCCCGCCCGGGGATGTCGTCGGCAAGATCACCGTCGGTTACCAGGGCTGGTTCGCCTGCTCCGGTGACGGTGCGCCGATCAACGGCTGGTGGCACTGGTCGCAGAACTGGGGCCAGTCACCGTCCCCCAGCAACACCGCGATCGTGAGCTGGCCCGACGTACGCGACTACACCCATACGTACCGGACCGCCTATCCGGCGCTCGGCAGTGGGCAGCCGGCCACGCTGTTCTCCTCGTACGACCAGCAGACCGTCGACACGCACTTCTCGTGGATGCAGCAGTACGGCCTGGACACCGCCGCGCTCCAGCGCTTCAACCCCAACGGTGGCGAGGGCGCGACACGGGACGCCATGGCGGGGAAGGTGCGGAGCGCCGCCGAGAAGTACGGGCGGAAGTTCTACATCATGTACGACGCCACGGCCTGGACGAATATGCAGCCGGAGATGAAGGCCGACTGGATCGAGAAGATGAGGGTGTACACCGAATCCCCGGCCTACGCCCGCCAGAACGGCAAACCGGTGGTCGGTATCTGGGGTTTCGGCTTCAACGAGCCCAACAAGACCTGGTCGGCCGCGGTGTGTCTGGATGTCGTCAACTGGTTCAAGGCGCAGGGCTGTTATGTGATGGGCGGGGTGCCCACGCACTGGCGGAGCGGCAACGAGGACTCACGGGCCGGATATCTGGACGTGTATCACGCCTTCGACATGCTCTCGCCGTGGATGGTCGGCCGGATCGGGAATGTCGCGGGCGCCGACAACTTCTACGCCAACGTCAACGGGCCCGACCAGGCGCACTGCGACGCCTACGGGATCGACTACCAGCCCTGTGTACTGCCCGGCGATCTCCAGTCGGGACACCGCTCGCACGGCGACTTCATGTGGCGGCAGTTCTACAACATGTGCCGTCTCGGGGTCGCGGGGATCTACATCTCCATGTTCGACGAGTTCAACGAGGGCAACCAGATCGCGAAGACCGCCGAGAACGCCTCCCAGATCCCGGTGGGTTCGGGCATCCGGGCCCTGGACGAGGACGGCACGGCGTGCTCGTCGGACTACTATCTGCGGCTCACCGGTGACGGCGGCCGGATGCTGAAGGGCCAGCTCGCGCTGACCGCCACCCGCCCCACACCGACCGGCGGCACCACCCCGCCGCCCACCGGCGACCTCGCGCGCGGCAAGCCGGCGAGCGCGAGCGGCCAGACGCAGAACTACGGTCCGGGCAACGCCGTCGACGGTGACGCCAACAGCTACTGGGAGAGCCCCAACAACGCCTTCCCACAGTGGATCCAGGTCGACCTCGGCTCCGTCCGGCCGGTGAAACGGGTCGTACTGTCCCTCCCGCCGAACCCCGCCTGGTCCACCCGCACCCAGACCCTGTCCGTCCTCGGCGCGGCGGAGAACACGCCCTTCTCCCCGCTGAGCGCCCAGGCCGCGCATGTCTTCAACCCGGCGACCGGCAACAGCGTGACGCTCGCCCTCGCCTCCGGGCTGTCGGCACGGTACGTACGTGTGCAGTTCACGGCGAACACCGGCTGGCCCGCGGGCCAGCTCTCAGGACTGAGCGTCTACGCCGAGTGAGACGACGCCAGCCGATGTCATGAAGACGGATGACGCGTCCTCGGCCCTCGGCACCCGGCCGAGGGCCGAGGACGCGGACCGTCAGACCGGCAGGCGGCGGTGACGGTGCCACGGGCGCGCGCGGCCTGTACGGTGCGAGAAAATAATCACCCAGCACGCCGATCGCATGGAAGTACGATCGGTTGTATGAATGTACAACGCGTCTCCTTCGGTCACCCCGACGCCGTCACGCTCAATGACCGCGTGCAGCTTGAGTACGCCGAGCGATATGGCCACGAGGGCGACGCCACGCACCTCGACCCGGCCATGTTCCAGCCGCCACAGGGCCTGTATCTGATCGCCTACGACGACCAGGGCAACCCGGTCGCCACCGGCGGCTGGCGGAGCCAGGAGGAGAACGACCAGGGGTACGCGGACGGTGACGCGGAGATCAAGCGCATGTACGTGATCCCGGAGGCGCGCGGCCGCGGTCTGGCCCGGCTGGTGCTGGCGGCCCTGGAGGACGACGCCCGCGCCGCGGGCCGTACCCGTATGGTTCTGGAGACCGGTACCAAACAGCCGGAGGCGATCTCCCTCTACACGTCCAGCGGCTACGAACCCAGCGCCAAGTTCGGCCACTACCGCTTCCACGAGCTCAGCCGCTGCTACGCCAAGCCGCTGGCGGTCGCCCGCGCCGTGCCCCGGCCCGCCACCGCCCCCGGCTCCGCCGTGACCACCGGACTCCGGCCCGCGGCTCTCTGACCGGGCAGCCGGGACGACGCACCCGCTCACGCGACGAGCCCTCACCGCCCTCAATGCCCTCACCGCCCCCGCGGTCCGGACGGCCCGAGCACTCACGACACGATTCCCTCCGGGACGACTCCTCGCGAGTCGACGGGTGTTCGGGATACGGTTACCGGCCGATTCCACGCGACGACCCGGCATGGGCGGGCGCCGGGGTCGTGATGCGGGGGCGGAAGACGGTGTAGCGGCGAAGGGGTGTGAGCGGGTGCCGCTGGGTGCGGTGGATCCGGATTCGGTCGGTGGCTATCAGCTTCTGGACCGGCTCGGGTCCGGTGGTATGGGAGTGGTCTATCTGGCGCGCTCCGCGTCCGGCAGACAGGTGGCCGTCAAGGTCGTGCACGCGCAGTTCGCCCAGAACGAGGAGTTCAGGATCCGCTTCCGGCAGGAAGTGGCGGCGGTCAGACGGGTCAGTGGCGCGTTCACCGCCTCGGTGGTGGACGCCGATCCCGATGCCGGGCTGCCGTGGATGGCCACGCTGTACGTGCCCGCTCCCACGTTGTCGGACCGGGTGGACAAACAGGGGCCGCTGCCGGCGGTGGAGGTGCTGCGGCTGGCCCGGGGGCTGGTGGAGGCGCTGGGCGACATCCACCGTGTGGATGTGGTGCACCGCGATCTGAAGCCGGCGAATGTGCTGATGGCGCCCGACGGACCGAGGGTCATCGACTTCGGGATCTCGCGGGCGGTCGACCACGAGTCGCTCACGTTCACCGGGCACATCATGGGCACACCGCCGTTCATGTCGCCGGAAGCGCTGAGCCGTCCGCGTGAGGTGACCGCCGCCTCGGACATCTTCTCGCTCGGCGCGCTGCTGGTGTACGCGGCCACCGGTCACGGGCCCTTCGACGCGGAGAGTCCGTACCTGACGATGTATCAGGTGGTGCACGAGCAGCCCGTTCTGGACCGTGTGGCGCCCCCACTGCGCGGGGTGGTCGAACGGTGTCTCGACAAGGATCCGTCGGGCCGGCCGGATCTGGAAGAACTGGCCCGGCTGCTCGGTGAGTTGTCCGAGGAGGGGCTCGCGGCCGGGGACGGTGCCTCGGGCCCCGCGGCCGGGCCGTCCTCGGGTCCGGGACGGTTACGGCCCTTGTCGCCGCCCTTGCCACCGGCCTCGTCACGGCCCTTGTCACGTCTGCTGCGTGGCAGATCCTCGCTCGCTCTGGCGGCCGTGGTCACCGTGGCCGGTCTCGGGGCGGGCGTGCTGGTGCTGGCCGGTGTCCGGGACACCGGGGGGCCGACGGACGACCGGCCACTCGCCGTGCCTTCGGCGGGCGTCGGCCGGTCCTCCCCGGCGCGGGAGGCCGCGCTGCCCGCCGGCTGGCGCCCGTGGGAGCTGACGCTGTCCGGCGCGAACGGGGAGTCCGACGCCTTCACGGACTGCCGGGCGTACGAACTCGCCGTCTACTGCAACGGGGACCGCTTCCACGCGGCGCGGATCGACGCCGCGTCCGGACGTGTCGACTGGCGGGTGCCGTCCTCCGATCCCGGGGCGTCCAGCGGTATCGATGTGCGGGCCGGGCGCGTGCTGCTGCGCGGACCCGCCTCCTCGGACGGTTCGCAGAGGGAAGATCTCATCGTGCTGGACGCGGATACGGGGAAGGAGATCTGGACGAGAAGGGCGGCCTTCACGGGCAGGGTGGCGTTCTTCGGCCGCGCGGTGCTCTCCAGCGACGGCATCGACGACGGTTCGCTCGTCGGGCGCGACGCCGCCACCGGCGCCGAGCTGTGGTCGACACCGTGGCCCGGTGGCGGGCCGGTCTGCCAGCCTCTGGTCTTCGACGACGCGCCGTATGCCGCGTGTTCCGGCACCCCGGAGGAAGGGACCACCTTCCTCCGCCTGGACCCCGGGAACGGAACCCCGGAGGAGATCATCCATAGGAAAGGACTCGCCATCGCGGTCGGGCTCGACGGCGGCGACCTGATCGTACTGGTCCCGGACGCCGAGGCCGTACCCGAACAGCGCTTCCGTTCCCTGCTGCGCGTCGACGTCCGGACGGGCAGTCGGCGGACGGTGAAGCTGCCCGAGCGCCCGGTCGGCGCCGCGACACTGGCCGGACACCGCCTCTTCTTCGTCCAGGACACCGGCCGCGTCACCGCGGTCGACACGACGACGGGTGACCGGTTGTGGAGCGAGGACACGGCCGTGGACCTGCTGGGACCGCCGATCGTCTCCGAACGGGAGGGCGCGGTCCATCTGTCCAGCTACAGCGGACGGCTGGTCGCCCTGGACCTGCGGACGGGCCGCAAGCGGTGGCAGACCACCGCCATGGGCACAAGCGCCTTCGGCTCGTCGGAGGGAGCGTTCCCGATGCGGACCGGCGGCTCACTCGTCACGAGGGCGAACGGGAGCCTCCGCTCCATCGATCCGCTGCACCCGAATACCGAGTGGCGGCCCGCCGGGGCCGGCTCCTCGCCCCCGGAGGAGCGCGCGGGGGACTGATCCGCGAGGGCTGCCGAAGCGTCGCCACTCGTTCGTCTCGTGTTCGCCCATGCGGTGCGTGCCACGGCGTCCGAAAGGGGGAGGGGCAGGGGCAGCGACGCGGCTCCGGCCGGGCCCGCGAGGCGGCGGGGCGGCGAGGACAGCAGGTGGCCGCGGTGGCGGCGGGGGGCGGTTGACAGATGGAGTTCACGAGAAGCGGCCGGTTGCGCGCGAGCGGCAGACGCTGGATGGGATGGGGTCTCTGTCTGGAGGCCGGCGCGGTGGTGTGGGCGGTCCTGGCGAAGGGCGAGGCCCGTAACCCGGCTTTCCTCGCGATGGCACTCACCGGCCTGGCGGTCCTCGCCGGGGCGAGGGATCTGCGCCGCGCGCGGCGCCCGTTCGGTCTGCGTATCGACGGGTACGGGATCACCCTGCACGAGGGCGGTCTCGCCTGGGGACAGATCGAGGGTGTGGCCCTCCACTACAGCAGGGCGGACACCGCAGAGGGCGACGAGGGCACGGCCGTCCCGCGGCCACCCCGTCTCCGTGTCTACCCCGTCGAGGGAGCGGACCTGCCGGTCGGGCGCGCGTTCACCGGGAGCGGGCGCAGAGCCTACGACGTGGTCGACACCGCCGAACTCGACCAGGGCGTCGACGCGTTGATCGGGGCGCTGACCCGGTACGCGGGACCGCGTTTCGAGGGGGCGCCCCACGGACTGCGCCGTGCGGTGGCGCCCGGACCCATCACGGCGCAGGGTCCCGGCTTCGGCCCGCTGGTCGACGCGCCAGGGCCTCTGGCCGACGCGCCAGGGCCCCGGCCGGCCGCGCGGGCCGCCGCCCGGGAGCCCCGGACCTTCGTCGGGCGGCGTCGTACCGGGGCCCGGCTCCTGGCGGCGCTGGCCGTCGCGGTGACCGGAACGGGCATGACGGTTCTGCTGATCACCGAAGGCGTCTCCTCGGTCCCCGAACCGGTGGTGGCGCTGGGGCCGTTGAGCACGGTACTGGGCTGGACCTGGAGTCTGGTGTCCTTCCGGGGATGGGTGCGACCCCTGAGGCTGCGGATCGGCCCCGAGGGTCTGTCGGTGGGGAACTCCGGCGACCCGGAGGTGGCGATCCGCTGGGACCAGGTGGTCGCCGTCACGGTGGGCCGTGGACCGGGCGCCATGGAGAAGCATCAGTGGCTGCTGCTGTGGCCGGTGCCCGGACACTCCTTCGGCCTGCCGCGCGACATGGTCGACGGCCATCAGACCTACCCTCTGGTCGAACTGCGGCGACTGCGCGACGGCGACGAAGTGGAGGCGGTGACACGGTACTTCGCCGGCTCACGGTACGCGGAACCGGCCTGACACGAACCACGCAAGCCCCGTCGGCGCGGTCCGCTGGGGTGGCACGGCGTCGCCGGCGCCGGGGCCTCGTCACGCCTGAGCCCATGTCGTGGTGGGAGCGCGGTGGTTGCGGAACGTGCGCCGGTAGATGTCCGGAGGCACACCGAGGGCACGGTGGAAGTGCCGGCGCAAGGTGGCCGCGGTGCCCATACCGGTGCGCGCGGCGATGAGTTCGATGCTGTCGTCGGTGGTTTCGAGGAGTTCCTGGGCCCGGTGGACGCGCTGGGTGTGCAGCCAGCGCAGGGGAGTGGTGCCGGTGGCCGCGGTGAAACGGCGGGTCAGGTTCCGGGTGCTCATATTCACCCGGCGGGCCAGGTCGGGTACGGTCAGCGGCTCGTGCAGCCGCTCGCTCACCCAGTCCAGCAGATCCGAGAACGCGTGGCCGGTGTCGGCGCCCGCCGATACGGCGATGAACTGGGCCTGGCCGCCGGCGCGACGGGCCGGGACCACCAGCCGGCGGGCCAGCGCGTTGGCGACCGCGGCGCCGTGGTCCGCGGTGACGATGTGCAGACACAGATCCATTCCGGCGGCCTTGCCGGCCGAGGTCAGCACACCGCGGTCATCGATGTAGAGGACGTCCGGGTCGACCTGGACGCGGGGGTAGCGGGCCGCGAGCGCGGCGGTGTGCTCCCAGTGCGTGGTGGCGCGACGGCCGTCCAGCACCCCCGCCGCGGCCAGCACGAACGCCCCGGTGCACAACGACACGAGCCGGGCGCCCCGGTCATGGGCCGCGCGCACGGCGTCCACGAGATCGGCCGGCGCGTCGGCCTGGACGTCGGCGCAGGCCGGGACGATGACGGTGTCCGCCTCCGCGAGGGCGTCGAACCCATGCGGGGTGTCGACCCGGAGCCAGCCGCCCAGCCGGGCCTCCCGCGGCCCGCAGACCCGGAAGTCGTACCACGCGTCGGCCAGTCCCCGGTCGACGCCGAACACCTCGCAGGCCGCCGCGGTCTCGAACAGCATGGCCCCGTCGTAGAGCGCCAGCACCACAGATGTCATGTCCGAAAGTGTACGCATCTCGTCGTTTCGGTCACTCGTGTCCGGCGCCCACGGCCGTGAGCATGGCCGCATGAACAGACACCATGGGACGATCGCGGTCGTCGGCGCCTACGGGCACACCGCCGCCTTCGTCATCGGGGAGCTTCGCCGGCGTAACCGCACCCCTCTCCTCGTCGGCCGCGACGCCGCCAAGCTCCACTCCGCCGCCCGAGCCCACCCCGGGGCACAGACCCGGGTCGCGTCCCTCGTCGATCCACCGTCCCTGGACCGCGCGCTGTCGGGCGCGGCGGCGGTCATCAACTGCGCCGGTCCCTTCGCCGACACCGCGCCCGCCGTGCTCGACGCGGCACTGCGCGCCGGCATCCCCTATCTCGACGTGGCCGCCGAGCAGGCCGTCACCCTGGAGACGTTCGAACGGCGTGCCCGCCAGGCCCATGACGCGGGCGTGGTGGTCGCGCCGTCGATGGCGTTCTACGGCGGGTTGGGCGATCTGCTGGCCTGCGCGGCGATGGGTGACTGGCCGGACGCCGACGACATCACGGTCGCGATCGCCCTCGACAGCTGGCAGCCGACCCAGGGAACGCGCAAGACCGTACGGCGCAACGCCGGCCGGCACCTCGTGTTCACCGGCAACCGTCTCACTCCGCCCGAGGGCTCACCGCGGACATACTCTTGGCATTTCCCGCCCCCGCTGGGCGTCCAGAAGGTCACCGAGCTCTCCACGGCCGACCAGGTCACCATCTCCCGCCACCTGCGAGTGCCGGAGATCCGTGTCTGTATCAACGAGGCGCCCCTTCGCGATCTGAGCGACCCCGCGACGCCCCCGCCCACGGCGGTGGACGCCGACGGACGCTCGGCACAGACCTTCCTCGTCGACGTCGTCGCGCGCAGGGCCGGCGTCCGCCGCCGGGCGACAGCGTCCGGCCACGACATCTACGCGGTCACCGCACCCATCGTCGTGGAGGCGGCAGAACGGATCATCGACGGCCGGGTCGACAGGACCGGCGTGGCCGCCGCGGGAGAACTCTTCGACGCCTCGGACTTCTTGCGAGCGCTCGATCCCACCCATCTGACCTTCAGCGAGCCTGCCCACGGGCGGACCGGGCGGACTTGACCGTGACCTTCCCGCGCCCCACCACCCGGCCCTCTCCACCTGCCCGAGCAGCGCGTCTTCCTGCGCCGGCTCGCCGCCGACTCCGATGCCGAGCTCCTCGAAGCCGCCGGGGCCCTCCTGGACGATCCCGGCACCGACTGGGAGGACTGCGGGATCTGGGAGACCGACGGAGCGGCGGTTCTCATGGACTCCGCCGAGGCCGGAGCTGACCTCGCTGTGGAGTACTCCGACCGCGGAGGTCTGCCGGAACAGGCGGAGGGCCGGACAGGGCAATTCAGAGTGTGGCCCGCCAGCGGATCGCCTGGTCGTCGGGTTCGTCGGGACTGGCGAAGTGGAAGGGCACATCGAAACGTTCCGCGAGGGCGGTACCGATTCGTATGGCTTCCTGCGCCTCGGGCCAGGGCGGTACCTGTCCATTGAAGAGGCGGAGATCCGATCCGTGACGGATCGTCGCCAGTCCGAGCTCGCTCTGCGGGGCGTCGAAGACGGCGACGAGGTCAACCATCCAGCCGTCGGTGTCCCCGTCCCACAGCGCTTCCAATGCGACCAGCCGCCCAGGCTGTTGGCCGATCCGGGCGGTCAGCGTCTCCGTATCGCGTGGTGGAACCGGCCGAGGGGCGATCCGGTCGGCCAGGGCCTGATACCGGGCCGTCACCATCTCCTGACAGCCACGCAGGCCCGGCCGCGGCGTCCGAGGCCCCTCCGGCAGGGTCTGAACCGCTTCCAGCACCTCCCGGACCGCGTGCAGGCGACGGTCATTCAGGACGAAGCCGTCCACCTGTTCACGTACCGACTCGGGCAACGCGTTCCACCATGTGTCCACCATGGCATTACATCCGATCACCGTGTCGTCGATCGCACAGGCCTGGCGCATCGCGACTCCCGCCGTGTGCGGTCTCTTCGCCATGTATCCGCCGCCCTGTGCCCCTGTGCCCGCTTGTGTCAGGGCCGGCGGGCGTCATAGGCATCGCGGGCCGCGAACACCGTGGTGACCGACACCTCGACCAGATCGACGAGCCCACGCAACCGATCTGCGATTTTCGCCCCCAGCGGGGTGATCGAATATTCGACGCACGGCGGAATGGCCGCTCCCCGAGGCAGGACAGCTCTCAGGGCGTGTTTCGAACGCCTCGCGATCGCACGCACCAGCCGCCCCGGGCTGATCCACGAAGATCGACCGGACAGGGCCTAGGGCCTCTCGTTTGGGTCTTGCTGGGCTCGCGTGCCCTGGCACCGCGCCTCGCCGCGTTGTCGTCAGTCGCCTACGCTCCGCGTGGGCTCCCTCCTCCGCCTTGCGATCCACGGCACCAGACCCCGCTCCCTCATCCAGCCAGATCCAAACGAAAGACCCTAGTGGTGGGGCCAGGTCGGCAGGACCGCCCAGACCGTTTTGCCGGTGGGGTGGGGGGTGTACCCCCATCTTTCCGCGAGTGCTTCGACGATGTGCAGGCCGCGGCCGTTCTCGTCGAGCAGTTGGGCGGGGGACCGTGGCGCGGGGAGCGCGTCGCTGGGGTCGGTGACGGCGCAGACCAGGTGGGTGGGGTTGCGGATGAGGCCCAGCCAGGCGATGTCCTCGCCGGTTCCTGGTTCGTGCAGGGCGTGGCGGATGGCGTTGCCGACGAGTTCGCCGGTGATGGTGAGGGCGTCGTCGGCGAAGCGGTCGAGGTCCCAGCCATGGAGGGTGCGGCGGGCGAAGGTCCTGGCGCGGGTGAGGGCCTGGGGCCGGCGGGTGATGCGGCGTGCGGTGAATCCGGGCGCGCTGATCCTCAGTTGGAGTCCCCAGTCGGGGGTGATAGGGGGAGGGGGAGTGCCCCGTTCGGGTGAACCGGTCTGGGGCATCAGAGGCGCTTTTTCGGCGTGATCGGCCCGGTTTCGTGTAGTCGCTGTGTGTGGTGACACGTTTCCTCCCCGACGAGGTGCCTGGTCGCGGCACCGGGCTTACCCGGCCGACGAAGCTAGTATCCACGCTGTCAGCAAGTCTCATGCAATTGCAGAAGAAATTGCAGCGAGTCCGCTACCGATATCGAACACGCATGTCCCCGGCCGACACGTGTACTTCGAGATTCGGTCGCGGGAATTGTCGAAATCATGTGCGGAAGCAGGTGTCATGCAGTCAGTCGGTAATGGTGTCGCGGCCAGTTCTCTGGATGTCATGTGGGTCAAGAGCCGTCGCAGCGCCGCGGAAGGGAACTGTGTCGAGTTGGCGCCCCTGCCGGGCGGGAGCGTCGCGGTACGCAACTCCCGTGATCCGCGGGGGCCGGCGCTCGTGTACACGGCGGCGGAGGTCACGGCTTTCCTCGCTGGTGTGAAGGACGGAGATTTCGATCATCTGTTGTAGGCCGGTACGGGTCCGGACTTAATCCCTTTCGTGTACGGTGCGGGTTCCGGGATGGGAAACTGCGGTCCTGTTCCCTGTCGTTGAGCTGGAGCCCGCATGTCCGCCGCCGAGCCGCACCGTGTCGCTTATCTTGAGCCCTACCTCAGCAGATCCGACCCCGCACCGACTCTTCTCAAGATGCTCGTCGGAGCCCAGCTGGCGGGAATGCGTAAAGACGCGGGCATGACCCAGCAGGACGTCGGTCGCCACCTCAGGTGCAGCGCGTCGAAACTCTGCCGCATCGAGACGGGCAGGAGCCGCAAACCCGCGTCGGAGAGCACCGTGGTCGCCCTGCTGAGCCTGTATGGCGCGGACGACTACGAGCGGTCCGTTCTGCTGCAGTTGCTGCGCCGCTCGTCCGAGCCGGGCTGGTGGCAGCGGTACGACAACCGGCTGATGCCGGAGTGGTCCGAGCGCCTCATCGGACTGCAGGAGGCGACGGCCGCCATCCGCACGTTCGAGGTGCACTTCGTTCCCGGGCTTCTGCAGACCCCCGCCTACGCTCGGGCGGTAACCCGGCGCGGGCTCCCCATGGCGTCGCAGGCCGAGGTCGAGCGCCGTACCGAACTGAGGATGCGCAGGCAGGCACTCCTGTCGAGGCCGGACGCGCCGCGTCTGTGGGCGGTGATCGACGAGGCGGTCCTCCACCGTGTGCTCGGCAGCCGTGAGGTGATGCGCGAGCAGTTGGAGCATCTGGTGGAGAAGTCCCACTGGCCGAACGTGACCCTTCAAGTGGTCCCGCTGGACCTCACCGACGCTTCGTCACCGGGCATGCCCATCACCTATCTGCGTTTCCCCGCGCGGGACTTGCCGGACATCGTCTATCTCGAACAGATCAAGAGCGCGGTCTTCCTCGAAGAGCCGGAGGAGACCCAGGAGTACCGGCTGGTCCTGGACCGCCTCGCCGACGAGTCCCTGAACCCCAAGGACACCCGAGAACTGCTCCGGCGGACCCTGCGCGAGCGCTACCCCTGACCCGACACCAGCCCGCGCAGCGCTGATTGAGTACACCGGCCCCACCCCGCGGTCGTTGAGCGTGTCCCCGGGCAGTGGTTGAGCCCGCCCCCGGGCGGCGGTTGAGCGCGGACAGGAACGCCGGAGAGGTCCGGCCGAGTGCCCGGAATGGCTCCCTCCGGGGCTCGACGCCGCCGCGTCGTCATCATCGCGGAATACGGCGCCGGCCCGGCTCCGTCATCACGCCGAGCCGATACGCCCGACGCCGCCGTACTCGATCCATTCATGGGAGCGCTGCCGCGGGACGACCTCCGAATCGGGCCGCCAGGACGACACCTCGACCAGACCCGGGTCCAGTACGTCCAGCCCCGCGAAGAATTCCCGTACGTCGCCCTTCTCCCGTACCCGGCCCCAGCGTCCGCCCGTGCTGTCCAGCATCAGACCGTTGACGAACTCCCGGACGTCCTCACGCTCACTGACCAGCTGGGAGACCACCAGGAAGCTCCCCGGCGCCAGACGCGCGGCGACCCTGCGTACGAGGTCCGCGGGTGTGCTGTCGCCGTCGGGTACGCAGTGCATCACCGAGACGAACAGCACCGCCACCGGCTGGTTGAAGTCGATCAGCCGCTCCGTGTCCGGATCGGAGAAGACACCGTCGGTGTCCCGCGGATCGGCCTGGACGACCGCCGTGCTGTCCTCCTGCTCCAGCAGGGCCCGGCCATGGGCCAGCACCATCGGGTCGTTGCCCACGTACACGACATGGCTGTCGGGGTCGACACGCTGCGCGACCTGATGGATGTTGTCGTGCGTGGGAAGTCCCGTGCCATGGTCGATGAACTGTCGCACCCCGTACTCGGCGGCCAGTATCCGCACCGTACGACGCAGGAAGCGCCGGTTGTTGATGATCAGCGCCCGGGTGTCGGGCAGTCGCTCACTGAGCCTCTCGCACGCCCGCCGGTCCGCCGGATAGTTGTCCTTGCCTCCGAGATAGAAGTCGCACATGCGCGCCACACTGGCCACGCTCACGTCGATGGATGTAGACAGCGGTCGCTCCCCGTCCTACACCGGTCCCCGCCACACCGGCGCGCGGAGTACCGGCAGCCCTCAGTCGGCAAGACACACATGCTAGGCAAGACGGGGACGGGTCCGGTGGAAGACAAAGGAGTAACACGCCCTCTACGGGGGCGCACTGAGGCATTGAACGGCACTGCGGCGCGCGCGGTACGCGCCGCGCGCCGCGTATACCGGTCGGCGCGCCGGTCAGGAACCGGGCGGACGGGTCGGGCCGGCCGTCAGGTCGTCCAGCGGGGCGGGCAGGCTGCGCAGAGCCATGGAGAGCCGGCTGCGCACCGCGGGCTCCTCCTCGCCCATGAGTTCAGCAGCCTCCTTCACCGTCAGCGACAGTTCCCGGCAGAGCAGGAGTGCGTCCGCCGGGCCTGCGGGCAGCATCCGGTGCACGGACTGAAGACCCGAAACCGTCCCCGAGTCCGTGAGAGCCGCCGACACGATGCCGCTGAGCAGTTGCCAGGCCACCGCCTCCGGACACGAACTGCGCAGCGCCGCGGGCCAGACCAGCGCGAGCTCCCCCAGAGCGGTCCGCACGACGGTCCGGCTCACCTCCGCGTCGCCGATCCGGGCACAGGCGTAACGCAGATACGTGTCCTGATGCAGGGTGCAGAAAGCCATGTAGTCGAGCGGAAGAGAGAGCGTCAGCTCACCAGGGCGCTGATCGGCCCGCACCGCATCCGTGCGCGAGAGCGCCGAGCCGCCGCTGTTGTTGTGTGAGGGCCGGACCACGGACATGTCTCCTTCCTCTTGTCTCATCGCGGCGGACCGCAACCGGTCGGCGGGTCGTCGTCCTCGTCGTTCCCGGCGCCGGTCTCCGTCCGGGTCCCGCCGGGCGCGGACTGCAGCCACATCAGGAACGCGTAGTGGGTTTCCTCCCACAGCGGCCGGATGTCCGCCGGCCACCCGCCCAGCGCCGATACGAACGCGCCGGTCGTGTCCCAGTCCGGCACCTCCTCCCCGGAGAGAAGATCCTCCACGATCTCCGGAGTCAGGACCCCGGGCCGGATCCGGCACAGATGTGAAGGATCCGGCCGGGCGGCCGCCAGATACTGACCGCGCAACGCGTCCTGCAGGCGGGCCAGTTGCCGGGGAAACGGATGCCTCGTCGGGTGTGTCACCTCATGCGTACTCGCCCACAACGCGCTGAGGTGATCGGCTTCGCCGTCGAACACCCGGGCAAGCGAAGCCGTCACCGACCAACTCGGCATCCGCTCCCCGGACAGGATCCGTGACACGTACGACGCCGACAGACCGGTCCTCTCCGCCACCTCACGGATGGTCAGACCGCTGGCCCGGTGCAGATAGGACAGAGCCGACGCCAGCCGCTGCGACGCGCGGACCGCCGGCTGCTCAGGATCACCCGAATTCTGCCCCTCCGCCGCCGCGACACCGATCAGAGGCTGCCGCGCGGCCCGCCGGTGCATCATCCGTACGACCTGCTTCTCGTTCCATCTCAGCCGCGCCGTCGGCACACTCACCTGGGCGGCCCGTGCGACCTTCTCCCAGCCCGAACCCGCCGCGCGCGCGTCGTGCACCGCGGCGGCGGTGTAGCACTCCACCTCTTTCGCCAGTTCCCGCGCGAGCCGCAGCAGCTTCTCCAGGCCCAGCCCCCCGTACTCGGCCGTCAGCAGACCGGCCGCCAGGGCCTGCAGATCCTCCGCGAGCGGCCGCCCCAGCGGACTGTGCGAGGGCTGCTGGGACAGCCGGCCCTCACGTTCACGCTGCGCGTGCCTGCGGCACTCCACCGTGCAGTACTCACGTCTGCGTCCACGTCCCGCGGTCTGCTCGAACACGCGGTCACAGTGACCGCACTGTCTATACCGGCCTGCTGGCGGCACGGGCCCTCCCCGAACGACACGTCATGTTTTTCTCCCGGAGCGCTCAAACCTCATGCGGCCGCGGGCAGCAAAGCCGACTGCCCGCCGCTCGCGGCCGCGTACTGGCGTCCGCCCGCCGGCAGACCGCGGCGGACGATGCGGGAGCGGCGGGCCGCGAGAAGGGCCCCCACCGTGGCCGCGGCACCCGCCGGTGGCTGCCGGACACCCGGGACAAGGACCATCGGTCCGACAAGCGGCGCGATGAAGGCGCACAGCTCCGGCGTGACAACCCAGGTACTCGGCACACGGGTTTCACCACGCCTGAACTGCGGAATGTTAGCGTCGTATCCTGCTGCGGGCACGAATGAGCCCGCAGGGCGAAACCGATCGAGCACGGAATTCACGTTCCTTTCTTGATCAACCCCAGAGAGGCCCCGGACAGGTTGGACGCCACCGGGGCTTTCTCGCGTCGACGGACGACGTTAGCGTCTCACCTCCTCACGCATCATCAAAACTCTCCCATAGCAAAGATTCGAGCGCCTCAAGCGTCGAAATCCACGATGAAGTGGAATGGGATATTCCTAGAATTGCATGCTCCGTTCGGGTGCGTATACAGCATTGTCATAACCGGTCACAAAGTGAAAGAATCCGGAACTGCACTGTGTATCTGCAGGCAGAGTGGTTCCCTGAGGTGCGAATCCGTGGGCAGGCGATCGGAAATCAGGCCTCGGTGGGTCTTGGACCGGGCTTCGGCCGCGGTCGGACCACGGTGCAACGAGTTCACTCGTTGTCAAGTTCAAAGCGTTTGCATTCGCACAGTATGTGATGTTTCCAGTCCTGTGCCGCCGGTTGGTCTCGTGCGACGAACCGGCAGTCGCGGCGCAGCGGGACAAGGGGCCGCGGGCGCCAGGTGCCGCCCCTGGGCCGGCCGGTACGACTACGATCACTTGTGTGACCGACGGAATAGTGGGGATGTTCACCGGTCTCTTCCGGGGACGCGGACGCGAGGACGAGCTTGCCCGGGTCGACGCGGAGATCACCGCGTTCGGGGAGGCACTGGCCCGGCACTCCTTCGCACCGGGAAGCCATCCGGACGATGCCGGGCTTCTCGCCGACTACCAGCGGGCGCTGGACGCATACGAAGAGGCCAAGCGGAACTTCGTCGGTGACCGCAACCTCCGGGACGCGGCTGATGTGCTGCGCTCCCTCGACGAGGGACGCCACGCGCTCGCCTGTGTGGACGCCGCGACGGAAGGGCGCCCGCGCCCGGAACGGCGCCCGCTGTGCTTCTTCGATCCCCGCCATGGACCCTCCACCGAGGAGGCCCGGTGGGCACCACCCGAGGGTGCCGTCCGGACGATCGCCGTGTGCGCGGCCGATGCCGTACGCCTGTCGGAGGGCCTACCGCCGATCGACAGCGGACCACGGGAGCGGCAGACCGCTCCCCGTCCGCGGCCCCGCCCGTCCGCCACCACCGTCAGGACGGCCGACAAGCGGAAACCGGACCACCGTCCACCCGCTGCGGCAACGCACCCGGCTTCCTCGCCCACTTCGTCCACGCCCTACGACACCTGGCCCGAGAACACGGGCGAGCAGCAGCGCCGGGAGAGCGGTGGCTCCACCGGAGTCCAGCTCGTCCGTACGGACCGCCGCAACCCTGAACTGCTGGTGGTCCACCTCGCCCGAGCCGAGGGTTCCTGGGTCGAACTGACCAGCCCGCCCGGCAGGGACGGAAGACCCCGGAAGATCCTCACGCACGGCTCCACGCTGTCGCGGGCGATCGTTCCCGTGCCGGTCGACGGACACGACCGGATACACCTCGACATGGTGACCAAGCGCGCGTGGCGGATCTGGCTGCATCCGGCGGAGCACATTCCGGTCCTGACGGAAGAAGTGGGATCCAGCGGCTCCTACGTCCTCAGGCACCCGGGTGGCCGGATGCCACTGCGGGTCACTCAGTACGAGGGGACCGCCTTCTCCCTCCATGAACTGCGTCCGGACTTCACGCCGGGAGCCCTTCTGATCGAGGGCGAGGGGCCGTTCACGGCGTCGGCCGCGACCCCAAGACGACCCGGACTCCTGTACGTCCAGTCGCGCGCCTCCTGGAGCATCACGTCGGCCACGGGTTTGCACAAAGCGCGCACCACACCGTGAGGTCGACGCGGCGACGGCCGACGGGGACGGCGAGCACCGCCAGGACACCGACGTCGCGGCGCCCGGCCACGAGGAAGGCCACGGCCGAGCCCGTTCCGGCGGCCGCGCCCGCTGTCGACCCGCGTTTCGAGAACGGACCCCTGGCCGTCGTCGACGTCGCGGACGGACAGGTGTCGGCGTACTGCGTCGGCGGTCCGGTCCTCGACGTCCCCGCCAAGTCGGTCCCGGCTTTGGCGGAGTGGACGCTGAAGGAGGCGCGGCTCGGGCAGCCGAGACTGCACCGTAACGGCGAGGACGCCGATCCGGTCCTGATCGACCGGGACAACCCGCGGCTGCCCTCGATGGGCGCGGCCGACCTGGCCCGCTTCCTGGGTACGTACGCCTCCCGGGTGATGACGCCGCGCGGCACCACGGCTCCGGGCGCGCTGACCGCCGTACACGAACATGTGCCGTGCGAGGTACCGGACGGGCACCCCGTACTGAAGGGCACGTTCGCGCGCCACCACCAGCGCACTCCGGCCGAGATGCTGATGGAGGAGTCCTACGACTGGCGCCGGCCGCTGACGGACGCGGAGTGCATGAAGCAGTTCGTCGTCGGCATCGACATCAATGAGACGATCGAGGTCGACCTCTGACACCCGGGTGCCGGGGCGGGTCCTCCACCACTGAACACACTCGGACTGTCGCGGGCCCGGTTGGGGCCTGTCGCACGGCTTTCACCTGGACCGGCATCCCGTAATCATCCACGGCCCGGCCGCACTACCGAACACACCTCTCAGGCAAACACACCTCTCAGGCCCCAAACGTGCTTTGGGGGTTTCGCTTGGATTCGATCCGGCCCATGGGGGCGGTGCTCTCCGACAGAGCCTTCTGCGCTGCCGTCCAACCGGCATCCTCAATGCCGAGTGCGTGGCGAAGGTAGGCCCAGGTGACCCGCTGGATCAGGGCGACGCGCTCGGGGTTCTCGTCCGTCGTTTCCTGGACCTCGTAGCCGGCGATCCCGCCGAGCGAGTGTTCCGCCCCGAACAGGGTGAGCAGGCTCTTGTCACCCGGGCTCAGGAAGTACGGGTCCGTGAGCCACTCCGGTCCCCTGACGGACAGTGGGGAGTCGTCCCTGTCCCCGGTGACCACGAGGGCGGGCGTGGTCATGTTCGCGAAGCTCGGGTTCATGAACGGGAAGTGCTCGGCCGCGAACGGTGTCAGGTCGGCTCCGCCCTTTCCGGCCGTGGCGAGCAGCACGCCTGCCTTGATCCGCGCGTCGGACAGGTCCTCTTCCTTCTTGCTCACCGGATCAAGGACGCGCAGGCCCAGCAGATTGCCCGCCGTCTGGCCGCCGAAGGAGTGTCCGGCCGTGGCGATGCGGCTTCGGTCGAGGCGGCCGCTGAGACCGGGAACGGCGGCTTCCAGCAGATCGAGTTGATCGAGGACGCGTTTCATGTCCTCGACGCGGAAACGCCAGAGCCGCGGTGTGCGGGGATCGTCCTGGGGAAGACCCACTGTCCTGGAGTCGAGATGGGTGGGCTGGATCACCACGAAGCCGTGAGCGGCCCAGAAGTCGGCCAGGGGGCCGTAGCCGTTCAGCGACGAGCCGAAGCCGTGCGAGAGGACGATGACCGGCAGTTCGCTCCCGGTCGCCGGCGCGGAGATCCTCAGCCGCAGGTCCTCACCACGGTCCGGTGCTTCCAGCTCTACCGGCTTCACCGAGACGACGGGAGTGGGTGCGGTGACGGCCAGGTCCATCGTCGCCGTATTTGATGCGGTCATCGAAAGATCTTCCTTCTAGCTGTTGAGCGATTGACATCGGAGGTGCAGACGGTGTGCGGTAGCGCGCCAGCAGGACATCGCGGCGTGCGTGATGCCCGTGCGGAGCTCGACGCGGAGGCTGGCGGATCAGCTGGTCATGGGCGCTTTCGTCGCTTTTCCGGAGGGGGTGAGGTCTTCGTGAGATACGCTAAAACCTGACGCTGACGTCAGAGGCAAGAAGCGTGGTCCGGGTCACATCGGAGAGACATGATGCGTATCGGCGAGCTCGCCACCAGGACAGGCGTCAGCGTTCGGGCGCTGCGGTACTACGAGGAGCAGAACCTGCTTGACTCGGAACGCAGCCCCAGCGGCCAGCGACACTACCCGGAGAGCGCGGTTGACCGTGTCCGACTGATCCAGCAGTTGTACGCGGCCGGGCTGCCGAGCAAGTCGATCCTGGATCTGCTGCCGTGTGTCGTGAACGGTGAAGCCACGCCAGAACTGCTCGACCGGCTTGCGGTCGAACGGGACCGTATCGACAGACAGATCGGTGATCTGGTGAGCGCCCGGGACAGGCTCGACACCGTCATTACCACCGCCACCGTGAACTGGCGAACAGGCGAACACTGCCGACCCCGGTAACCCGCGTGCCGGGCCGTGCGGACAGGCGCGGGTGGTTCAGCGAAGGGCTGATCCGAGAACAGGATTAGGTAAGAGCATCGGCACAGGATGTGCCGGGCTACGCCGGTCATTCATTCAGTCGGCCGGCCTGTCCGCGGTCGCGGGCGCGAAGTGGCTGACACGTAACCTTCGAATTAATCTTGGGGAGGGATGGCACTCCCCGGTTCCTTACCACTATGCGGCCCCCCTCAAGCCATATTGAAGGGCTAGGAGACGACATCATGGCTTCTCCGACGCAACCAGGCCTTGACGGCGCGGTGCTTCTTGTCACCGGTGGAACCAGCGGGATTGGCCTGTCGACAGCCCGCTATCTTCTTGAGAGCGGCGCCCATGTAGTCATCACCGGGCGAGACCAGTCACGTCTGGAAGAGGCATCCGAGCAACTCCTATCCGTCTCCGGCGAGGGGAGCCGACTCCTGACGTCTCAGGTGGACGCCACTGATCTCGACGGCATGGATTCTCTCATGGTGCGGATCCGCGAGCGCTACGGACACCTCAATGGCCTTTTCGCCAACGCGGGGTCGGGAATCTTCAAGGACATCGACGCGACGGACGAGACGGACTTCGATCAGCTCGTATCGGGCAATTTCAAGGGAGTCTTCTTCACGGTGAAGAAGGCGCTGCCGTTGCTGAGGCAGGCGGGGGGCGGATCCGTCGTTCTCAACGCCTCTTGGACACTGCATCGGGGAATGGTGCCCGCCGTTGTCTATGCCGCCACCAAGGCGGCTGTTCACAATCTGGCTCGTTCTCTCGGTGTGGGTCTCGCGCACGAGGGAATCCGTGTCAACTCGGTAAGTCCGGGATACATCCGCACCGCGATGTACGACAGGTTCACCCCGGACGAAGGCGGGCGTGAAGCCACGGCCTCTGCGGTGCCGGCTGGGTACAACGGAAGCTCAGATGACGTCGCCCACGCCGTTGGCTTCCTGCTTTCCCCTCTGTCCTCCTACATCATCGGACAGGACGTCGTCATCGACGGCGGGTTGATCATGGGGATGCCCGGCTGAGGCCTGTCCCTGTCTCCAGCGGTGACCGCTGACATCGCCATCCACACCCTTAGGTCAATACACCCGCACCAGCCTTGAATACTAGGATTCTCGGCACCCAAGGTTCAGAAGCTGGGGAATGTGAATCCAGAGGATGGCGTTGACGTAAAAATGGGCGATTTCTCCGATGATGCCGCTATCCCCTCGACTGGGCGCCAGGCTGTCCACGGGCGGCTGACCGGCGAGCGGGCCGACACGATCGCGCAGATCGCCTTCTTGAGCCGCGACTTCGCCGAGATCGTCGAGGCGAATGCTCTGGTGGCGGTCGATGACGAGCATGACCCGGAAGGATCGAGCACCGCTTTCGAACGGGCCCATGTCGCCGCCATGCTGGCACAGGCCAAGGACCGTCTGGCCGATCTGGACCAAGCGCTGGAGCGGCTGGAACGAGGCGATTACGGGCGGTGCAAGGTGTGCGGCGAGCCGATCCCGGCGGAGCGCCTGGAGGTGCGCCCGGCGGCGAGCACCTGCGTATCCTGCGCCGTGACCGGCCCCCACTGACCTGAGGCCTGTCATGATCGGGACGTGAGCGGAACAACCAATGCTGTCAGCTCCTGGGGACGATCCCTGTTCGAGCGTCAACAGGATCCTGTGCGATGGGCCGGAACGGTGCTTGATGCAGCCGCCGCGAGTCTGGGCAGGACTCCCGAGATCGAGGCCGCCCTCGCTTTGGCGGGCGATGAGAGCCGGTGGGCCGGCGGTCGTGGGGTGTTCGATCTGATTCGCAAGCGGAGCCTGGATGCCGAGAGACCGCTTACGGTGCAAGAAGAGCTGCTCTTCAGGCTCGCGGAGCTGGTCGGCAAACTCGCTCACAACTCTGCCGGGCCGTATCCACACTTCGACCACCACGTGGGCCGGCAGGTCGGGCCCATCACTTACCGCCTTGCCCATGAGGTCCAGGACCCGGCTCTTACGCATCGGCTCGCTGCCGCTCTGGGAAGCTGGCCGAACGATGGATCCTGATCCACACAGTTGCACGGACCGGCCGAGAAGCCCCTCGCGTCGCGCCATTGTCGCCGCTCACGGCCTCGGCGCCCCCTGCCCACGAATCTGGCCGAACCCATGGGCCTACATGGGCAACGAAGACCCGGAAGACCCCGGCCCTGCCGCAAGCGGCAAGGGTGACGGCCGTGCCGGAAGACGCCACCAGGACCGTGGCGCCGGGAGGGGCGGCCCATCGACGGAACCGGGCGTTCCTCGCGGTGGCGGGGAAAGGGCCCGACGGACGGCCCCGTCATCGCTTCGGCGCGTCAGCGCACTACGCGTCGTACCATCCGCCGTCCACGCGCAGGGTCGTGCCGGTGATGTACCCCGACAGCGGGCTGGCCAGGAACGCGACGAGGTCGGCGTAGTCGCGCCGGCGGCCGATGCGGCCGATGTCATTGGGGGCCAGTTCGCCGACGGCGTTGGGCTCTATCTCCTCCCAGGTCTCCCCCCAGCCGTTCCGCTTCCCCAGGTCGAGCAGATAGGCCTGGGTGCCGGGGGTGAGGATGCCGCCGGCGGCGACCGAGTTGGATGTCACTCCGGTGTGCTTCAGCTCGCGGGCCAGGGAGGCGGCGAGATTGTTCCGGGCGGCGTTGGTCGCGGCGTAGTGCGGCTGGCTCGCCATGGGCAGCTCACCGAGGACGCTGCTGATCTGGATCACCCTGCCCCAGCCGCGCTCCCGCATGTCCGGGACGAAGCGCTGGATCGTACGCACACTGGAGACGACATTGGTGTTGTAGATCTCGGACCAGTCGGCGGGCGGGGTGGTGACCCAGGCCGCCGCCGGGTTGTAGGTACCGAGGTTGTTGACGAGGATGTCGACCGGTCCGTCGGCGCCGGATGCCGCCCTCACCGCGTCGGCACCGGCGTCCGTCCCCAGGTCACCGATCGCGACGGTGGCCTCACCGCCGTCCTCCCGGATGGCCTGGGCGACCGCCGTGGCCCTGGCCTCGTCACGGCCGTGGACGACGACCGCCGCTCCCTCGGCTGCCAAGACCTTGGCGATCTCCTCACCGAGTCCGGTGCTCGACCCGGTCACCAGCGCCCGCTTGCCGTTCAGCTGCAGATCCATGGTGCTCTCTCTTCCGTTCCCGCTCTTGCGCTCCCGACGGCCGACTGGACCGTTCGGTCCACAGTCACACTTTGAAATTGGACCGGCAAGTCCAGTTTGGAGTAAGGTGAACCGAACACGATGCCCGCCACCTCGAAACGCCCATACCGACTACCGATCCGATCCGAGCGGACTGGACGCGCGCATGCTGACTGCGAAGGGCGCCGCCACCAGGCAACGCATCGTGGAGAGCGCGGCGCGCCTGATCCGGGACCGCGGACCGGCGAAGGTGGGCCTGGACGACATCCGGGCGGCCACCTCGACGAGCAAGAGCCAGCTCTTCCACTACTTCCCGGACGGCAAGGCCGATCTTCTGCTGGCCGTGGCGCGCCACGAGGCAGAGCAGGTGCTCGCCGAGCAGCAGCCGATGCTCGGCGATCTGACGAGCTGGCCCAAGTGGGAGGCCTGGCGGCAACGGGTGATCGAGAGATACGACGCCCAGCGCGACAAATGCCCGCTGACGGCGCTGACGGCCCAACTGAACATGGCCGACCCGGCGGTCCGCGAGATCATCACCGAGCTCTACGAGGTGTGGCAGGGCCATATCGCCGCCGGCGTAAGGGCACTCAGGGACAGCGGCGAAACGGCCGCCGACATCGACGTCGACAACGCCGCCATCGAGATACTCACCGCCATCACCGGCGGCGCCGCGCTGCTCCAGGCCACCGGCCGTATGAGCTACCTGGAGGTCAGCCTTCGCGAATCCGTCAACGCCCTACGCCGGCCGGCGCCGACTCCCACCGACACCCCCTGAAGCCCCCTTCCGCGCCGTGGGGTAGGCCGACGCGACGACAGTGGGATCGAAGTCCAGCGCAATCGCCGCGCCCCGGTCCGCCCGCGACTCGTATCCCACTCGGCCAGGTACAGAAGATGCTGGTCGATGGCCTCCACCGCCCGCGCGCCGGTCCAGATGGCGGAATCCCGGCAGCCGAACAGGGAGGCATGCGCGGCATACAGCGTCGCCGCCGCGGCGGACTCGTCCGCATCATCCGGTTCGTCCTGGCCGTTGTTGCGGCAGTACTCGCTGGGCATGTGCTCGGCGACACCACGGCTGACCGCCGAGAAGCCGTCGAGTCGCCGAGCACGCCCTCCCACACGGAGTTCGGCAGGGGGCCGCGGGCTCAGGGTGAACGGCGTCTGCTCGTCCTTGGGCAATGCCTCGTGCCAGCTCATCCGAGGCGCCGAACACATCGGACCAGATGTGTCGCCCTACGCCTTCGGGGCAGACGTTTTCCCCATAGGGACGACGGCGCCGGTTCTGGCGTCTCCTGTAGGCATCAGCGCAAAGGAGATGAACGTGCTCATCAGCAGTCAGCCTCTTTTCCCGCTGTCGGCGAGCAGCCCGGTCCTGGGCGGTATAGCACCACTGATCATAGGAATCGCGATCGTGGCGGTGCTTGTCGGCATGATTCCCTGGGCCATCAGGCGTCGTGGGACGCAACCGCCCCCGCCGCGGCCCGAGGAGCAGCCGGTCCAACCCGCACACCGTACGCATATCGACCACAACCGCGAGTCGGAGGGCGATTCCTTTCCCGGCGATGGTTCACGGCTGACCCCGCACGAGCTTGCGGCTCGTAGCAGTCGGCCCGGGTCCGCGCGGCGCCACCGAAACGATCAAGGGCGCAGCGGCTGAACCGGCGCCTTCGGTCCGCGCGGGATGATCAAAGGCCGGCCGAGGTCGGCATGCGGGTAATGGCCTTGCCGGCCTGAGGGGGCGCCGCGATGCTAGGGCGGTGCCAGGACAGAGAAAGCGGAAACGACGGCAGCAGGAGGGGCGCCAGCGGACTGCTGCCCGCTTTGCCCCTGAGATCGCCCCTGAGACAGGGCGCTGGGAAGTGCTCTTCGAGACTCAGGACGAGTCGGAATGGCGCGTTCAGCTCCAGCGTCTGCGGACCGAGAACAGCGAGGCAAGGCAGATCGACTGGACGATGGTCCGACTGGACACCCTCTGCGGGCGGTTGATCCAACCGACCACCTACCGGCTGAGCCTGTTTGTACCGACCGTCGTGCCCGTTTCCGCCGATGGCGGCTCTGATAATTGATCACGCGGCGGGCAGAGGCGAGCTGACGGACGCGGCGCGGGAGCGGATGGAATCATTGTCTCTGCGGGTGTCATCGGGGAGCTGTGGTGGCGAGGGCCATCTCATCTTGACGGCGTCGGTGACCGGAGATGTGCGCATGTGGCTGGTGATGGACCGGCCGATCACACGGCGCGGGCGCAGACCCGGCGGAGCGCCTCCAGCGGGTACGGGGTCTGCCTGCTCTCATCCTGCACCTTGCCGTAGAAGCTCGTCAGCACCGCGGCGAGTGGTGCGTGACGGGCGAGGATCGCCCTGGCCTCCTGCGGGCCGGCCGGTGGGTCCTCTCCTTCGGCGCATGCCCGGATGAGTGCCTCGCGCTCTTTCCGCTCGTAACCGTACAGGGCGGTGATCAGCCAGTTCACCAGGTAGCTGACTGTGTAGCAGCGGTCGTAGGTCCTGTGCAGTTCGAAGAAGGCGGCCTCGGACGGTGACAGATCGAATCGGGAGGAGAGAGCGAGACCGAAGTCCGTGAAGTAGAGGCGTCGGCCATCGGTCAGGATGTTCTGAAAATGGGCGTCGAAGTGGAGGAGCCCGCGGGCATTCATGAAAGACGTGCCGGCCTCCAACTCCTTCTCCACCAGGGAACAGGCCCGGTCGGCGGCCTCGTCGTCGGCCCGTACCCGTACCCGTTGTTGTACCTGTTCCGTGAGCCACTCATGCAGTGTCTGCGGGATGTACTCCATGAACAGTGTGAGGCTCGCGGAGGACCGCTCAAGGGCCTCGATACGACGGCGCACCTCTGGCCCGCCTCCCCAGTAGGCTACGGCCCGTTCCACATCGGCGAGTTCCTCGGGCAGGGCCTGCGCCGTGTCCGGCAGCACGCGCCAGTGGTACATCAGGGGGAACCCCTCGTACTGCCCCGCGAGCACCCAGTTCGTGGTCATGGTGTGGACGGCGAGCTCCCGCCATGCCCCGAAACCGGGCCCACCGATGCCGTACTGGCAGAAGGTGGGAAGTCCGAACAGGTTGGCGGTGGACCGGACATGCTCCGGCAGCCGCTCCATATCCGTGAGGGGCACCCGCTTCACGAAGACCGGCGTACCGGCGACCTCCAGCAGCGACGACATCCCACCGATGCCGGAGCCGATCGGTACTGCCGCGTCCAGCAGTTGGCTCAGCCCGCGATCACTGCGCAGGGCCAGGGAGGTGGAGACAGCACTGTAGGCGGCCAGACGCGCGGCACGCGACATATCGGGACGCTCGACCGCTACCTGCATCGGAATGCCCACCTCGCTTCCACCATGAGCATGAGCATCCATCAACCACACCTGCTGTCTCCGAACTGTACGTGAAGGCCGATGACGAGATCGGCGGAGTCTGCGCCGCCGGACGGGAGGGCCGCCACGCTCCGAGACCGAAACGGACGAACAGTGTGATGCGGTGCGGTCGTTCCTGACGAGACGGTGAGGAGGCCTGGAGGAGGCCTGGAGCCGAGGACTCTGTGCGTGCGCGCCTCGTTCCGGCCGACACACGGCTGACCAGTTTCCCGGACGGGTCGCAGCCGGTCTGGGCAGCGGGCGACGAGCATGTCCTCAAGCTGGTTGCATCCGCAGGCTCATGGGAGGTCCCCCTGGACGGGAGGAGCTTGTCCGTCCCCAGCAACAGCGGACGACAAAAGGCAAAGGCAAGGAGGTTACCCACTCCTTGCCATGCTCAAGGTATAGCGCACCGGGGGGCTTGTGGCAAGGCCCGGGGTGTACCGCAGAATGGTCGACCAAGGCCAGGACCTGCGGAAATGACAGATCCACGAAGTGCGTGGGCTGTTGTCGACGTGTGGGTCGCACGGCAACGGCGAACCGCCGGTGGGCTCGCGGTGCGGTGCGCTGCCGTTGCGGGGGATCGGCGCGGAGGTGCGGAGGCGCGGGTGTACGTGCCGCCGGACTGCGCGGAGCGGCTGGCCGAAATCCAATCTCGTTGAATGGGCGTTTTGATGATTGACGTGATCGTGGTCGGCGGCGGACCGACCGGCTTGATGCTGGCCGGCGAGTTGCGGCTGACCGGAGTGCATGTGGTCGTGCTGGAGAAGTTGACCGAGCCAACGGAGCAGTCCCGCGGTCGCGGCCTGCACGCGCGCAGCGTCGAGGTGATGGACCAGCGCGGTCTGCTGGACCGGTTCCTCGCGGTCAGTGAGAAGTTCCAGGTCGGCGGACTCTTCGGTGGTATCCCCAAGCCGTGGCCTGACCGGTTGGACACGGCTCACCCGTACGGCCTCGCCACCCCGCAGCCGGTCACCGAGCGGCTGCTCACCGAGCGCGCCCTCGAACTCGGTACCGAGATCCGGCGCGGCAGCGACGTGGTCGGGCTGAGCCAGGACGAGGACGGGGTGACCGTCGAACTGGCGGACGGCACGCGGCTGCGCTCGCGTTACCTCGTCGGCTGCGACGGCGGCCGCAGTACGGTGCGTAAGCTGCTCGGCGTCGGTTTCCCCGGCGAACCCGCCAAGGTCGAGACGCTGCTGGGTGATATGGAGGCGACCGAGGACCCGGCGAAAGTGGCCGCCATCGTCGAGGAAGTCCGTAAGACCCAACTGCGGTTCGGCGCCATTCCCAACGTGGACGGGAACAAGGGGGTGTACCGCATCATCGTGCCCGCCGACGGCGTGGCCGAGGACCGTACGGCCGCGCCGACCCTTGAGGAGTTCAAGCAGCGGCTGCGGACCTTCGCGGGCACCGACTTCGGCGCGCACTCGCCGCGCTGGCTCTCCCGTTTCGGTGATGCCACCCGGCAGGCCGAGCGCTACCGGGTCGGCCGGGTGCTGCTGGCCGGCGACGCGGCGCACATCCATCCGCCGACCGGCGGGCAGGGGCTCAACCTCGGCGTGCAGGACGCGTTCAACCTCGGCTGGAAGCTGGCCGCGGAGGTGAACGGCTGGGCGCCGGAAGGGCTGCTGGACAGCTATCACACCGAACGGCACCCGGTGGGCACCCGTGTGCTGGAGAACACCCGCGCGCAGATCACACTGCTGGGGACCGATCCGGGGGCGACCGCGCTGCGGGAACTGTTCGCGAAGCTGATGGACTTCGAGGAGGTGAACCGGTACGTGACCGGGATGATCACCGCGGTCGACGTCCGCTACGACTTCGGCGAGGGGCATGAGCTGCTCGGCCGGCGGATGCGGGACGTGGGGCTGAAGCGGGGGCGCCTCTACGAGCTGACGCACGGCGGCCGCGGGCTGCTGCTCGACCGGACCGGCCGGCTGTCGGTGGCGGGCTGGGCGGACCGGGTCGACCATGTCGTCGATGCCGGCGAGGAACTGGACGTACCCGCGGCGCTGCTGCGGCCGGACGGCCACGTGGCGTGGGTCGGTGAAGATCAGGAGGATCTGCTCGGCCAGTTGCCCAAGTGGTTCGGCGCGGCTGTCGGCTGAGCGCACAGTTGCGGTTCGAAGATGTGACCTGTCTCCGGCCGAGTCCCTCATCGAGAAGGCTGAGGGGGCCATCGGTCGCCGGGAGTAGGTCCTGCGCCTCAGGCGCGCTTCGCGCCTGCTTGGCTAGGGTCGGTCCTCATGGAGATCACAGGAATTGTTCATCGCCAGACGGCGGAGCGCGTGTGCGACGCTCTGGAGCGGCTCGTTACCGAGCGGGATGTATGGGTGTCGACGGCTCACCCCGATCATGGGCCGCACCAGGTGCCGCTGTGGTTCTTGTGGGATGGGCAAGCAGTGTGGATGTGCACCAGTCCCGCTTCCGCAACTGCGCGAAACGTCCGCAAAGAGCCGCGCGTGCGCCTGTCGCTGCCGGACACCTACGACGTGGTGCTCCTCCAGGGCGAGGCGGAGTGCTTCCCGGACCAGGAGGTGCCCCGAGGCGCAGCGGAGGCGTTCGCCGACAAGTTCGGGTGGGATCCACGCGTGGAAGAGGGTTCCTTTCTGTATGTACGGGTAGTTCCGAGGACTGTGCTCGCTTGGCGCGGCGAGCCAGAACTACGCGGGAGAGTCATCATGCGCGACGGGATGTGGCTGGAATAACGGCCGCTCGCCGACGGCGCCTCGCTCGGATCACGATCTACGGCTGGAGTACTTGGCTCCGAAGAGCACTTCGACCAGCGCAAAGCCGCACTGGGAGGATGTGCCCGCCCCGACGGGACCCCGTGCCGGCATGAGCGTTCATGTGTTCGTTGCCCCATTCACACTGACCTTTCTTCGCCACAAACGTGAAGAGAGCCAGCGACCGGATCGCGTCGCGCCGGTCAGCCTCGGCATGCCGGGCGTTCGACCTGGGGCCGTCATGAGTCCCTCGGCATACCCAGGCACTGCTCGGAGTTCTCTGCACCGTCTGGGTGATGTTGGCGCGGGACCGCTTCCGCAAGCGCTACGGACCGACCAGCAGAGCGGCCAACTCGCCCCGACCGCTGGACGGGTGAAGGTCACTGACTTGGCCGTCACCGACTTCGACGACTCGCCACACCCCGTCCGAGCGGAGGGCCAGGTCGGTTGTGACGAACCGGCATCCCAGGCGCCGCACCGCAGGCCCGATATGGTCCAGTTCGGGCACCAGCACACGCTCGAACGGGCTATCCGGGTGAGGCGTGACCAATCTGGGTTCACCATCCAGCCACCACACGCGCACTTCAGCCGCAACGGACTCCAGCTTCGAGAACGTCTCGAAGCTGCGCAGAACGACTCCACCAGCAAGGAACTCCTCCTGCAGTTCCACGAAGCGCCGCACGACCCGTGTCAGCCCCATCCCGTCAGCGAGATCGGGAATGAAGCACGCCTGCTCCCACTCGTGCTTACGGGATTTGACGTAGTCCTTCACGATTCCCGAGCCCGGCAGCAACGGCTCGGCGAGAACAGCCAGGTCTTCGGCGGCCAAGATCTCACCGGGTTTGGTGGGACGCCACACGCTCGGGGGCGTGATGTCGACGAACACCGGATACCAGCCCGGCAGTTCGTGAGCTGCCCGGTATTGATCTGGAGCGACGAACAACGCGGTGCCGCGTCGGCTCAGCGCCTCGGCCAACGCGGCGTATCGATCGCCCGGAATCATCCAACCCCGGTACCAGGCACTCCCCAGTCCAGCGGGTACGTGTGCAACAGCCTGCTGTGCGTCACCCCGCAACAGCGCATCGTGGTCGACCAGCCCAACCACCGCGCCACGGGCGCGCACCTCCTGTGCTTCCCGCGCGAAGTGTTCATCCACGCGTCGAGGATTCAACGGATCACGGCAGTACAGGACAGGCGTTGGCATGACTGACACGCTACGGAACCTCCAGAGCCTCGGGCCAGTGGTTTCGTGCCGCCAGGCGCGATGACCGCAACATGCGGAGAAGGTTCTTGTGTGGGTACTCAAGGTCGAGTAGGACCGCGTGCCCCGGGAGGAAGTCCGGGACTTCAGGGTGTGGATGAAGTCGGCGCACAAGCCGGCACGCGTCCGTTGGCGCCACCGAGGCACGCCGGGCTCTCATCGCGCGGCGCCGGGCCCTGCGCCCGGCCGAGGAATACCACACTGTCGCCCCGGAGGAATGGGACGAGTTCCCTGGGCACCGCGAACGTCGCACGCTCGCCCTGGTCGACCGCGGCCGTGCCTACGGAACCGCGCTCACGAGCACGCCCGCGTCCGATGCCTCCCGTTCTCATCGACGTCGTTGCCCGCACCAGCACTGTCACCACATCGCCGGAGTCCTTGTGACACGGTCCGAACCCACCACCGAATTCGATGGCTGGAGTGCACGAGTCGGCCTGTACGCCGACGTGCCAAGGCGGGCCCACACGAACGTGCTCACCGCGTCGCCCGCTATGACAATCCAGGGACCTGCCTACGTGGCCGGCGAACCCGGTGCCGTCCTACGGCTCGGGCGGGATGGCCGGTGCGGGAAGGTCGAGAGCGCGGGCCGGAGCGGCTGCGACGGGAGCGCAGCGGTCAGGCAGGTGCCTGAAGGCCCAGTCGGTTGCCGGCGTGAGGAAGTCGGCCAGGTCGGGCTCGGCAACCGGTACGTGGACGGCAACGACAGCCGACGAAGACTGCCCACCACCGGAAATGACATCGGTGCCTCACCGTGGCGAGGATTTTCGCGCCAGCGGCTCGACAAGGGATGCAATCCTGGCGGACGAGGACAGCGGCACGGCGGTCTGGTCCTCGTTGACAGGATTGGTTAATGGGATTAGCTTGTAGCTAACAAAGTTAGCCAAATGCGAGGGGTGTCATGACCGAGTACCTTGCCGTCGACGACGGCACGATCGCTTACGAGGTGGCGGGGTCCGGCCCGCTGATCGTTCTCGCGCACGGCATGGGCGACAGCCGCGCCGCGTACCGTGCTGTGATCCCGCCGCTGGTGGCGGCGGGTTATCGGGTCGCCGCGGTCGATCTCCGTGGCTGCGGCGAGTCCAGCGTCGGCCGGCCGGCCTGGAGCCGCACCGCCATCGCCGGCGACCTGCTCGCCGTGATCCGCCACCTGGGCGGCCCGGCGGTGCTCGTCGGCCACTCGATCTCCGGCGGCGCCGCCACCATCGCCGCCGCGCAGGAGCCCTCGTTGATCACCGCTGTGGTCGAGTTGGCGCCGTTCACCCGCAAGCAGTCGATCCGCCTCGGCGACCTGCGGGTGAAGCGCTTCCGGCGGGGCATGCTGCGGCTGCTCGGCGCGGGCGCGTTCGGCAGCGTGCCGCTGTGGCGCTCGTACCTCGACGTGGCCTACCCCGGAGTGAAACCGGCCGACTGGGACGAGCGGCTCGGCCGCATCGACTTCCTGCTGCGCGAGCCGGGCCGGATGAAGGCCATGCAGGGCATGGGCCGCAGCGCCCCGGCCGACGCCGGCGCGCAGCTCGGCAACGTCCGCTGCCCGGTCCTGGTCGTGATGGGCACGCTCGACCCCGACTGGGCCGACCCGCACGCCGAGGGTTCGGCCATCGTCGATGCCCTGCCGTCCGGGCTCGGTCGCCTTGAGATGATCGAGGGCGCCGGCCACTACCCGCACGACCAGTTCCCCGATCAGGTGGTTTCGCTCGTGCTCGCCTTGCTCGGATCGGACGCCGCTCGTGCCTAGGGCCGGCCTGGACCCGGCGGCCGTGGCCGCGGCCGGTGCCGCCCTCGCCGACGAGGTCGGCCTCGCCAACCTGACGATGGGTCTGCTGGCCGAGCGGCTGGGCGTGCGTACCCCGTCCCTGTACAAACACGTGGGCGGCCAGGAAGACCTCAACCAGCGTATCGCGGTCCTCGCGTTGAACGAGGCCGCCGACGCCGTCGGCGGCGCGGTCCAGGGGTACGCGGGCCGCGATGCCCTGGCGGCCGCGGCCCGTGCCTTCCGCGCCTTCGTCCTGGAACACCCCGGCCGGTACGCCGCGACGATCGGCGCGGAACCGTCCGGCCCGGACGATCCGCTGGCCACCGCGAGTCAGCGGCTGCTCGGCGCGTTCATGGCGGTCCTGCGCGGCTACGAGATCCAGGAGTCCGACGTGGACCACGCCCTGCGCATGCTCCGCAGCCTCTGCCACGGCTTCGCCACATTGCAAGCGGCCAACGGATTCCAGTGGAGTGTCGACATCGACGAGAGCTTCGAGTGGCTGATCGCCTTCGCCGACCGAGGCCTGCGCTTGGTCTGAGAATGCCGCCGCCGTCGACGGTCGCCACATTTCTGGTGACGTGGTCCTGCACGTGAGTGGTCCGGGCCGCTCGAATTCGACACCGCGGCACAACCGCCGGCGAAACTCAGTAGCCGGCCGGGACCAGCTCCGCATACGTTCGGCCTCATGGCCGACGAATGCTTCGGGCATCCACGGCTCGCCGCGATCTACGATCCGCTCGACCCCGACCGTGGCGATCTCGATGCCTACCTCCGGATGACGGAGGAGTTCGGGGCGCGTCAGGTGCTGGACATCGGCTGCGGCACCGGGGTGTTCGCGCTTCTCCTGGCCGACCGCGGGATCGAGGTCGTGGGGATCGATCCCGCCTTAGCGTCCCTTGACGTCGCTCGGGCCAAACCGGGCAGTGAGCGCGTGCACTGGATCTGCGGTCACGCGACAGACCTGCCGCCGCTCCAGGTCGACCTCGCGACGATGACAGCGAATGTCGCCCAGGCCATCGTTGAACCACAGGCGTGGCAGAAGACGCTGCGGGGGGCCTACGAAGCACTGCGACCCGGCGGGCGCCTGGTCTTCGAGACCCGCGATCCGGCCCGACGCGGCTGGGAGGAGTGGACCCGCGAGATCTCCTACCGCGTGACGGAGATCCCGGGCGTCGGCTCCGTCGAGAGCTGGGTCCAGCTGATCGAGGTGAGCCGGCCTCTGGTGACCTTCCGCTGGACCTATGGCTTCGCTGCGGATGGGCACGTGCTGACGTCGGATTCGACGCTGCGTTTCCGGGAGCGGGAGGAGGTCGAGCGGGACCTGACCGCGCACGGCTATGTGCTGGAGGACGTTCGCGCCGCACCCGACCGACCAGGAAGAGAGTTCGTCTTCCTGGCGCGACGTCCGTGAGTGAATCAGTGGTTCCAGGTCAGGGCACGTTCCACAGGCAGCGCTCCGAGGGCCCCGCTCCCTGCCTGAGCCTGATCCGCCGGCGAAGCCCGCCGACTGATCATCGCGAGTAGGCGGTCAAGGGATGGCAGTCTCCTGACAGCAACGACTGATCGCTGATCGCCCAGCTCGGACCCGGTTCAAGACGCGTGTGACGGCCGGGTGATGATGACAGTCGTGGAGTACTCGGTCGAGAAGATCAAGGTCTGGTTCCGGTTCGTTCCCCGGGAGGGATGGTTCCCCCAGGACACGGAGGGCCTGTGGGCGACAAGGCGCAGTGCGGATACGGCCTGCCTGCAGAACGTCCCTTTTCTTCAGAACGGGGTGGCCGAGGGGGATGTTGTGCGGTTCCAGACCGACCCCGAGGGGCTCCACTGGGCCGTCGGGCGGGTCAGCACCGCCGGCAACTGCACACTCCGCGTTGTCCCCATACCCTCCGGCCCGCTGGGACGCAGCCCCCAGGCGGTGCGTCAGCGCTTCGCGGTGTTCGGGCTCGGGGGCGAGGTCTTCAGCGAGGACTTCCCGATGGTGGCCTTCACCGCACCGGCCGGCGCCGACTTCACCGGGATCAAGGCGCTCCTGGCCCGTGGGCGGGAAGAAGGATGGTGGCATTACGAGGTCGGGTGCGCCACCGACGCGTGGCGCAATGCCTGATCTCCAACTCGCCTGCGCGGGCCGCGGAACTCCTCGACCTGGCACAGCACGGGCACCTGGACGTAGCCGTACCCACCGAAGCCTACGACCCGCGGCGTGGGAACGCTTCAGGCTGCGGTGCGTTCGCTGACGGGTCGGCGGCGGAGGCTCGTCCGCTGGAGAGCCGGCGGCACGTATGCCTGGTCGAGCGTTCCGACGTCGGTGCCCGGCGGGACGATCTCGTCGATCCGGTCGAGGATGTCGTCGCTGAGGGCCACATCGGTGCTGGCGAGAAGGTCGTCGAGGTGGCTCAGTGTGCGTGGCCCGACGATCGCGCTGGTCACACCGGGATGGGCGATCGCGAACGCCATCGCGAGGTGGGTCAGCGGCAAGCCCGCCTCCTCGGCGAGCGAGATGAACTGCTCGACGGCGTCGAGACGGCGCTCGTCGGTGAGGTGCTTGAAGAAGCCGGCGCGGCGGAGTTCGTTCTGCCGGCCCTTGCGCACGCGCCCCGTGAGCAGTCCCTGCCCGAGCGGGCCCCATACCAGCGTTCCCATCCCGTAGCGCTGAGCGACCGGCAGCACCTCGCGTTCGATGCCGCGGTTGAGCAGCGAGTAGGGCGGCTGCTCGGTGTGGAACCGTTCCAGACCGCGCCGCTCGGCGACCCACTGGGCTTCGATGATGTCGGACGCCGGCATCGTGGACGTTCCTATCGCACGGACTTTCCCACTGTGGATCAGGTCGGAGAGTGCTGAAAGCGTCTCCTCGATGTGCGTGGTGGGGTCCGGACGCTGGATCTGGTAGAGGTCGATGTGGTCGGTCTGGAGGCGGCGCAGCGAGTTCTCCACCGCGGTCACGATCCAGCGCCGCGAGGCGCCCTGTTGATTGGGGTCGTCACCCATCGGGCGGCTGACCTTGGTCGCGAGGACGACATCGTCCCGTCGCCCCTTGAGGGTCTTGAGTGCCTTGCCGACGACCTCTTCGGAGTCGCCGTAGGCGTCGGCGGTGTCGATGAGGTTGATTCCCGCGTCCAGCGCTCTGTGGATGATGCGGGCCGAGTCGTCGGGGTCGGGGTTGCCGACGGACGTGGCGAACATCAATGCGCCGAGTGCGTAGGGGCTGACCTTGATACCGGTCCGGCCGAGCGTACGGTACTGCATGCGAAATCTCTCCTTCTCCATGAAAAGCGATAAATAGTCTTCAATGTCAACAGATACGCGCAAGGCGGATGTGTCTGTCGTGGCAGATGTCGTATGTGGCACGCGACACCTGTCCGGTGCTCGTCTCGTCGCACCAGCGGGGCGCCGCCGGTCCGCCGAGACGCCGGTCTGTCGGGGCACGCCGGTCTGTCGGGACGCCGGTCCGCCGAGCCGGTTTCCAGCGTGCGGCGATGCGGGCGACGGCGGGAGAGACGTCCTTATCCGGGGACGGGCGGTCCCTGGCTGCGTCCGGCTTCCCGGGGCATGGTGGAGGTGTGGACAGAACCGAACTGGGCGACTTCCTGCGCCACTGCCGTACCCGGCTTGTCCCTGCCGACGTGGGGCTGTCTCAGGGCGCGCGGCGCCGCACCCCCGGACTGCGCCGCGAGGAGGTGGCGCAGCTGGCAGGCATGTCCACCGACCACTACACGCGACTGGAGCAGGCCAGGGGCTCCCGCCCGTCCCGCCGAATGCTCGCCGCCGTCGCCCGCGCGCTGCGGCTGACCGGCGACGAACGGGACCACCTCTTCCATCTGTCCGGCGAGGAGCCCCCACGCAACCGGCCGACCACGGAGCACGTCCGCCCCGGCCTGCTTCTCGTCCTCGACCGGCTGACGGACACTCCCGCCCAGGTGGTGAGCGACCGCGGCGACATCCTCGCGCAGAACGCGATGGCCAAGGCGCTCCGCGGTGACGCGTCCGTTCGCCCCGAGGCGGAGCGCAACGTCGTCTGGCGCTACTTCATGGACCCCTCCGCGCGGGAACTCTTCCCGGCCGAGGACCGTGACCACGCCGCCCGCGCGGCGGTGGCGGATCTGCGCGCCGCATTGGCCCGCCGCCCGGACGACGCGCGGCTGGCAGGGCTCGTACGCCGGCTCCGCGCCCGCAGCGAGGAGTTCTCGGCGCTGTGGGACACCCACCACGTCGCCGTTCGCCGCGCCGACAGCAAACGGTTCCAGCACCCGGTCGTCGGCCTGCTGGAGCTGGACTGCGAGGTGCTGCTGAACCCGGAGCACGACCAGCGGCTGATCGTCTACACCGCCCGGCCCGGCAGCAGGTCCTACGAGCGGCTGGAACTGCTGCGCGTGGCCGGCCTCCAGGATCTGACCCATGGCTGAACCGCTCCGCCGGGTCCGTCAGTGCCCGCGGCGGCGATACGGCGCCGCCGCGGTGCGTGTTTTCGAAGGCGCGGATCGGATGTTCGAAGATCGTTGAGGACGTTGGACGAGGACGAAGTGTTTGACCCTCACGTGGCGTCAGGCCGCATAGTCGGTGGTGTGGAGGAGCACCTGACCGTGGGGCGTGTGGCCGAACTGGCCGGCGTGAGCGTTCGCACACTGCATCACTACGACGAGATCGGCCTCGTACGGCCGTCCGCGCGGACCGCGGCCGGGTACCGGGCCTACTCGGCGGGCGACGTGGAGCGACTGCGGGAGGTGCTCGCCTACCGGCGGCTGGGCTTCGGATTGCGCGAGATCGCGGATCTGGTGGACGACCCGGCCACCGACGCGGTCGCGCACCTGCGCCGGCTGCGCGGCCTGCTGCTGGAACAACGCGACCGCGCCGCTGCCATGGTGACGGCCATAGACAGGGAACTGGAGGCACGGGCAATGGGGATCAGGACGACGCCGGTGGAACAACTGAAGGTGTTCGGAGCGCAGTTGTACGACGCCATCGGGTCCGCCTACCCGGCGACGCGGCGCACCGAGCCGCGGATCGCCGCGAGGGTCTGGGACGCGCTCGGGGACGCGCGGACGGTACTGAACGTCGGGGCCGGCACCGGCTCCTACGAGCCCCCTGACCGTGATGTCACCGCGGTGGAACCGTCGGCGGTCATGCGGGCGCAGCGTCCCGCGGGCGCGGCGCCGTGCGTGGCCGCCGCCGCGGAAAGCCTTCCGTTCGAGGACCAGTCCTTCGACGCCGCGATGGCCTTCAGCACCGTTCATCATTGGCAGGACCCGGTCGCCGGGCTGCGGGAGATGCGGCGCGTGGCCCGCCGCGTGGTGGTGTTCACGTACGACGCCAGTGATAGCGGCCGACGTGAGAGGTTCTGGCTCACCCGCGACTACCTGCCTGAATTCGCCGACCTTCTCGTCGAGTGGCCTTCACTGGCCGACCTGACCAGCGCGATCGGGGGCCGCGCGGAGCCGGTGCTCATCCCGTGGGACTGCGCCGACGGCTTCTTCGAGGCCTTCTGGCGTCGGCCCGAGGCGTATCTGGACGAACAGGTGCGCCGCGCGGTGTCGGTGTGGACCAGAGTCGGGCCGGAGGCCGAGCAGCGGGCGGTGAGCAGTCTTCGCGACGACCTTTCCTCAGGTCGGTGGGCCGAACGCAACCGCGACCTCGTCGCCCTCGACGCGGCAGAGCTCGGTCTCCGCCTGCTCGTAGCCTGAACGGTCGTGCGCGAGAACGATCCAACCCGCACCCACCCCGCGCCCAACTCGCAGCCAACTCGCACCTGACGGTCCTGGCGTGGTGGAGGGGCGCCGCCGGAGTCGGCTTGCTCTCCCTCGCCTCGGCGAGCGAGCCCGCGACGGGCTGGGGCATCTGTCCGCGGATCCGTGAACCGCCCCGGAAGGAGTCCCCGTGCCGATGCCGTCGGACAGCCGTTGGCACCACTACCTGGTCGAGCTTCGGCGCTCCTGTCATGGATCAGCCGGGAAAGCATGCCCGTACCGCGTCCACGGTGGACGTGCCGTCGCACAGCGTCCCGGTGACCGTGGAGACCAACTGGTGCACGGTGTCGTACGACTCCGTCACCATCAGTGAGGGGACAGCGGCGCTGCCGATCTCGCAGATCCGTCCGAGGTCGTTGCGGAGCAAATCCACGATCCTGAGATTCTCCGCGCGCGTCTTGGGATCCATCCGCAAGGAGCGCCGTCAAGGAGCGCCGTCTCTCATCATCGGTTCGCGGGTCCGGGTGGCGGGGCGCTGTTCCTCTGATCGGTTTGGTCTCCACCGCGCGAGCGGCGTCCACCTTGAGGAACCACTCGGGTGTTCGGCGGCAAGACGTTTCCATGCCTCCTGAACGACGGTGCTCGCGATCCTCGGTCTCCTCCTGGGCGGCGTATAGCGTGAGGGGTATTCGTCCCCGCGTAGGGGCAGTCCGGCCGCAGGACTCGCGGCGCGCGTGCGAGATCGTCCGAAATCCCGCTCAGCTCCGAAGGTCTCGGCGCCCGGCCATGGCGGTCGGGATTGACGACGGCCCGTATGTACTCGATCCGGTGACCGCGGCTGTCGATGAGCTCCGCGGATCTACGAGGTACTGGAGCCGGTGGACCGGCTGCCGGCGCGAGTGAACAACCCGTTCGTGGAGCGGCAGATCGCCCGGGAGGACGGCCGGCCGCCCATCTGGGCGGCGGGGACCGAACGCTGCGGGCCCTCGCCGACAAGTACGGGGTGTGGCCGCGATGGCGCGCCCACGGGAGGGGACCCTATGGAACCGGATGACGACGATCTGCTGGTGCGCTCGGCGCGTGATCCCGCGGCCTTCGAGCCGCTGGTCGAGCGCCATGCCCACGCCCTGCACGGCTATCTGGCCCGCCGGGCGCCCGCTGCCGCGGACGACCTGCTGGCGGAGGTATGGCTGCAGGCGTACACCAGCCGTGCCACCTTCGACGCCACCCGTGGCACGGCTCGCACCTGGCTCTTCGGAGTGGCCAGGAATGTGCTGGCCACGCACTGGCGGCGCAGTCCGCCGGAACGGCCGGGGGCGGCTGGTGGCGACGGCCATGCCGTCAGCGATCCGTGGCAGGCGGTGGACGAACGGCTGGACGCCGCCGCGGTCGCGCCCTCGATACGCCGCACGTTGGACCGACTCCCGCACGCGGAGCGCGAATTACTGCTGCTCATCGCGTGGGAGCAGCTCACCCCGACCGAGGCCGCGGCCGTGATCGGTATCCCGGCGGGCACCGCCCGGTCCCGACTGCACCGCGCCCGCGCGCGGCTGCGCCAGGCGCTTGAACCGGCCGCCGTACTTCCCCGGACAGGAGACCTCGCATGACCACGATCACTGACGATGACGCACGCGACCTTGAGCCCGATTTCCTGGACTTTGCCGGCGCCGAGACGTTGTGCGCGGCCGGGCGGGTGGAGCCGGCGGATGGGGCGGCTGTCGACGCTGCTCGGAGGGCCGTACGGGAGGCCGTGGCCGCGGACATGGCCGCGGACACGGCCGTTACGACCGGTGGGCGTGGTCGGCGTCGGCTCCGGTTTGTGGTGTCGGCGGTTGCCGTGGCCGCGGTGGCCGCGGGGATCTTCGTCCTGCCGGTGGCCGGGATGGACGGCGCGCCCCCGGCCGCCGGTGCGAACGCGGCGACCTTCCTGCGGGACGTCGCGGTCACGGCGGCGGAGAAGCCGGCCTCCCATGCCCGGTACTGGAAGGTGCACGCGCGCTACACCTCGGGCACGCGGCCGGGCCACGAGCAGACGACCTGGTACAGCCGCACCTCCGTTACTGTCAGCAACCCCGCGGGCGGGGAGTCGGGAGTCTGCCACGGCGGCCTCTGCACCTTCGACGAACGGCGGGGCGGACAGACCGCCTGGTCGTTCGGGCGCGAACGGGTCACCTGGGACGAACTCGCCGAACTGCCCACCGAACCGCAGGCCTTGAGGACCAGGTTCCTCAGCGGTTCAGCCGATGGCGACCGCGCGCTCTACAACGGCATCGTGAGCCTCCTCGCCACCGCACCGTCGGGACCACACCTGCGCGCGGCCCTCTTCGATGTCCTCGCGGGCATGGACGGCGTACGACTGCTCGGACCGGCGGTGGACAGCGAGGGACGGCACGGCACCGCCGTGGAGTGGCAGGGCCCGGCCGTGCACCACGTACTCGTCGTGGATCCGGCCAGCAGCACCGTGCTGGAGCACAGGGAGCAGGGCGGTGCGATGGGCTGGCGGACGACCACGACGTTCGTGTCGACGGGCCCGACATCGGAACTCGGCTGATCGAACAACGGAGTCGGGAGGATCGCCTGGCTCCGTAACACCACCGGTCGAGGTGATGTCCGCCCGGCAGGCGGACCGCGGGTGATGGCCCCGATACGGGCGTGCGCTGCGACGGGCGCGTGCGGAACGGGCACAGTGCTCTGCAACGGCGTAGACACGCGCCGGTCCGTTTCGGCGAGGATCGCCTCAGCCGACGCCCGCTGAGTACTGTCCCCCGGGAGCCGGGAGCCGGGAGCCGGGAGCCGGGAGCCGGGAGCCGGGAGCCGGGAGCCGGGAGCCGGGAGCCGGGAGCCGGGAGCCGGGCAGCGTGGCGTTGCGCTGCCCGGCATGCCCGGTCATCAGGAGCGTGATCTGTTCGCGGACACGGGACCGGCTCCTCGGTCGGCGGGCCGGCCATCGACAACTACGCCCTGCGCGCACCGCTTTGGCTGGGAGCCGCCATGGCCGTACTCGGCCTCGCCAGTCTCCTGCCCGACCTGATCCGCCGTTCCGCGTCCGCCGACGCACCGGAGACTCACGCCCGCACGGACGAGGCCGCTCAGCCGGCAAGCGACAAGCAGAGGGAAGAGGTCTGACCGCTCACGCCGACCTTCGAGGGCAAGACCGCTCTGATCACCGGAGGCAGCCGGGGGATCGGTGCCGCCATAACCCGTCGGCTGGCGGCCCGAGATGCCCGCTGTCGCCATCACGTACGCCCGTGACAAGGACCTGCCCGACATGAACCCGGCGGGATGGGCCCCGCGCCGACTACCAGCGCTCGCAGAACGTCTTCAACCGTTACGGTACGGCCGACGAAATCGCGCACGTGGTCGCCTATCCTGCCTCCCCCGAGACTGCCTTCGTCACCGGCGCCACGCCGGCGATCGACGGCGGATCCGACAGCTGATTGAAATTCCTTTCAGCCACAGGCGGAGCGGCGCGAAGCCGTCGTTCCGCCGCTCCGCCATTTTTCGGCATGCCCGGAAAGGAATCCCCGCCTGCGGACAGCGCCGCTCTGCGGGGTGTGCCCGCGACACGACTGCCGATCAGTTACGGACGCGTTCGGTACGGCATGAACTGATCAACGAGCTGATCGACGACTGCGCGCCGCGGTCGATCGTCGCGATCCTGGACTGCTGTTTCAGCGGTGTGGCGACGGTCAAGGGAACCGATCCCGCCGGCCAGCTCTCCGGCTGGGGCCGGTTCGTGATGACCAGTTCCAGTCACGCGGGTCTGTCCTCCGACGCTGAGACCGGACGGACAGCCAGTCCCTTCACCCGGTATCTGATCGAGGGCCTGAGGTCCGGCGCGTCAGGGGAGGGCGGTTACGCCACGGTCTACGACGTCTACGCGTATGTGTATGAACAGCTCCGTGCCTCCGGGCAGATTCCCCATATGAAGGCCGAGGGCGGCGCCGGGCGCGTTCCTCTGGCTCGACGGCCGGGGCGGTCGACGCGCGCTGCCGACGGTCCGCGACCGAAGGCGTCAGCACCGTCGCAGGGCGGATACGGCGTCACCGGCGGGATCGAGATACCCCCCCACCTTCACCGATCCCGCCGGCCCCGGGTCAGTGGCTGGCGATCCGCACGGAGGAAGGAGTCATCTGGCCGCGAGGCAAAGCCCAATGACCGACGACCCCGAGCGGATCGTCTCCGATAGCGGATCGCCTTCGACAAGCTGGAGGCCCACATCGCTCCGCAACCCTGGTCCTGGCCGACCGGGAGTGGCGCGGGCCTGGACCGGTGGCACCGCCTGCGCGAGCGGCGTGCTCACCTGCTGGGGAGGACCGAGCGGCGCAAGGCCCGCGGGGTTGACGTCCGTGTTCCATTGGCATGTGGCGTGGTGCCGGGCCCGGCGGCAACGTCTCAATCCGGACTCACCGCTCGTCAGTTGACGCCACACCGGACAAACGGCCGGATTGACCGAAGGGCGCGGTCCGGGTGTTTTTCGCCTCAGCAGCCTCGGCTGCCTCAGCCGCCTCATGAAAGGCGACGATCGCGTCACCGTTGGATCTCGCCCATTCGGTGAGCTTGGTGATGGGCTCCTCAAGGGTGCGCCCGAGCTCGGTCAAGCTGTACTCCACGCGTGGTGGCGCTTCGGCGTACGCGCGCCGCTCGACGAGCCCGTTGTCCTGGAGGCGGCGCAGTGTCTGGGTCAGTACTTTGCGCGAGACGCCTCCGATCAGCTCGACCAGTTCGCCGTGCCGCAGCGGACCGTCGCTCAGCGCGAAGAGCGTGACCACGGCCCATTTGCTGGCAATGATCTCGATGGCCAGGCGGGCGGGGCAGTCGGCGAGGAAGACGGTCCCGGGACGGAGGCTCATGAGCCGAAGGGTACCTTCAGGTACCTGTCGGCTGCCTAACGTCGAAGGCATGCAGCACACCACTCCGAAGGGCGCCGAGGTCGAGCTCGGCGTCTTCTCCCGCACCGACGTAGTCCCCGGTTACGCCGGCTCGCAACGAGTCCGCGAGACCGTGGACATCGGCCGGTCCCGACGGCGCCCTCATGGTCGGCAGCGCCCAGGAGACCACCGAGAAGCTCATGATTCAGAGGGAACTGTCCGGTGCCAACCGGGCCAACCGGTTCATCGGACAGGTCGATCTCGGTGACCTGCCGCACACGAGCGTTCCGGGGTCCCGTTCTGGGGTCCATCGAGAAATTCGCGTCCGACGCGCGCATGCGGGTCTGCAACTCCACCTGACATTTGATCAACTCCCACGCTAAGGAAACAGCCATGTCCGACCCGACCACCTACGTCCTCGTCCACGGCGCCTGGCACGACGGGCAGTCCTGGAGCCGCGTCGCCCCGCTGCTCACCGCACAGGGCCACCGCGTTTTCACACCGTCCCTCACCGGCCACGGGGACAAGGCACACCTGCTCAGCCCCGAGGTCGGGCTCACCACCCACGTCGACGACATCGTCGGCCTCATCCTCGACCACGACCTGAACGGCATCGTCCTCGTCGGACACAGCTATGCGGGAATGGTCATCTCCAGCGTGGCGAACCGGGTCCCCGAGCGCGTCTCGCGCCTGGTGTACATCGACGCCATGGTGCCGACGCACGGCGAGAACGCCATCGATGTCATGCCGCTCACGCAGGTCATGATCGACGGTGCCGCCGGCAGCGCCCAGCCCTGGCGCATTCCGCCGCTGCCGGAGTTCCCCGCGCCGCTCGGCCTGTTCGGCATCACCGACCCCGATGACATCGCCTGGCTCAAGGCCACACTCGCAGATGAGTCGGTCCTCTGCTTCCAGCAGCCGGCCGAGATGGACAACCCAGCGCAGGCGCGGATCCCCCGGGTTCACATCCTCTGCGTCGGCAGCGCGCCCGAGGGTGTCACTCGTCGGCCCATCCCGGAGACCCAGCCGAACGGCGAGCCGTCTCGCGTCTACGAACTGGAGACCGGTCACGACTCCATGATCACCAAGCCGGTGGAGCTGAGCGACCTGCTGCTCGAAAACGCCTGACCCGGGAAGCGGAGCACGACCAGGTCCGAAGGCGGCGGACGGTCACGGGGGCGGGCTCGCAGTCGACGTCTGCTGCGGGGCACGTGCTCGCGATCCGTGTCAGCGCCTCCCGTTCCGGCCTGGTCGACGACGAGCCGCCGGCGCGGCTGGCGGGGAGCGACATTCGAGACGTGCGGTACTCCTCAGGGTTCGTGACCGAGTACCGACACGCCCGGTGCGTTGTCACAGCGAGGTGGTATCTGTGCCACATGAACATCGATCAGGCTGACCCTGCCGAGCTGGCGGCGCTTCGTGCGGCGTTCCGCGTCGATGACGAAGGCGAGTCGGCTCTTGGCTGGGAGGCAGTCCACGCCTTCGAGGCAGAGCACGGAATCGTGCTGCCCGAGCCGTATCGGACCTTCGTCGCTGAGATAACGGACGGTTCGTACTCCGGGCCACCCGAGTACGGCCTGTTGCCGGTGGCGGAGCTGCCCGGCGACTGGGGTGATGACGAGCGGGAACGCGACCTGAGTAGGCCGTTCCCGCTGGCGGCGGCATGGATGTGGGAGGAAGACCCGGACCAGGCCGAGGACGCCGACGAGATCCTTGAGCAGGTCTACCACCACGGCACGATCGTGCTCGGCACCGACGGGTGCGCGATGAACTGGCATCTCGTCGTCGCCGGACCTCACCGAGGGCACGTCTGGCTGATCACTGACGTCGGTGCCGTCCCCTTCGGCGAGCAGTTCGGGTTCACCACCGCTGAGCCTGGTTTTGCCGGCTGGGTCCAGCATTGGGCAGCGAACAAGCCCTGGTATGACGCCGCGTGACCCGCGTGACTCTCTACGGGTGCGGCACAGAAGCGACTTGTCCGGTCCGCCACACGGGGCGCCCCGGCACCCGGACCGCCTCCCGTTACGTAGCCTGGACGGATACTGCGCGGCTGCACCACCGGCTGACCACGCGGTTCGCCAAGGCGATGACCTAGCCGCCGGAGCAGGCAACGTTCGCCCTGTTTCGCTGGGGGCGAGCCAGGCATTTGCCCGGTTCCGGGCGCGCATTAGGCTGCGCCGTGTGAACTACATGGTCAACGATGTGCCCGACGGGCTGAGCCGGATGGCCGCCTCTTTTCTTCACATCAACGGCATCCGCGTAGAGCGGCTGCCCGTGGAACGCTACCGGGCGAAGTGGCTGGACCTGGGCATTCCTGTGGAGGTCATCGACCGGGCGGCGAAGTACGAGGCGTGTTGGGGCGGGCTTGTGCTGCCTCCGGCGCCCCGGTACGAAGGCGGGCCTCGCGTGCTCAGTGTCGACACTCCTGAAGGCTCGGCGGAGGAGGGCTGGTGGTTCACGGCCGGGGACCAGCGCTGTTCCGTCCCGTTCAGCTTCCGGATCGGCCCTGATGGCGAGTTCGGGATCCACGGCGATCGGTGGACCCCGTTGCATGCCAATATCGAGGGGTGGGTCGAGTCTGTGGCTCTTGCCCACCATGCCGGGCTGTGGGCAAGGCAGATCACCAAGGTGTCGGGAGACGCTGTGGAAAGCCTTGATCTCGACGACTTGGAGCCGGTGACATTGGTGGCCGGTATGGCTGACACCTGGTGGCGCGGGCCGAACTCACTGGTAGCGGTCTATCGTGGCGAGGCCGACAACTTCGCCAGACCCGCATTCCTGCGGGCTCATGTCTACGACGGTCTGCCTGAACACGCGTTCTGGTTCGATCGCTGAGGGGTCGCGTCAGGAGGCGTTCGCCCGGTTCGCCACCGTGCGCGGTCGCTCGTAACTCGAACGGGCCCAGTTGCCGGTCTGCAACTGGAGATCGATCAAAGCTCCGGGCATACGGGAGTCCAGGCGGTGGTGGCGCTCACCACCGTCCCGGCGGTCCCCTCACTCCTTGCCCCTATCGCTCCGTCCGCCTCGGCCTTCAGACGCGTGGACCGAGGAACAGGCCACCGCTCGCGTCGATGATCTGGCCGGTGATCCAGCGGGCGGCGTCGGAGGCGAGGAAGGCGACCACGTCGGCGACATCGCCGGGCCCGCCCAGCCGGTCGAGCGCCGTCATCCCGGCGATCCGTTCGGTGAGGCCCGGCACGTCGAAAACGGCTCCGTTGGTCGCCGTCCTGGTGGCACCGGGAGCGACCGCGTTCACCGTGATCCCTCGGGGCCCGAGCTGGTTGGCCAGGGTCCTGCTCATTGTTTCGACCGCGGCCTTCGTCATGGCGAACGCCGTCTGGGCCGGGTTGGCCATCCGGGTCGCCACCGACGAGATCGTGATGATCCGGCCGCCGTCGCGCAGCAGCGGCAGCGCGTGCTCGATGATGAAGTACGGCGCTCGCACGTTCACCGCGAACAGGTGGTCGAAGTCCGCCCGGGTCGTTGCGCCCAGCGGGCCGGTCGGCGAGGCCGCGGCGTTGTTGACGAGGATGTCGAGCGGCCGACCGGCCAAGCCGGCCTCGACACCGGCGAGGAGCGTCTCGACGTCACCGTCCACGCCCAGTTCGGCCCGGACGGCGAGGGCCGTTCCACCGGCGCGTTCTATCCCCTCGACCGTCGCCGCCGCCCCGCTCTCGTCCGTGCCGAAGTGCACGATGACCATGGCCCCTTCGGCCGCGAGCCGGGCCGCGATCGCCTGCCCGATGCCACGCGACGCACCCGTCACGAGAGCCGTCTTGCCGACCGGATCGCTCATGCCGTCCACCCCATCCATGTGTTAGTCGCTAACATCATGGTAGTGTCTACTATATGAGTGAGCGGCGACCAACCCTGCGGGAGCGACAGCGATCCGAGACGCGGCGCGTGATCCAGGCGCACGCGGTGCGGCTGTTCACCGACCGCGGCTACGACGCGGTGACGGTGGCCGATGTCGCCGAGGCCGCCGACGTCTCGGCGATGACCGTGTTCCGGCACTTTCCCACCAAGGAGGACCTCGTCCTCATCGACCAGCCCGCCCGGCTCATAGCCGAGCGGGTCGCCGCATCGCCCGCGTCGCACCCCCTGGTGCGCCGCGTCGGCGGCGCACTCGTCGACGCGGCCACGGTATTGACCGGCCGCGACGGGGACGAACCGGCGGCGAGCGAACGGTTCCTGCTGGACTGCCTGCGGCTCATGGTCTCGACGCCCGCGCTGCGGGCCCGGCACCTGGACAGCCAGTACGCGCTGCAACAGGCCATCGTCGACGCCCTCGGGGACGACGCGGCCGATCCCGACGCCGTGTTCCGCGCCCAGGCGGCGACCGGCGCTTGCCTGGCCGCGATGCACACGGCGCTGACGCGCTGGGCCGAGGACAACGGGCGGACGAAACTGCCCGAACTGATCGCGAGGGCGCTCGCCGCGTCCTTCGGCGAAGACGTCGTCGCCATCGGCCGGAGGGACTGAGGCGGCCGATGCCCGGCGTCAGGACAGATCCGACCCGGCCAGACGACCTTGCGACGAGCAGTGGTCATCGAGCGCTCTGGGCTGGACCGCTGTCACTTATGCCAATCCTGGGGCTCTTCCACCGGTTTCTTACTCAGGAGTGGTTTCGCGGTCTCGTTCGTTTCCCTGGTCGACCAGCAGCACGAGCTTCCCGCGCACGCGACCGTCCTCGCCGACGCGGTGCGCCTGGACGATCTCGGCGAGCGGGAAGGTCTGGGCGGCAGGGAGCGAGAAGCGTCCGGCCTCGACCAGGTCGCCGATCTCGGCGAGTGCGTGGAGCGCGCGGCCGGTGTCCCCTCGGCTGAACACCACCCCGTGCTCCTGCGCGCCGGCGAAGTCGGCGACCGTCAGGACGTGCTGCGGGCCACCGGTGAGCTCGATGAGTTCGGGCAGGACGCCGCTGCCGGCGACGTCGAGCGCGAGGTCGAGACCGCCGGGAGCGAGCGCGCGAACCCGCTCGACGAGGCCCTCACCGTAGGCGACGGGCTCGGCGCCCAGTGAGCGCAGGTATTCGTGGTTCGCGGGACTGGCGGTACCGATCACGCGCCGCGCGCCGCGTACCACGGCGAGTTGAACGGCGGCGCTGCCGACGTTTCCGGAGGCGCCGTTGATGAGCAGCGTGCTTCCGCCGGCGACGCCGAGCTGGTCGAGTGCGCGCGTGGCCGTCTCAATGGCGGTCGGCAGCGCGGCGGCGCCCGGGAAGTCGAGCGACGGCGGGATCGGCGCGTAGGACGACAGCACCGCCAGCTCGGCCTGGGCGGCCCCCTCGTCGGAGAAGCCGAACACGCGGTCGCCGACGGCCACGTCCGTGACGCCCTCGCCGAGCTCGTCGACGATGCCCGCCGCTTCATGGCCCATGGTCTGCGGGAGCTCCTCGTCCATCAGGCCCTCGCGCTTCTTCCAGTCGCTCGGGTTGACGCCGGCCGCGCGCACCGCGATCCGGATCCGGCCGGGACCCGGATGCGGATCGGGGAGATCCACGATCTCCAGAACCTCCGGGCCCCCGAACCGGCTGAAACGGACTGCCTTCATCATTCGCTCCGATCCAAACCGAGGAGGTGTCGTGCTTGCTGCGTGCTCGGGGGACGAGAGCGGGGGCAGCGATGTCGTCGGCGCGGGGCGGCGGCGGGCTCGTTGTTGAGAGCGAGTGTCGTGGGGATCCACTCGGTCGATCCGACGGCCATCACCGGGTGATTCACGTACAGGTCGATACCCGCGATCTGCATCGTGCGACTCCTATGCTATCTGTGACCTCCCCGGAGGATAGGGCCCCGCACCGACAGCGCCATCAGCGCCATCAGCGCCAGAGTTGGAGAACAGGTTCACCGCTACGAGGCGACCACGCTGATCGCAGCCCTCGGCGATGACCGGCAGAGGTCCTTCCGGTCGCTTCCGCCGCGAACAGGGGCCCACCCTGCCCCGTCCGGTGATCAGAGGTTCCAGATCTGAACGGTCTTGTCCATGCTGGAGGTTGCGACCATGGTGCCGTCGGGGCTGAAGGCCGCGTTGTAGACGGTCTTGGGGCGGGTGACCCGCAGCAGGAGCTTGCCGGCGACGGCGTCCCATACGAGTGCCTCGCTGTTGGGGGTGGCCGCGACCATGTCGCCGCGAGGGCCGAACGCTACGGACGTGGAGAGCAAGGGCTGGGGGATGTCGGAGGGAATCTCGACGAGTTTGCTCCCGCTGAAGGAGTCCACGATGTGCAGGCCCAGCTTCGGCGGACTGCCCATGAGGACCGGGATCGCCAGTCTGCGCCCGTCGGGGCTGAAGGACACGTTGCCCTCCGCCGCCCTGGCGTTGTCGAGCGAGATGTCGAGAAGCCCTTCGCCGTCGGCCGCGTCGGTGATCGACACCGTTCCGCGTCCCGAGACCGCCAGCCGCCTGCTGTCCGGGCTGAACGCGACCCCCGTCGGGTTTCTTGACCTGCCGCGGGTCCTGGCGAGGAGCTGTCCCGTGTGCGCGTCCCACAGCCGCGCCCAGCCGCCACCCGCGGTGGCGATCCGATGTCCGTCGGGGCTGAAGACCGTGGCATACGTGCTCGCATCGATCGGGAACCGCTGCAGCTCGTTTCCGGTGGCGACGTCCCAGATCCGCAGCGACTTGTCCCGTTTCCTGGCCGTGGCGAGTCGGGTTCCGTCCGGGTGCACCCCCACGTTGGCCATGGCTATCTCCGTCCAGCCACTGCGGTGGTCGAGCCGGTACCGCTCGCGTCCCCGCAGGTCGGCGACGACGACGGCCCCGCCGTGCAGACCGAGCACGATCCAGTCGCGGCCTGGGCAGAAGGCGACCGAGACGACCGGTTGGTCCACCGTCATGGTCATCCGGTGGCTCGGAGTGAACTCTCCCGACGGCTCACGGTGAGGACCTGTCAGGCGTCGCGTGGTCATCGGCGGAGGGGGCGGGGACTCCGGCGCGGTACGTGTCCGGGCGTCGCCCCGGCCCGGCTGCCCGGTGGGGTCCACCACCGTCGGTGTGGGACCGGACCCGTGAGCGAGCGGCCGCAGTGCCCGGGAGAGGTCGGCGGCCGACGCGTACCGCCGGCCGGGATCCTTCTCCAGGAGAGTCAGCACGACTTCATCCCATATGGGCGGGATTCCTTCCGCGATCGAACTGGGGGCGGGCGGTTCCTGTGTGAGATGGGCCGCGAGGCAGCTCATCGTGTCAGGCGTCCGGAACGGCAACCGGCCGGTGATCATCTCGAAGAGCACACAGCCGAGCGCGTAGAGGTCGCTGCTCTGTTCCGCGTGGCCGCGGGCCTGTTCGGGCGCCATGTACTGGGGCGTGCCCACGATGAAGCCGGTCTGGGTGAGACGGCGGTCTCCCACGGACGGATCGGCCGCCCGCGCGATACCGAAGTCGAGGATTTTCACAGTGCCCGAGGCGGTGACGACGACGTTGGCGGGCTTGATGTCCCGGTGCAGAATCCCGGCCGCGTGCGCCTCGGCGAGCCCGTCGCACATCTCCGCGCCCCACCGCGCTGCGTCCCGCAGGGAGATACGGCGACGGCGCATCACCGCGTCGAGCCCTTCGCCACGGAGCAGTTCCATCACCAGGAACGGCGCCACACCGTCGTCGCTCTCCGTCTCACCGAGATCATGGATCGTCACGATGTTGAGATGCTGGAGGGCGGCGGTGATCCGCGCTTCGCGCAGGAACCTGGCACGCGCCTCGCCGCCCCTGCTCCCGCCCCCGGCCAGCATCGAGATCACCTTGACCGCGACGAGCCGTCCCAGCACCTCGTCCCGCGCCTCCCACACCTCCCCCATGCCGCCTTCGCCCAGTTGCCGGACCAACCGGTACCGGCCGGCGAGTATCTGATCCGGCACAGCGATGCCACCTCCCCCAGGCTGTTGTGATTCAGCAGCGATCATAGGCTCGCGAGGGGGCCGGGGGGAGAGGAGCACGGGACGTCTCGCCCCGGCGCGCGGACGAACCCGTACGGCAAGTCAAAAGCCCTTGCTCGCAACGGAGTTGACCGAGGGCCGGGGCTCTGCCCGACACTGCTCCGAGCGCCACGTCGTACGGTGCGGCCGGGAACTCCGGAGCGCTCTGGCTCGGCCCGGCGCCCCGGGCGAGTGGTTCGAGCAGCAGGTTCAACTCACGAACCGACCTCTCAGTCGTCCAAGAAGGCGTCGATCAAGGCGTTGACCAGCGCCGGCCGGGTGGCGAAGGCGAAGTGGTCGACGCCGGGAAGTTCTGCCAGCCTGGCCCTGGGAAGGGTGGTGCGCAGGTACAGCGAGACCCCGGTGGGCACCTCCTGGCCGATGGTGCTGGTCATCAGGAGGGTCGGCGCGTTGATGTCGGCCATGAGCGACCGGTCGTCGTCCAGGGAGATGTCGTCGAAGAACCCGAGGAGCGTCTCCACGCCCGCGTTGTAGCTCATCTCGCGGAACCAGGTGTCCAGTTCGGCGGCACGGGCGGCGTCGACGTCGGCGAAGACGAGGTCGGGCCGCAGTACGGCGTCGGTGATGCCCTTGATGCCGTTGTCACGTGCGGCGTCGGTGAAGTGGGCGATACCGGTGTCGGTGAAGCCGTACGGCCAGTCGTCACCGCGGCGGAACCGGGGGGAGCCGTTGATGACGACGAGCTTGCCGAGCAGCTGTGGGTGCCGGGCGGCGAAGTGAAGGGTCACGTGTCCGGCCGAGGCGAAGCCCACGACGGTCGGCTTCTCCAGGCGCAGATAGGTGATCAGGGCGGCGAGGTCGGAGGTGTAGAGGGCGGTGACACCGCCGCGCGGTTCAGGGGGGAGCTTGTCGGACGCGCCGTAGCCGCGCAGGTCCAGGAAGACATTGCGGTATCGCGCGTCGAAGTGTGCCCGCTGAGCTTCCCAGGAGCGGGAGTCGAGGGGGAGGCCATGGACCCAGACGATGGTCTGGTCTCCGGTGCCTGTCTCGTAGTAGGCGATCCGGCCGCCGTCCACATCGAGGTGGCGGGCCTGATCGAAGGAAAGGGGAGGCATGGGTGTCGTGTGCTCCAGACGGGGTGGGGGAAGGCGGCGCGGCGGCGATCGGGCTGCCCGCGTGCCTGGGCGGTTCAGGGCAGGCGGGGGTAGAGCACACCGTCCAGGCCGGGCACGATGATCCTGGCCGGGTCGTTGCCGGCGGCGACCAGCTGGCTGACGGCGTAGTCGGTGACGCAGCCGGACAGCAGCTGGCGGGGGTCCTCGAGCACCATGCGCAGACGCGTGGTCATCGACCGCCAGTCGTCCGAACCGTGGATGACGGGCATCTCGCTGATCTCGGTGACCGAGTGGTCGTCCAGATCGGGGACCTCGACCACGCCGTGCGCGTAGCGGGGGAGCCCGGGGAACATCAGCTCCCCGAGTTCGACGGTGGCACGGGTGTTGGACCAGATGCGCCGCAGGGGCTCTTCCAGGGCGATGACCTCCGACAGGTCGCCGTCCAGCGGAGTCGCGAAGGTGGGGGCGTGCGGGGCCATGTAGAGGCGCTCCATGGGAAGGCGGTAGCCCGAGGCGCCGAGGATCATGGTGGCGACGCTGGAGGTGTTCCAGGTGACGCCGGAGGTCGGCCGCCCCTGCTTGCCGGCGATCACCACCATGGCCCGGTCCCAGTCGATGTCGTGCGAGCCGAACCAGCGCAGGATGCGGTGTGAGATGTCCAGGCCGGTGAGGAAGAAGGTGGCGACCATCATCCGGTCGATGGAACCGTGCCCCTCCTTCTCCCCGGCGGCGAGGTACTCGCCGCACAGAGTGGCGGAGCTGAACGCCTCTTCGTCGGCCAGTCCGGCCCGCAGGTAGCGGGCGGTGAGCGCGAAGGTGTGATCGGCCATGTCGGCGATGGACCGCTCACGTCCCCGGTACGCCTCCACCGCGATGGTGTCGCGCCACAGGGCGGCGCTGTTGGCCCGGCGGCTGCGTTCCACCTCGTTGAGGAGCCGCTCCGCCTCCGTGCGCCAGGCGGGGGAGTGGTACTTCTCGCGCAACTGGACCAGCGTGGCGACCGCGGGGCCGAGGTGGGAGATGCCGGCCAGTTCCTTGAAGCCGCGGGTGGAGAAGCGGAAGCCTTCGACGGTGGGCGGCTTTCCGTTGCCCGGGTAGAGCGCGAAGTCGGCGCCGGTGGCGACGACGAGGGGGGCGTCGGCCTGGTCCTGGGCCGCGGTGGCGGTCAGGCGGGAGCCGATGCTGTGGGGGCCGGCCGTGTAGGTGGTGAACAGGTCGATGAGCTCGGGGCTTTCGTAGGGGGCCATGGTGCTCTTTCCCGTGGTGCGGTGGGGGTGTGAGGAGGTCAGCGGGTGAAGCGGTACAGGACGGTGCGGCCGGCGAAGCGGATGTCCGCGGTCAGGCTGTTGCACACGGCCAGCAGCAGGTCGTGCTCTTGCGGGATCACCGCCACGTCCGTCGCGCCGGTCGTGGCGAACGTCTCGACGAGAGTCAGCTCGTTGTTGTGCCACTGGTAGACGGCCGAGTTGAGCGCGGTCGTCGGGTCGGCCGGAGTACCCAGGACGAAGTTGACGCGCACGACGTACACCGTGCCGTCCTGTCCGTGCACTACGGCGAACTCCCGGGCGCCGGGGCCCGGCAGTGTCTGGTGGACGACGAACTTCCTGCCGTCCCAGCGCAGGACCTGCGACAGGCTCTGGAGCCGGGCGACGAGCAAGTACGTGGTGCCGTCGGCGGTGAAGTCGGCGAAGGCCCGGCCGTGACGGTCGGCGAGCTCCTGGTAGGGCTCGAACCGCTCGCCGTTCCAGCGCAGGAGGACCGACGGCCGCACATGGTCGGCGTACGCCAGGAAGTGGTTGCCGTCGAGTGTGAAGGCGTGCCAGTTGTAACCCCACAGGGAGTCGACGTCCTGGAGATGGACGAAGCGCTCGCCGTCCCAGGTGTAGATCTGTGAGGGCCGGTTGTCGGCCTCGTGACCGGGGACGACGACACCCTGGGCCAGGGCGAGGAAGTGCCGCTCCCCGATGGCGAAGTGCTTCCACTGCTTGGCGGCGAAGCCGCGGAAGGACTGGAACGGCCCGAAGGTCTCGCCGTCCCATTCCAGGACGCGGGAGTCGGTCGTGTATGCGTAGGGGCCCTTGCCGTGGCGGATGCTCGCCACGGCAAGGAACGCCCGCTCGCCGATGCGGAAGAACTCCGCGTCCTCACCGCCGGGTGCGGGGATGCGCTGGAAGGGTTCGTACTCCTTGTCGCCTCGGCGCATCAGGAGCAGGTCGGTGTCGCTGTCACCGCCGTTCATGTCGATCCTGCCGCCGGGCACGTCGTACGCCAGCTGGGGGATTGCCAGCAGGCGCATGCCGTCGAGTTCGAACGGCTCCACGGCCCTGGCCCCCGAGGTGGGGATCGACTGGATCTCCGTCAGGTGGGTGAGTGGGGTGAACTTCATGAGGGGTCCTCCTGGGGGAGGTGCTGATCGGATCGGTCGGATTCACTCGTCGTGCGCGCGCCCGTGGAGGATGCCGTGTGCGGCGAGCCGGGTGAGCGTCCGCACGTGCACCTCGTCGTCGGCGTGGTCCGGGAGGGACGGCAGCGTCGTACGGCAGTAGTGCTCCAGCATGCAGACCAGGGCGCGCGCTGCCAGGACGCATTCCTTGTCCGAGGCTTCCACGCTCCATGCCTCCGCCAGATGGGCGGCCCATGTGGCCACATGGCGCTCGTGCAGCCGTGTCCAGTACGACGAGAACTCGACGCTCATGAGCGACGCCTCGTAGATGCCGGTCATCTGGCCCTGGAAGGTCCGGTAGATGTCCCAGTACGCGCGCACGTGTTCCGCCACGTCGTGCTCGTCGCGCATCGTGTGCCGTTCCCCGAGGCCGCTGCTCACCCGGTCGCGCAGGGCGCCGGCGAAGTCCTCGGCGACGGAGCGCATGAGGTCGTCCTTGTCGGTGAAGTACCGGTAGAACACACCGGCCGACTTGCCGGCCTCAGCCGTGATGTCGGTGATCTTCGTGGCCGGATAGCCCTGGCGGGCGATCACTCGAAGGGCCGCCGCCTTCAGTTCCTCGGCGGAACGTCGTCCTCGCGCTGTCCACTCAGTCACCGCGTCCCCGCTTTCGTTAGTGAATCTGAATTCATCTTCATCATTGTGACTGGACGTGTCAAGTCGCCTGTGGGGGTCCGAGTGGCGAGGGGGCTGGATCTCACGGTGATGGTGGGCGACGCTCAGGGATCGAAGGTCGTCCGCATGAGATTCCGCTTGGCTTCCACTCATATTTTTGACGTATCTCTAAGGTGGAGGCATGACAGACCAACACCGGGAGATCACCAAGGCGGTCCACCCCCACGCGGGCCCGGCCGACAGGAGGCTCTCGCTCACCGACCAGGTCTGCGAGCAGCTCAGGGAGGACATCTTGGAGGCCCGGTGCCGGCCCGGGGACGTGCTGATGGAGCCCGAGCTGGCGGAGCGCTACGGCGTCTCCAAGACGCCTGTGCGAGAAGCGCTGCGCCTGCTCGCACAGGACGACTGGGTCACGGTCATACCCCGCAAGGGATACCTGGTCCGCCCCGTTCACCTGGCCGACATCCGTGAGATCTTCGAGATCCGCCGGCTGATCGAGCCGGACCTGGCGGCGCTGGCGGCGACACGGTGCTCGGAGGCGGCGCTGGAGCGGTTGTCCGGCCTGTGCGTCGAGCAGTCGGACGCGGGCGAGGAGGTCGCGTCCGCGCTGAGGGTCGCCCGCGCGTTCCATCTCGAACTTGCCGCGCTCGCGGGCAACCGGCGCGTGCTTGTGGTGCTGGCTCGGCAGCTGGACGAGGTCCGCCGACTGCACCACCTCATGCCCAGGGCCGAACCCCACATCACGTCGACGATCGAACTGGACGCGCATCGCGATCTGCTGGATGCCCTCCGCCGAGGCGACGCGGACGAGGCGCGGCGGCTTATGGCGGAGCACCTCGCGGAAGTGGCCACCGCGATGGTCGAGGCGTTCGCCGGGCGCTGACCGAAGCCGGGCGGACGCAGTCCGGCCACGTGCTGGTCGTAGGGGGCCGTCCGGAGGTCCATGAAATATATCTGTAAGACACTATTGACATCTCATTAATACTCTACGATCTTTCTGGCATGCAGAAAGACGGAGCCGTCCCCGCGTCGCATACCTCAGGGGGGTCACACAACGGCACCGCGTTACGAGCCTCCGGCCCCGGCATCTCTCTGGCCCGTGCAGGTAAGGAGCAGAAGTGAGCGCGTTGCCCGTAGTCGGCTTCGTCGGAGCCGGCGTCATGGGGCTTCCGATGGCCCAGCGCCTCCAGGCCGCGGGCCACCACGTCGTCGTCCACGCCCGCACTCCCGCGAAGGTGGCGGCTCTGGTCGAAGCAGGAGCCGAACGCGCGGAAACCCCTGCTCACGTCGCGATCCGAAGCGACCTGATCATCGGCTGTCTGCTGGACGAGAAAGCGGTCCGGGACGTCTACCTCGGACCGGATGGAATCACCGACGGACTCAGAGCGGGACATCTGCTCGTCGAGCACGGAACATTCGCCCCCAGGGTGGCCCGCGATCTCGCCGCGGTCGCGGCCGGGAAGGGCGCCGGTTTTGTCGACGCGCCCGTGACCGGAGGTCCGCGGCGCGCGCGTGCGGGAGAGCTGACCTGCATGACCGGCGGACGGCGCGAGCATGTCGAGGCCGCGCGGGGGCTGCTGGCGGCCTACTGCCGGGACATCGTGCACGTCGGACCGGCCGGAGCGGGACTTGAGTTGAAGCTCGTCAACCAACTGCTGGTCAGCGTCCACGTCGCGGCGGCCGCCGAGGCAGCGGCCCTGATCAACCGGCTCGAACTCCCGGCGGACATCGCCAAGAACGTCCTGATGTCGGGGTGGGCGGCCAGTGCCATGCTGGACTACTGCCTTCCCGCGGCCCTGACCCCCGGTGCCACCCCCACCGGCGCCACCATCGGCGGCCTGTCCGCCGTCCAGGACGCGGTCGCTGAGCTCTCCTCGGACCAGGAACTCACCCTGCGCGTCTTCCCGGCCGCCCGTGACGCCTTCACCCGCCTGACGGCCGACGGCTCGGGCACCCGGGACATCGCCCAGCTCGCACGGATATATGACCGCGAATACGCCGTACCAGCACCGGCACCGGCCCGGACGGCGGAGGGACACTGATGTCGCAGAACGACACGAAAAAGGGAAACGGCGACGTCTTCTCCTCGCCGGACCGTGACGGATTCATCCACCGCGCCTTCATGCGAGGAGCCGGACACAGTGCCACCGCGATCCGGCGCAGGCCCGTCATCGGCATCTGCAACTCCTTCAGCGAGCTCAACCCCTGCAACGCGGGCCTGCGCGACCTGGCCCAGTCGGTCAAGCAGGGCGTCATCGCCGCCGGCGGATTCCCCCTGGAGTTCCCCACCATCTCGCTGGCCGAGCCGTTCATCCGCCCCAGCACCCTCTACCTGCGCAACCTCATGGCCATCGACGTGGAGGAGATGATCACCTCCTCGCCGATCGACGCGGTCGTACTGCTCGGCGGCTGCGACAAGACCGTGCCCGCCCAGCTCATGGGAGCCATCAGCGCGGGCAAACCCGCCGTGCTCCTCACCGCAGGCCCCCGCGCCACGGGTCGCCTGCACGGCGAACCCCTGACCATTGACGACCTGTGGACCCTCTCCGACCGCCGCCGCGCCGGCGACCTGGACGACGCCGAATGGGAGGCCGTCGAGGGCGGCATCGTGCCCGGCGTGGGCACCTGCAACGTCCTCGGCACCGCCGTCACCATGGCCATGATCGCCGAAACTCTCGGCATGTCCCTGCCCGGCTCCAGCCTGCTGCCCGCGACCAGCGGCGCCCGCGCCGCCCTCGCCGAGGAAACCGGACGCCGGGTCGTCGAACTGGCACGCGGCGGGCGAACCCCCACCGACTTCGTCACTCCCGCGGCACTGGAGAACGCCTTCCGCGTGCTGTGCGCCATCAGCGGCTCCACCAACGCAGTCATCCACCTGGAAGCCATCGCCGGCAGGATCGGCCACCGCATCGGCACGCGCTCCATGGACGAATGGAGCCGCGCCACACCCGTCCTGGCACAGGTACGCCCCTCCGGACCCCATCTGCTGGAGGACCTGGAAGAGGCCGGCGGCCTGCCCGCCGTACTCAAGGAACTCCAGCCCCTGCTGCACACCGACGCGCTCGCCGGCACCGGGGAGACCTGGGCCCGGGTCCTCGACCGGGTGACGCGACAGGAACACCCCGCCCTGCGCTCCGCGAAGGACCCGGTCTTCGCCTCCGGCGGACTCGCCCTGCTGCACGGCACCCTCGCCCCCGCCGGCGCCGTCCTCAAACGCTCCGCCGCCGACCCCCGCCTGTGGCGGCACCGCGGACCGGCCGTCGTCTTCGACGGAGTGGCCGACCTCAATGCCCGCATCGACGACCCCGCTCTCGGCATCACCGAGGACACCGTCCTCGTCCTGCGCGGAGCCGGCCCCGTCGGCGGCCCCGGCATGCCCGAGGTCGGACAGCTCCCCATCCCCAGAAAACTTCTGCACCAGGGCGTCACCGACATGGTGCGCGTCTCCGACGCCCGCATGAGCGGCACCGCCACCGGCACCGTCGTCCTGCACGTCGCGCCCGAAGCAGCCGAAGGCGGACCTCTCGCCCTCGTCCGCGACGGTGATCCCATCGTCCTCGACGCCGGCGACGGCCGCCTCGACCTCGATGTGGACCCCGCCGAACTGAGCCGCCGCACCCCCGCGGCCGCCGCGCCCGCCCCTCGACGCGGCTACGCCGCCCTGTACCGGCGTCACATCACCCAGGCCCCCGAGGGCTGCGACTTCGACTTCCTCACCGCCACGGCCGAGCCGTCCGTGGATTCCTTGCCCGCCGACCGTTTCTGACCTGAGGAGAAGAGCCGTGAAGATTGTCAGCTTCGGACCCGCCCGCGGCGAACAGCCCGGCGTCCTGCTCGACGACGAGCAGCGCGTCATGCCGCTGGCGTCGGCCCTGGCCAGGGCCGGCCTGCCCACTCTCGACACCAACGCCATCCTGGCCTTTCTCCCCTACCTCCAGCCGATCATCGAAGCGGCGATGAAGAACCCGATCGACACCGTCGACGTCGCCTCCACCCGCCTGGGACCGCCGGTACCGCGGCCCGAGAAGATCATCGTCGCGGGCGGCAACTACCAGTCCCACGTGGACGAGGCATCGGGGAAGAAGGACGCCCCGTCCCCCTCCGAGCCCCTGCTGATCTTCAAGCCGTCCAACACCGTGATCGGTCCCCACGACACCCTCGTGCGCCCGGCCGAGACCGAACAGCTCGACTACGAAACGGAGATCGCGGTCGTCATCGGCCGAGGCGGCCACCGCATCGCCCGGGAGGACGCCTACGATCACGTGGCCGGATACATGATCGGCAACGACGTCACCGCACGGGACATGGCCTTCAAGGACATCGAACTGAGCCCGCTGTACTCCCAGATCACCCGGGCCAAGGGCATCCCGACCGGCGCCCCGTTCGGGCCATGGCTGGCCACCAAGGACGAGATCCCCGACCCGCACAACCTGCACCTGCGCTGCTGGGTCAACGGCGAACTGCGCCAGGACGGCTGGAGCTCCGAGATGATCGTCGACATCCCGGGCCTCATCTCCGACTTCAGCAACGTGCTGGAACTCTCGCCCGGCGACATCATCTACACCGGTACGACCACCGGCTGCGGCGCCTTCCAGGACCCGCCCTCCTTCCTCTTCGCCGGCGATGTGGTCCGTATGGAGATCACCGGTCTCGGCGTGATGGAGACCCCGGTCGCCGACGGGAAGACGCCGTGAGCGACACCCACCTCCTGATCATCGGAGGAGGACCGGTCGGCCTCGGTGCCGCGCTGCTCGCCTCCCAGTACGGGATCCCCTGCGTCCTGGTGGAGAAGTTCCCCCAGCCCTACGCCCACCCCAAGGCCCGCGGCGTCCGCGACCGGGGCATGGAGCTGTTCCGCTTCTGGGGACTGGAGAAGGAGATCAGGTCCCAGGCCGCCTACAACCCCCGGCACGGCTTCGTCTACTGCGACTCCCTCGCGGGCGAGGAGTACGGCAGCACCCCGCCCGGCCAGGAGGACACCACCCTCGGACCCGTCGGTACCTGCCGCATCCCGCAGGACTCCCTCGAACGCGTCATGCGCGAACGAGTGGCAGCCACAGCCGGCGTCGACGCCCAGTTCGGCGTCACCGTCGTCCGGTTGACCCAGGAAGACGAGCACACCCGGGTCCTGCTCCGGCCCACCGACGGCGGAGACACGAAGGAGGTCACCGCACGGTATGTGATCGCCTGCGACGGAGCCGCCGGCTCCACCCGCGAGGCTCTGGGCATCGAAATGGAAGGAGAGACCGTCGGATACTGGCAGAGCGTCTACTGGCACGGCGACATCTCCGACGTCATCGGCGACCGCACCGCCATCCAGTTCCTCACGGCCGCCGAGGACGGCGGGTTCGTGACCGTCGCCCCCGTCGACGGACACACACGCTGGCTCACCTTCCGCATGCGCGACAGCCGGAGCGGGCACCCCGGCCCGCTCACCGACGACCAGGCCCACGGCCTCATCGAGGCCGCCGTCGGACAACCTTGCACCGCCGACATCCTCAGCGCCGCCACCTACAAGGTGGAGGCCGGCGTCGCCTCTCGCTACCGGGCCGGCTCCGTCTTCCTGGCCGGCGACGCGGCCCATGTCTTCCCGCCCACCGGCGGCTTCGGCCTCAACACAGGCGTGCAGGACGTACACAACCTGATCTGGAAGATCGACCTGGTCCTGCGCGGCCTCGCACCGCGGGAACTGCTGGACACCTACGAGACCGAACGCCGCCCCGTCGCCCGCTCCAACGCCCAGTGGAGCAAGCAGAACGCCGAACGGTTCGAAACGGTCTGGCAGCGCATCATCAGCAAGGAACCCGCCGGCAACCCCATCGACCGCCAGCGCGCACACCTCGCCGCCCTGGAACGGGACCTGGCCTTCCGCTACGCCGACGGCGCACTCGGCCAGGACACGGAGGACACCGGCGCGGAGGACACCGACGACACCTCCGCCTTCTTTGCCGCCACAGGAAGACGGGCACCACACCTGTGGCTGCGCCCCGCGAGCGAGCGGCGTTCCCTCCTCGATCTTCTCGACGGCCACCTCACCCTGCTGTACGGCCCGGAGGGACAGGACTGGCACGAGGCCGCCGTCCGGACAGGTGAGCATCTGCGTCTGCCGCTGCGGACCCTGGAGGTGCCGAGCGCCGAATGCGACGTGGATCCACAGGAGTTCGACCGCCTGTACCGCATGCCCCCCGGCGGAGCGGTCCTGGTCCGCCCCGACGGGCATGTGGCCTGGATGCACGGCGAAGCCGAGTCCGGCCATCACGCGGCGCTCTTCTCCGAGGCCCTGCGCCGCACGTTGGGCGGAGCGGGACGGTGACCACCGCCGTCGGCGAGCGCTACGCCCTGAACCTGTCGCTGCCCCCGTTGCGGGGGCAGCCGCTCCTGCCGCGGATACAGGCCGCCGCGGCGGCGGGGTTCTCGCTGGTCGAGACATGGTGGCCGTTCACCTCGGTGCGTCCTATCCGCGGCCAGGCCGAGGAACTGCGCGAGGCGTTGTCCGAGGCGGGTACGCGGCTGGTGTGCATGAACATAGACGCCGGAGACTTCGCCGCGGGTGAGCGCGGCATCCTCAGCGATCCCGCCCGGCAGGAGGCGTGCCGGGCGAGCATCGTCGCCGCGGTCGAATTCGCCTCGGACGTCGGCTGCCATCTGCTCAACCTGCCGTACGGCAACCGCCTGCCGCACCTCAAGGAGGAGGACCAGCACCGTACCGCTTTCGACAACCTTCTCTTCGCGGCCCGGCATGCCGGCGCCCACGGCATCTCCGTTCTGGTGGAGGCCCTCAACCCGCTGGACAACCCCCGGTATCTGCTGACGAGTGTTGACGCGGCGGCCGATATCGTACGGCGGACCCGGAGAGCGGGCGCCCCCGGCACAGGGCTCCTCCTCGACGTGTACCACGTGGCTCGTACGGGGCAGGACCCCGCCGAGACCGTGGCGCGGCACGCGGACGCCCTTCTGCATGTGCAGTTCGCGGACGCTCCGGGGCGCACTTGCCCGGGTACGGGAAGCCTCGACTTCGACCGCATCGTGGCCGCCCTGAGGGACGTCGGTTACGAAGGACTGGTGGGCCTGGAGTTCGACTCCCATCCTGGCCGGCCCAGTACGCCCTCGGATGCGCGCTCCTTCGCCGCGGGGCATCCCTTGGCGGACCGACTGACCGCGGCGACCGTACGATGGGGTTCGCCGACCGGGAGCAGCACCGTGAAGGCGGTGGCCTCCGGCCCGCTCGACAGACGCACAGAACCACCGTGAGCCTCTACGACGGCGGCGACGATGGACAGGCCCAACCCGGACCCGGCCGCCGCTCCCGCGCCCCGGTCATCCCCTCGTACGAACCGGTCGAAGATGCCGGCCTGGAGAGCCGCAGGGACGCCCGGACCGTCGTCCGCCACCGTGAGCCGCACCGTGCCCCGCGGATGATCGGCACCGGGCGCTCTCGCGTCCTCCTCCTCGGATCGCAGACTCAGGGTGACCCGGGTCCCCGCGGGAGTGTGCAGATGGCCATTGGCCAGCAAATTGGCCAGCACCTGCCGCAACCGCTGCGGATCGCCCTCGATCACAACAGGCGACTCAGGCAGGTCCAGGCACCAGCCGTGGTCCGGACCCGCCGCACGGGCGTCCTCGATCCCCTCCAGCGCCAGCAACGTGAGATCCACACTCTCCCGCGCCAGCGGCCGTCCCGCGTCGATGCGGGCAAGCAACAGCAGTTCGTCCACCAGTTCCCCCATGTGGGCTGATGTCCTCTGGATGCGCCGCAACGCCCGGAGCACCTTCGCCGGGACCGGCGCCGTCCCGGCCAGCGACAGCTCGGCATACCCGCGCACGGCGGCGAGCGGAGTGCGCAGCTCATGGCCGGCGTCGGCGGCGAACCGGCGAAGCCGTTCCTGACTGTGCTGGCGTTGCGTCAGGGCCTGCTCGACATGCCCCATCATCCGGTTGAGGGCCGCGCCGACGGCACCGACCTCCGTGCGTGGATCCGTGTGAGAGGCCAACGGCGGCAGCCGGACCTCTCCCGAGGCCAACGGCAGCCGGGTGATCTCGGTGGCCACGGCAGCCACATCGTGCAACGGCCTCAACAGCCTGCGGATCCACAGCACCCCGGCGAGCCCGGTGATCGCCAGAGCGACCCCGAAGACCGTCGAACACACCAGCTGAAGCTCCCGCGTGGCATCGGCCACAGGTTTCAGCGGCAGCCCGGTGATGAGTGTCTTGCCGTCGTCGCCCTCGACGGAGACCACGCGATAGCTTCCGACCTCGCTCAGCCGCACACTGTGGGCCTGCCCGTCACACCGCACCGCGGCGAGGGAGACGACGTCGGCGGAGCTCAGTCCCGCGGCTGTCCCCTCTCCCGCATCGACGATCGCGGAGTCCAGCAGCGTCCCGTCACGCAGGAGAACGCCGAGCGTCCCCTGCATCTGCCCACGCGTGTCCCCCTGCCCCGCGCCGGCGGCACGCGCCTGCGAGGAGGACCCCAGGCTGGCCGGCAGCCGGTCGGTGGCCTGGATCAGCTGCTCGTCCAACCGGTCCGTCAGCACGTCACGCAACGCCACACACGCCACCACACCGACCACAGCACAGCACACGGTCAGCAACACCAGCAGGCCGCAGGTGAGCCTGGCACGCAGGCTGAGCGGCCGGACCCCCCGCACGCACACCCTCCGAGACGGCCCGGCCCGCCACGGGCCGCGCCCGCCGCGCGCTCCCCGTCCTGAGACGCCGTTCATGACGTCCTCCGCCGCTGCGACGCGGGATCCAGCGCATAGCCGGCACCTCGCACGGTACGGATCATCGGCGGACGGTCCGCGTCGATCTTTCTGCGCAGATAACTGACATACAGCTCGACGACATGGGCACTGCCCCCGTAGTCGTAGTCCCACACGTTCTTCAGCAACTGACTACGGCTGAACACCTGACGCGGATGCCGCATCAGGAAGCGCAGCAGCTCGAACTCCGTAGGCGTCAGATGGACCGGGACGCCGCCGCGATGGACCTCGCGGGCCCCCTCGTCGAGCACCAGGTCCCCAACGGTCAGAGCGGCGGAGTCATCGCGCAGCCGAGCCATGCCGGCTCGCCGCAGCAAGCCGTGCAGCCGCGTCACCACCTCGGCGAGGCTGAACGGCTTCGTCACATAGTCGTCGCCTCCCGCGGCGATCCCGGAGATCCGGTCCTCCACCGCGTCCCTCGCTGTGAGGAACAGCACGCACACATCGGGCAGGAAGCGACGCACACGCGCCAGGACCGTCAGCCCGTCGAAGTCGGGCAGCATGATGTCCAGCACCACCGCGTCGGGGCGGAACTCCCGGGCCGCGGTCTCGGCCCCGAGCCCGCTCGCGGCACACTCGACCTCGAACCCCCGCGCGGCCAGCGCCGCGCGGAGCACCTCGGTCAGATCCGGCGAGTCGTCCACCACCAGGACGCGCACCGCGGTGCCGTCCGGCGTGGTGAGCGTCCCCCCGGAGACGCGGGAAGTACCACGGTCGGGGCTGAGGGAAGTGTTGGAAGAAACGTCCATGCATATCCCTCTACCAGCCGATTCTGAGACAGGGATGAGACCACGCCTCATGGCATCGCCCCACTCGACGGCTGAGAGGAAACACAGAAATCACCTCGGCACAGTGGGCACCTCCCCGAGCCACGAAATGGAGGCGTCAGCCATGTCCGCAGCTCACGGCGGAGCCGGTGTGCGCACGCAACCGGATCGCCATGCGTCCAGGAAAGACACCCGCTCGTCCGACCCGGCGAGCCTTGTACAAGCAGCGATGTGGACCGGCCTCGTCGCTGTTCTGGTCCTGTGGTGGTTCACATCGCACGCGGTGGTCGGCCTGGCCGGCTGGATGATCGGCGCCGGCGACATCTTCGGCATGGTCGCCGGCTACACCTGCGCGCTGCTGGTTCTGCTCATGGCGCGCATCCCGTATCTGGAGCACATGGTCGGCAGCGACCGCGTAGCGCGCTGGCACGCCCGCGCCGGCCGGTACACGATCACTCTGCTCGTGTTCCACATCGTCTTCGAGTTCTGGGGCAGCGCCCTGGAACGAGGCACCCCCGTACTGAGCCTCGCATGGCAGATGACCATGCAGTTTCCCTATCTGCTTCCCGCCGCCATCGGCGGAGCCCTGCTCCTCGTCGTCGGGCTGGTGTCCGCGGGCCTCGTACGCCGACGAGTCCCTTACGAGCTGTGGTACTTCCTGCACCTGACGACCTATCTGGCACTCTTCCTGACGTTCGGCCACCAGCTGGCCCTCGGCGCGTCCTTCGGCGGAACCTTCGCCCGCGGATGCTGGTTCACCCTCTACCTGGCCGCGGCCGGCGCGGTGCTCCACCACCGAGTGCTGACACCGATCCGCCGCAATCTGCGGCACCGGCTGCGTGTGGAGTCGGTGACCGCGGAGGGCCCCGGCACCTGCTCCGTCGTTCTCCAGGGCTCCCGGCTCGACGAACTCGCCCCCCAGCCAGGCCAGTTCTTTCGCTGGCGCTTCCTGACCAAGGGGCTGCGCCTGAGCTCCAACCCCTACTCGCTCTCCGGCGCGCCGACCCCCGACTCCCTGCGCATCACCGTCAAGCGGTCGGGAAACCACAGCGCACGACTGGCCGGCCTGAAGCCCGGCACCCGAGTCTGGGCGGAAGGCCCGTACGGCGCGCTCACCGCGGCGCGACGGCAGCGCGCCAAGGTGCTGCTCATCGCCGGCGGAGTCGGGATCACCCCACTGCGCACGCTGTTCGAGACCCTTCCCGCGGCTCCCGGCGATCTCACCATGATCTACCTCGCGCGCAGTGAGGCCGATCTCGTACTGCGCCACGAGCTGGAGGCCATCACCCTCCGCCGGGGGCACCAACTGCGCTGCGTCGCGGACACGCCCGCCAGTGGCAGGCCCTCCCCGCTCACGGCAGCGGCTCTGCGGGCCGAGGTCGCCGATCTGCCTGAGCACGATGTCTACCTCTGCGGACCGCCCGGCATGATGTCGGCGGCCTGGGACGGCCTGCGGAAGGCCGGGGTGCCGGCGCGGAACATCCACCACGAGTCCTTCACGCTGTGAGGCCCCTGATGAACGACCGACCTGTACGCCGCGTCATCGCGACCACGCTGGCCACCGTGGTGGTCACCGCCGGGCTTCTGGCGGCCAAGCCGCATGCCGGCACCGGCCCGGAGCGAGGAGGCCCCGGCCCCGGCCAGATGGGGAACGAGCGGCCCACCGACGGTCGCCCCGGCGAGATGGGCACGAACGAACAGCCCACCGACGGCCGGCCCGGCCAGCTGCCAGAAGGCTCCCGCGGCGGCATGCAGGGTCAGCCGTAGCCGCGCTCCGCGCGCGACACCCGTCCGCGCAACCGTCCCATCGCCAACCATTCGCTATTCGCCAACCGTTCGCCATCGAGAGGAAGGCTCATGTCCGTGCCGTTCCCCCGTGTACCTCGCACAGAACCTGTCGGCCAGATCCCGGCCGGCCGTCGTCCAGCTCACTCGTCCGAGCCTTCGTCGGCTACCGCCCCCTCGGCCTACGGGTGGGCGATACCGCTGCGGCCCCAGGCGGCCGGCCGACGCCGTAGTGGTCTGCGGGCCGGCGTCGCCGCCCTGTCTGCCGCCTTGGTCCTGGGGTTGTCCTGGGGCCTCGCGTCCACCGGTCTGGTCACCATGGACCGACCTTCCGGGCCGCCTCCGGGCCTTGTACAGCAGCAGGACGGCCAGGGGCCGTCCGGCCAACGTGGAGACGCGGATACGGACAGTCGGCCTCCGCAGGGCGAGTCAGATGGCGGACGCCGGCCCGACACCGACACTCGGCAGGAAGCCCCTCCGCAGGAAGCCCCTGCGCGGGACGCGGCTCACAGGTCGGCCACCAGCGCTGTCGGGTTCTCCACACGGTCGGCGACATAGCGGAGGAAGCCGCCCGCGGCACCGCCGTCGCACACGCGGTGGTCGAAGCTGAGGGAGATCTGCACGACCTTGCGGACGGCGAGGGCTCCGTCCACGACCCACGGCTTGTCGATCACGCGCCCGAAACCGATGATCGCCGCCTCGGGGTGGTTGATGATCGCGGACGATCCGTCGACACCGAACACACCGTAGTTGTTGAGGGTGAAGGTCCCACCGGTCAGGCGGTCGAGTGGCAGGGAACCCGTACGCGCCAGAGCGGTGAGACGTTTGAACTCGGCCGCCAGCTCCACCGTGGTCATGAGGTGGGCGTCCCGGACGACCGGAACGATGAGTCCGCGGTCGGTCTGGGCCGCGAAGCCGAGGTGGACATGGGGGAACTGGACGATCTCGCCGGCGGTGGTGTCCACGGTCGAATTCAGTTCCGGGTAGCGCCGCAGACCGGCCACGCAGATCCGGGCGAGGAGCGCGAGCAGACCGATGCCGTGCTCGGGGTCGGCGGCCCGGAGAGCGTTCTTCATCTCCAGCAGGCCGGTTGCGTCGGCGTCGACCCACGTGGTCGCGTCCGGGATCTCCTGGCGGCTGCGGGTGAGCTTGTCGGAGACGGCGCGACGCAGTCCGCGCAGCGGAATCCGCAGCGCGTCGGGGCCGGCGCCGCTCACCGGCGCGGCACCGGCGACAACCGTGGCCGGCGCCGGCGGTGTCTCCACGTTCACTTCCACCGCTGCTGCCGCGATGGCCTGCTCGACGTCACAGCGACTGATCACACCGCGCGGTCCGCTCGGCGTGATCAGCGCGATGTCGACGCTGCTCTCACGGGCCAGCTTGCGCACGAGCGGCGAGATCACCCGCAGGGCGAGATCGGCGCCGACGGGCCGAGTGGCGGCCGCCACCGGCGCCGCCGGTGCCTGCTGCTGTGTGCCGGTACCAGGTGCGGCGGCGCGGCGGCGTCGGCGGCGCGACGGCGGGGCATGCCCCGTGCCGTAGCCGATCAGTACGTTGCCCGATCCGGCCCGCTCCTCCTCGCGGTACCGCTCGGCCGCGGCCCGCCCCGCGGTCTCCCGCGGTTCGCCGGCCGCGGGCGCGCCACCGACGGAGACGCCACCGACGGAGATGAGGGGAGCGCCGACAGCGACGGACGTGCCTGCCTCGGCGTGGAGGCGGGAGACGATCCCCGCGTAGGGGACCGGTACCTCGACCGCTGCCTTGGCCGTCTCGACCTCGACGACGATCTGGTCGATCCCGACGGTGTCGCCGACGGCGACCTTCCACTCGACGATCTCGGCCTCGGTCAAACCCTCGCCGAGGTCGGGCAGATGGAACAGCTGTTCCGTGGTGGTCGTCATGCGCCCTCCCGCGCCAGGTGACGGGTGTCGGGCAGGTCGTCGAACTGGAGCCTGTCGACGGCGTCCAACACACGGTCGACACTGGGCAGATGGGCGTGTTCCAGTTTCGGCGGGGGATAGGGGATGTCGAAGCCGGTGACGCGCAGTACCGGGGCGGCCAGGGAGTGGAAGCACCGTTCCTGGACACGCGCCGTGATCTCGGCGGCGACACCGGCGAAGCCCTGGGCCTCCTGCAGAACGACGCAACGGCCGGTCTTGCGGACCGAGTCCGTCACGGTGGTGTCGTCGAAGGGCACGACACTGCGCAGGTCCACGACCTCCAGACTGATGCCTTCCCCCGCGGCGGTCTCGGCCGCCTCCAGGGCCACCGGGACGCAGGGGCCGTACGCCACGAGCGTGCCGTCGCGCCCTTCACGGCGCACCGCCGCCCGACCGAGCGGTGCGGCCCGCCGGGTCTCGGTGCCGGCGTCTTCCTTCGACCAGTACAGCCGCTTGGGCTCCATGAAGACCACGGGGTCGGGGTCGTCGATCGCGTCGCGCAGCAGCCAGTACGCGTCCTCGGCCGTCGCCGGGGTGACGACCTTGAGGCCGGGGGTGTGCGCGTAGTAGGCCTCGCTGGAGTCACAGTGGTGCTCGACACCGCCGATGCCGCCGGCGTAGGGGACGCGGATCACCATGGGCAGGGAGAGCCGGCCGCGGGTCCGGTTGCGCAGCTTGGCCACATGAGAGGCGATCTGTTCGAACGCCGGGTAGGCAAAGGCGTCGAACTGCATCTCCACCACGGGGCGGAAGCCGGCCATGGCCAGGCCCACGGCCAGGCCGATGATCCCGGCCTCGGCCAGAGGGGTGTCGAAGCAGCGGTCCTCGCCGAACTCGGCGGTCAGCCCGTCCGTGATGCGGAACACGCCTCCCAGCGCGGCGACGTCCTCGCCGAAGACGAGCACCTGCCCGTCCGCACGCATCGCGTCTCGCAGAGCGCTGTTGAGCGCCTGCGCCATCGTCATCGAGGCCATGGATCAGTCCTCCTGGAAGAGCGACTCGGCGGCCAGCTGGGCACGCTGTTCGAGCAGTTGGGGGGTGGGTTCGGCGAAGACGTGATCGAACAGCTCCATCGGGTCGACCTCGATGTCGGCGTTCATTCCGGTCCTCAGCTGTGCGGCGAAGGCCTCGGCCTCCTCCTTGACCGCCTCGATGTCCTCGCCGGTCAGCAGGCTCCGGCCCCGCAGGTAGGTCTCCAGGCGGGACAGCGGGTCGGCGCTCTCCCACTCCTCCACTTCCCGCCGGTCCCGATAACGGGTCGGGTCGTCGGCGTTGGTGTGCGCCTCCATGCGGTAGGTGTGGGCCTCGACCAGGAAGGGCCCCTTGCCGGAACGGGCGTGCTCGACGGCGGCCAGCAGGACGGACAGGACCGCGACCAGGTCGTTTCCGTCGACCTGCTCGGACGGGACCCCGTAGCCCACGCCCTTGTACGCCAGGGCCGGCGCGGCGCTCTGCCGGGACAGCGGTACGGAGATCGCGTACCGGTTGTTCTGGATGAAGAACACGACCGGTGCTTTGAGGACCGCCGCGTAGTTGAGAGCCTCGTGGAAGTCTCCCTCACTGGTTCCGCCGTCACCGATGAACGCCATGGCGACGCCGTTCTCGCCCCTGCGGCGCAGCGCGTCCGCCATACCGACGGCATGGATCGTCTGCGTGGCCAGGGGAGTGCACTGGGGTGCCACGCGCGTGGCGGCCGGGTCGTAGCCGCAGTGCCAGCCGCCGCGCAGGAGAGTCAGCACCTCGAGCGGGTCGATCCCGCGGGAGACCAGGGCGACCGAGTCGCGATAGGTGGGGAACAGCCAGTCCTGATCCCTCAGCGCCAGGACGCCCGCGATCTGGCACGCTTCCTGGCCGCGGCTCGACGGGTACACCGCGAGCCGCCCCTGCTTGGTCAGCGCGGTCGCCTGGGTGTCGAACCGGCGGCCGAGGACCATGCGCCGGTAGGCCTCGCGCAGCGATTCGTCCGAGGGGGCTTCATATCCCGGCGGGGGCTTCACGGGCCGCCCGTCCGGTGTCACGAAGCGGACCGGCGAGAGAGAAGGGAGGAGGCTGTCGACCGCTTGGCGGAGTGCCTTCACGGACATGCTTACACCGCTTTCCTTTGGACACTTGACACGCGAATCGTGGCCCGCTTCGGTATAAGTGTTCAAGCATTGAGGGGAAGCGGAGAGAGATTGCCGACCCTCTCCGAAGTGGAGGACAAAATGTCGAGCGTGGACAGTCCGGTGAGCTTCGACGCGGGACGTTCTGCCGCCGGTCTCGATGACATCGACCGCGCGATCATCGCCGCGCTGCGCCGGGACGGGCGCATGTCCGTGCGGGCGCTTGCCGAGCAGGTGCACATCTCAAGGGCCAACGCCTATGCGCGGATCGGCCGGCTCACCGACGACGGCGTCATCCGCGGCTTCACCGCCCAGCTGAATCCGCGGAAGCTCGGGCTGGGAACCACGTCCTACGTGTCCGTCACCATCGAGCAGACCGCCTGGCGAGTTGTCTCGGTCCGCCTTGGAGAGATCCCGTACATCGAGAACTTCGCTCTGGTCGGGGGCGACTACGATGTGCTCGTTCTGGTCAGGGCACCCGACAACGACGCGCTGCGGCATGTCGTTCTGGAGTCGATCCAGGACATTCCCGGTGTGCGGGCCACCCGTACCTGGCTCGTGTTCGAGGAAGTCCAGGGACTCGGATCCGAATAGGGACGCTCCACGCGGGACCGGCGGCGGATTTCCGACGGAAGCAGGGCAGCGGTCGGCCCATGGGGCGAACTTTCCCCTCCTCACAGGCGCCGGAGCATGTTGAGCGGGCCGGCCGGACGGCACTGCCGCTCACCCGACGACGCCTGACCGAGAGGGCCGTGGCGCCGAGATCGTCAGCGGCGCACCCCCGCGAAGGCGTCCACCATCGCCTCGGCCACCTCGGTGAGGTGATCGTTCATCAACAGTGCGGCCGCGTGGCTGTCCTTCGCCTCGACCGCGGCCAGGATTTGCCGGTGCGCCCCGAGTTCGGCGGTCGAGGTGATGTGGCCCTCGACCTTGGGCATGAGATGGTGCAGCCGCCGTACCTCGTCGAGTTGGTCGACCAGGATCGCCAGTGCCCTGCTGTTGCCGGCCATGGCGGCCAATTCCGTGTGGAAGGACCGTGCCGCGCCCAGCGCCGGCTCGAGCGACGCCGCGTCACGTGACTGCTCGGAACACAGGTGCGTCAGCCGGGCCACGTCGTCGGCGCTGCGCGAGTGGGCGGCCTGCCCGGCGATGACGGGCTCGACCATCCGGCGCACTTCGAACACCTCGCGGATGTCGTCCAGATGGACGGGGCGTACCAGATAGCCCTTGCGTGGCATCACGACGACCCATCCGTCCTGCACCAGCAGCCGCAGGGCCTCACGCACCGGCGTCTTGGAAATGCCGTAACGGGCGGCGAGTTCGGGCTCCAGCAGGAGTGCGCCGGGACCGTGCCGGACCTGAAGGATCTCCTCTTTGAGCCGGTCGTAGACCTGCTCCGTCAGAGAGAGTCTGCGGGCAGGTGGCTCGTCGGTCCCTGCCATGACCAGCGTCCTGTGCTGTACCGCCATGGACTCCATCCACCTCTGTCTCCTGCGATGCCTAAGTTATATGGCGCGCGTCGATCCGCGGCAACCATGAGCTCCGCGGCCTACCGCGAGCGCCGGGCCGCGGTGCGTCCGGCGAGCCTTCCCGAGTACAGACAGGGCCCGAACATGGTTCCTTCGAGTGCGGCGCGCCCGTTGATGTGCCCGCCGGCCATGCCCGCCACCTCACCGGCGGCGTACAGCCCCTGGATCGGCTCACCCGAGGCTGTGAGGACTTCGCAGCCGGGGCCGGTGCGGACTCCGCCGAGGTTCTTCTGGGCCATCGGAAAGAGCTGGACAGCTGTCAGTTCCCCCGTCAGCTCGTGCAGGCCCGCCAGGTGGCGGCCGGTCAGCGGATCCTTGTCGGCACCCGAACGCACGGCCGCGTTGAACGCCCCGACAGCACCGATCACCGCCTCCTCGGGAAGGCCTGCGGCTCGGGCGAGCTCTCCAGGGCCCCCGCCGGTGCGGACGTGCGCCGAATCCGCCCAGTACTTCTTCATCGCCTCGGGGTTCGGCCCGGCCGGTGTGCCGTAGTACTCGTTGTCGATCAGCAGGACGCGGTCGGCTTCGGCCGCGGAGAAGACCAGCCAGGCGGTGCGTCCAGGCTGGGCGAGCAGAGCCTTGGTGCCCGAATAGCCACCGCGCAGGGATTCGTCGTGGAACCTGTGCCCCTCGGTGTTCAACCAGATCTCCGTGGTCACCCCTCGGATGCCGAGCCCGCGGGCGCCCGAGGGGTCGCTCGGGTCGGGGGTGCCGTAGGGGTAGACCCAGATGTGGTCCAGGTGGGTGAAGTGCGCGCCGCAGGACTCCAGCAGGTCGTGCCCCAGGCCTGCCGCGGTGGGGGACCCGCCGGCGAGAACGCGCGGGAGGTCGCGCAGTCGGGGTGCGTGCTCCAGTACCTTTTCGACGCGGCCGATGAAGCCCCCTGTGCACACGGCGACCGCGCCTGCGGTCAGTGTCTCCACACCCTCGGCGGAGCGGATCCGCACCCCGGTGACCCGGCCCGCGGAGAAGCACAGCTCTTCCGCGGTGGCGCCGGTCCGGATGGCGACGCCGAGCTTCTGGACACGGCCTGCGAGCACCTCGATGATCCGGCGCCCCCAGCCGGCCGGTACGTGCCAGCGCGGCACACTGTTGCCTTCGGGCTGGTCCAGGGCCCGCCACTCGATGCCGAGATCGGCCAGCCACCGGTACACCTCACGCGCGCTGTCGGCGGCGTAGCGGCCCGCCCACTCCAGGTCCGCCGTCGGCCCGCCCATCCGGACCCAGTCGTCCAGGGCCAGGCCGACGCTGTCGGTGATGCCCTGTGACCGCTGGAGCGGGGTGTCGACGATGAAGCAGGCGGCGCCGCTCATCACAGACGCTCCGCCGATGGTGTCGGCCGCCTCCAGAACGTGGACGGTGAGTCCCGCCTCGGCGGCCTCCACCGCGGCCGACAGGCCGGCGACACCGCTGCCGATCACGACGAGGTCGAAGGTGTGCGGGGTGCTCCGGGGGGTGTTCACCGGGTCTCCTCCGTGATCGTGCTCGGATCGATGTCCTCGACCGACGTTCGTCCCGTCATGCCCATGCACGACTCCAGCTCACGCTTCAGGAAGTCGAGCACGCCCCGGACGCCGTCCGCTCCGTGTGCCGTCAGGCCCCAAAGGCAGGGCCGGCCGATGAGTACCGCTCGGGCACCGAGTGCCAGGGCGATCAACGCGTCGCGTCCGTGCCGGATGCCTCCGTCCACCAGGACTTCGGGCGCGTCGGAACGGCCCCGCAGCGCGCCGATCACCTCGGGCAGGCACAGTGCCGTGGGGCGGCCGAGGTCCAGGGCCCGGCCGCCGTGATTGGAGACGATGATCGCGTCAACCCCGCGGTCCGCGGCCTGTACGGCGTCCTCCGCCGTCGTGATCCCCTTGATCACCAGCGGGACATCGGCCACCTCCCGGAGCCAGTCCAGGTCCTTCCAGGTGACCCGGGCGTCGTGATCCCACTCGCCGCCCCTGACGTGGGCGCTGCGGTCGAGGACGTACAGGGGCGGGTCGCCGGGCAGATGCGCGACGGCGTGCCGCATGCGTTCGCCCAGCAGGGGCCGGACCGGGAGATCCGCCGTCAGGCACAGGGCCTCCGCGCCCAGATCCACGGCGCGGCCGAGGATCTCGCGCAGCAGGCCGCGGTCACGGCGCCAGTAGAACTGGAACCACGTGGGGCCGCCCACGCCGAGTACCTCTTCCATCGGGGTGCCGGTCCCCGAGCTGAGCACCATCGTGGTGCCGAAGCCGGCTGCTCCCTCGGCCGTGGCGACCTCGCCGCGCGGATGTACGAGGGTGTGCAGACCGGACGGGGCGACGAGGAACGGGGCCGCGAGCGTACGGCCCAGCACGGTGACCGAGGTGTCGACGTGCGAGACATCGGCCAGCACGCGCGTACGAAGTGACCAGGCGGCCCAGGCGCGCTCGTTGGCGAGGACCGTGGCGTTGGAGCCCGCCCCCTCCTGGATCATCGTCCGGACCGGCTCCGGCCAGCTCTGCTCGGCCCAGGAGCTGAGTGTCCCGAGGTCGGACAGCGTCTCGATGCCGGGCGGCGCACCAAGGTCGGTCGAGGTGTCGTGTAGTGCCATGACATGAAGGGAATCAGATATATCTAGGAAATACCATTGACATGGCAGTGAAATCTGATGACCATCTCAGCATTCGATCCGGGCTGACTCGCAAGAGGTCCTCATGACCAAGCACTGCCGTTCAGCTGTTCTCACCGCCGCGTTCGCCGGGGCCGTCACCCTTCTCGCGGGGTGCGGCTCGGGATCCACGGCCGATTCCAGTTCGACATCCACCGGCACCGGCGTCACGTCGGTGAAAGTGGGCACGTCGCCCACGCTGACCAACGCGTCGCTCTACCTCGCGATGGAGGACGGAACCTTCACCGAGCACAAGCTCAAGGCCACACCTCAGGTGGTGAACTCGGGCGCCCAGGCGCTGCCTCTGCTCCTCAACGGCCAGATCCAGTTCACAGCGGCCGACCCGATGGGCGCCATCAAGGCGATCGAGCAGAAGATGCCCGTCAGGATCGTCGGTCAGGGCAGTGTGAACACCTCCGACCCGGCCAAGGACACAACCGTCCTCGTCGTGGGCTCCGACGGGATCAGGAAGCCGTCGGATCTCTCCGGCAGGACCGTGGCCGTCAACGCCCTCGGCGGGCTGGCCCAGATCGCGGCCCAGGCCGCGATCGACGCCAAGGGCGGCGGCTCCGAGGACGTGCGTTTCGTCGAGATGTCGTTCACGCAGATGGTCGCCGCGGTCGAAGGCGGCAAGGTCGACGGCGCGGTTCTCAATGAGCCTTTCGTCTCCCAGGCGCGTGCGGCAGGGCTCAGGGATCTGATGCCGGTGATGTCCACGGCGATCCCGACGGTGCCGAACATCGTGTATTTGGCATCCGAGAGCTATGCGAAGAGTCACCCGGAAGTGGTCAAGGAATTCGCGGCTTCCCTGGATGAAGCGAATGCCGCGCTGAGCGATGACCCGGAGAAGGTGAGGAAGGTGGCGCAGAAATCGACGACGACCGGCGCCGACGTCCTCGCGAAGATCACTCTGCCCACTTTTCCGGACGAGCCCCTGAAACGGACCCCGTTGGACACTCTGCAGACCCTGATGGTCACGTACGACGCTCTCGACACCAAGATCGACCTGGCCCCGTACCTCCTGACCGCCCAGTCATGAGTGTCATGACCCGAAACCCCCGGCACACCGGCCGGGCGGCCCCGCGAAACAGCGGGGCCGCCCCCCGCCGCCGGGCGGCGTTGCTCGGCGCACGTGTGCTCTGCACCGTTCTGGCCCTCGGCGTCTGGCAGGTGCTCGTCGCCTCCGGCGCCCTCCCGGACTCCGCGGTGGCCGCACCCCGGGACATCGCCGGCGCGCTCGGATCGCTGCTCACCGGCGGCCTCCTGTGGTCGGCGGTCGGTGACACGGCCTCGTCCTGGGCGATCGGCCTGGGGATGTCCCTGGTCATCGCGATCCCCCTCGGGCTGCTGCTCGGGGCGAGCGGGCTGCTCTACCGCATGTCCCGCTTCAGCATCGACTTCCTGCGCTCCATCCCGCCGATCGCCCTGATCCCGCTGGCGCTCCTGCAGTACGGAGCCACCGCGAAGATGACGCTCGTCCTGGTCGTCTTCGGATCCCTGTGGCCGGTGCTCCTTCAGAGCATGTACGGCATGCACCAGCTCGACCCGGCACTTCGCGACATGGCCAAGACCTACGGCGTCAAGCGCCGCCACTACGTCACATGGATCGTGCTGCCCAGCGCGGCCCCCTTCGTCGCCACCGGCATCCGGGTCGCCGCGACCATGAGCCTGCTGCTCACCAGCGCCGCCCAACTCATCGGCGGCGCACCGGGCCTGGGCGCTCAGATGACGATCTTCGAGCAGGGCGGCGACATCCCCGGCATGTGGGCCGTCGTCGTCGTCATCGGACTGCTCGGCATCCTGCTGAACCAGGGTCTGCTCGGACTGGAGAGGAGGGCACTGCGATGGCACTCGGCCTACCGTCCCACCGCGCCGCGGTGAAGACCCCCACGCCCAAGGGCCGGCGCCGGCGCCTGCTCTCCGACGTGGGCCTGGAACTGATACTGCCGGTGAGCGCCGTCGCGCTCTGGTGGACGCTCAGCTCCGGCAGCACCTCGACGTACTTCCCGCCCCTTTCCGAGAGCGTCTCGGCCCTGCGGCGCGTCTGGCTGTTCTCGCACTTCCTCTCGGACGCGGTCCCGAGCCTGCTCCACCTCGCCACAGGCCTCGGCATCGCCCTCGTCATCGGCGTCACGGCCGGCTTCGTGCTCGGACTGGTGCCCTTCCTCGCCGACGCGTTCTCGCCGGTCCTGGAATTCGCCCGCGCCACACCCGGCGTCGCACTCGTCCCCGCCGCCCTTCTGCTGTTCGGCATCGGAGCTGAAATGCAGGTCAGCCTCATCACGTACGGCACGGTGTGGCCCATCCTGCTGAACACCGTGGACGGAGTGCGATCGGTCGACACGGTGGTGCGGGACGTGGCGACCAGCTACCGGCTCCGGCGCCGGGACCGGCTGCTGCGCGTAGTCCTCCCCGCAGCGAGCCCGCAGATCATCGCCGGTGTCCGCACAGCCCTGTCCATCGGCATCACCGTGATCGTGTTCAGCGAGATGGCCGGCTCGACCAACGGCATCGGCTATCGCATCCTCCACGCCTCGCGCGAATTCGCGATCGCCGACATGTGGGCCGGAATGCTGTTTCTCGGCATGGTCGGTTACCTCGTCAACATCGCCTTCCGCAGCCTGGAGAACCACCTGCTGCGGTGGCACCGCGGCATGCAGAGGCTGGAGCGGCGATGAGCCCCGCGTACACGGCACGGCCGCGACCGCCCCGCAGGGGACGGCCGGACACACCCGATGAACTGGAGATGACTGGTATGGCAGGTCCGACGGGGTACAACGCCCACGACGCGCCCCCCGAGGCGAGTGCCGTGGAACGGTCCGTGGTGCTGCGAGTACAGGGGCTGACGAAGTCGTACTCCGGCAAACCCGTCCTCGGCGGGATCGACGCCGAGGTCCGCAGCGGTGAGTTCATCTGCGTCGTCGGCCCGTCCGGCGCGGGCAAGACCACCCTGCTGCGCTGTCTCAGCGGCCTCTTGGCGCCGACGGAGGGTGCCGTCCTCATGGACGAGGTCCTTGTGGAACGGCCCCCGGAGAAGCTGGCGGTGGTTTTTCAGGACTACAGCCGCTCGCTGATGCCGTGGATGAGCGTGCTGGGCAACGTCGCGCTGCCCTTGCGGTCGCGCGGCATGGCCCGCGCCGACCGGCAGCGGGCCGGCCTGGCGGCGCTGGCGGGTGTGGGCCTGGAAGGCTGCGAGAACCAGTACCCCTGGCAGCTGTCCGGCGGTATGCAGCAACGGGTCGCCATCGCACGGGCGTTGGCCTACCAGCCCGAGGCACTGCTCATGGACGAGCCGTTCGCGTCCGTCGACGCCCAGACACGGGCCGACCTCGAAGACCTGATCCTTCGGGTGCGCCGGGACTTCGGTGTCACCGTCGTGCTGGTCACGCACGACATCGACGAGGCCGTCTATCTCGCCGACCGCGTCCTGGTGCTCTCCGGTCGGCCCACCACCGTACGCGCCGTCGTCGACGTCCCACTGCCGCCGGACCGCGACCAGCTCCACACCAAGTCGCTGCCGGAGTTCGCGGAGCTGCGCTCCCAGGTGCTGAAGCTCATTCAGCAGGCCTGACACCACCCGTCGAGGGCGCCGGGTTTTCCAGCGTCCGGCCGGTCGTGCCGCGAGCCAAGTCCTGAGCGCGGCGGCGTTTTTCACCACCCGACGGTGGTACCGGCCGAGCTGCCGCGGACGCCCGCCGGCGGCTGGACGGACATCGACGCCCGCCGCGGCCTCCTCCCGGGACACTCTGCCCGGCCGCCGACATCCTGTGCCCACCCGCCTTCGTCACCGGCCGGTTCGCCCTCCCTCAGGCGCGCCGCCCGGTCACCGCCAAGGAGCAAGCCCATTTCTGGCGAGGTCTGCCTGATCGACGGAGCCCGTACCGCCCAGGGCCGCTACGGCGGCGCACTCGCCTCCGTACGCCCCGACGATCTCGCCGCCCTCGTCGTAGGCGAGGCCGTGCGCCGCGACGCGGTCCCGGCGGACGCGGTCGACTAGGGCGTTTCGTTTGGATCATCGGGCTGACCAGATGAAGATGCCTGCGAGGTGGAGTCCGGCGAGGTAGATGGTCGCGGTCTTGTCGTAGCGGGTGGCCAGGCCGCGCCACTGCTTCAGCCGGGACGGGGATGACCGCTCGGATGCCGTGTCTGCGCAGGTGTTCCCGGATGGCGCGGGAGGAGTACGCCTTGTCGGCCAGGATCACGTCCGGTCTGGTGCGGGGCCGCCCGCGAGGGCGGGGGACGCGTAGGCGGGCCATGACGTCGGGGAACGCGGGTGCGTCGCCGGCCTGCCCGGCGGTGAGGACGAAGGCCAGGGGTCGGCACCGGTCGTCGGACGCCAGGTGGATCTTCGTGGTCGGTCCGCCGCGGGAGCGGCCGATGGCATGGTCGTGGGGCTCGCCGGCCGGGGCCCTTTTTGCGGGCCCCGGCGGCGTGCTGGTGCGCGCGCACGATGGTGGAGTCCACCGAGACTGCCCAGTTCAGGTCCTCATCGGCGTCGGCCCGCGCCATCGGCGCGGTGAAGACCCGCTCCCAGGTCCCGTCGACGGCCCACATCCGCAGCCGGTTGTAGACCCCGCGCCGGTTCCCGTATTTCTCCGGCAGATGGACCCACTGCGATCCGGTCCGGAACTTCCACGCGATCGCGTCGATCACCTCACGGTGATCCCGCCACCGACCACCCCGCCTGGGTGTCCGGTCCGGCAACAACGGCTCGATCCGCGCCCGCTGCGCATCAGTTAACGGCACACCCGGACCAACGATCAGATGATCCGAACGAAACGGCCTAGCTGCCCTCGATGGTCTTGGCGTTGGCCTGCAGGCTGAAGCCTTTCCTCACGCAGCAGGTCGGCGACGGTGTCCGCACCGACTGTGTGACCGGTCCTGGCCAGCTCCCGCGCCAGTGTGCGGGTCGACTTCACCGTCCACCGAAGCGGCGACGTCGGGTCACCGCGCTCGTCCGGCTCGACCAGCGCCAGCAGCGCCGGCCTCAGTCCCGGATCAAGATTTGCGACCCTCTTGCGGCCCCCGTCCGGCCGCCGCACCCGCCCCAGAGGCTCCTCGCCGGTCTCCAGCTCGAACACGCCCTTGCGGACCGTGGTCTCACTCACCGAGGCCGCCCGCGCGACGGCCCGAACTCCACCGTGTCCCAGGACACGGGCCTCTGCGGCCATCAGCAGCCGTCGCTGCCGCTCATCCAGATGCGGGAACAACACCTCGAACCTCATCACGAGTTGGGTACGGATCTCGTCCGGAATGCGCATACCACATCAACGAGCGACGCGACAGGAAGCAACACCTTGATGATCTGTAAGCTCTTAGATCAAACGCCCTCTGAAGAATCGAGGTTAAACGACAAACTCAGGCCAATTCAGCAAACCGTCAACCGAGCCCTGGCCACAGCACGGGCGCCGGTCGAGCGGCGTCACACGACTGAAGGCGTGGTGGATCTTCCGCAGGCCCGGGTGCAATCCGAATCGAATGCTATCAATCGCCGCGGCCGTCGATACCCTGGAGCGGCAGGTTTGAAACGGCTCAATAAATACTTGCGGTCGTTGCCGAGAGCGATCACATCAAGCCATGACGGCCTCAACCTCCCTATAGTGGCTTGCGGTAAAGCCGTCAGCCATTCAGCATGATCCCTCATTGGGCTTGGTGAACACCACAGGTCGCCATCGCTACAGGCCACAAGAGGAGGTCTCGCCTGGTGAGTTGAAGCAGATAACGGCGTCTGCAGGGCCGAGGAAGGCGAGATCGTGGGAACCCCTTCGACGCTACCGGGATGTGAGCCGACCGTATCCGGACAGTCAGACAACCGTCCGCTTGATCCTCCAGCAGCGTCGGCCGAACCGCTCGCCCGGTTCGAACCCAAGACGTGCGACGCGTGGGACGAGACCGCGTTCGCGCAGTTGGACGAGGTGTTCAGCAGACACATACACCCGTCCGCAGGGAGTGTGAAAGGCTGGCGACGCCGCAACCTGCGTCGCGAGCGCACAGCGGGTATGCCGCAGATCAGCGGTTTGAGGGCTGGCCTGTCGTGGGTGCTCGCACTGGACATTGCGACAGACAAAGGGACGCCCTTTACCCCGGACAACATGTGCGGCTTGCTCCCTACCTTGCCGCGATCGAAGTTCGGTCCCGTCAGCCTGTCCCCCTTGGGCCCGGACCCGGGCGGTATTAAGACCACCGGTGCCCTGTCCAGTTCGCCCCGCGCGCCGAGTTCGTCCAGGACAGTCCGGTGGAGCCGATGCCGCAACCCCGCCTGGGCCCACGTGGTGAACCCGCGAGACCCGTCGCGGCACGACACGGAACGTCTCCAACAGGTACCGCGAGGCACACCCGCTGGTCACAGAGACGCGCGACCGCCGCACATGGCCCGCTCGTCACATGGGGCATCTCAACGCCGACATGCGCCGCCACGTCGCACGACCGCGGCTGGTCCCTGTCCGGTGGATCTTCGTGGATCGGCCCGGGGCGGCTGGTGGAGGGGGTACCTCCCGTGCCGTTCAGGCTGCGGGGGAGCATCGCGAGGCGGAGGATCGGCGTCGTCGATGGACCGGACGTACTCGGGCGACTCCCGCAACGCGGCGAGGTGCCGTGCCAGGCGTTCCGGGCCCGCGAAGATCGGCCGGAAAGGGCCTAGCTCATCGTCTTTCAGCTGTCGCGCTTCGGCAAACGACTTTGCTCCGGTCGAATGCATCTGTTCCGTCCTGCGACGCATCACTATGGCCAACTGCGCCCGTACTGGCTGCCTCGATGGCAATCGCCTCTGGCGCCAGCCATCATGAAACATGACGGCAACAAGTGGCCAAGCCCATGTGCACGCGCGGCCACTCACCTGTGACCCTCCCGTGTGCTGGATGTGAAAAATTTTTGCAGAAGGGCTTGAAAGTTTAAATGAAACCTGAAAGCCTAATCACTGAAGGGGCGGGGGAAAGGAGTTCGCTTGATGAAAGTCAGTAAGCTTCTCCATGTTGGTCACCGGTCGGGTGGCCCGGTCTCCGCAGAAGTTGACAGTCGCTGCGGATATTATAGGGGTTGCAACGGCGGCGCTCCTTCGCTCCTGGAATGGTCACTGGAGACTCTCAGTCAACACATTCTGTGTCCAGGCTAACTCCAATCGTCCGACTTTTTTCATACGCAGTCAAGGATGTCCTGTGGGCCGGCGGATGCGCAGGCGTGACTGAAGTCGGTCGGCAGACCTCACATCATGACGGCGCTCGTACGGCATGAGGCCATCGGTCCTCTGCTTTCGTACCTGCAGCAGTCCTCACCGCTATCGACGCTTCGGCAGCGCGGCCGCTGGAATCCTAGGTGGCATTCTTCTGAGACCGCCTTTTGAGTCCTGATCATGCATATCAAAAAGTAAGATGGACTCTCGAATCTGCGAGGCCGGCTCCTGTAGTTGTTGCGTGGCCGTCAGCGAGATTGGCACAGTCCGTCTCAGCAGACCGGTATTAAGCGGCTCGCGGCAAATAACACAGCCCACGACGTGTGTCACAGGATTGGAGTAGTCCGCGCGGCCACAGACATCCCCTCGCAACATACATTTTAGGATCTTAAATGCCGAAAAGGTTATTTCTGGCAGATTCTGCGCGCGTATTTCCCAATACTGGAACATGCGCAAAATGTCAACTCATCCGACAGTCGATAGCTCTCTGGCTGAATGGCTGGTCCGACCGCAGTCTGCATCTTGCTGAAGAAAGTGCTGCCAAGACGGCTGCTGACTCTTCATGCGGCTGTGACCTGCGTACTAGAATGTGGTTGGCTTTCGTGCTGACAAGGAGAGGGGAATTCGATCGCGTAACGAAACTTCTCTACCATCCAGAGAATCCGAATAGCAGTCTCTTCGACCCGGTGATCTCCCCGGTCGGACTCTCGCTGGCCCGGTCACACCTGGCTTTCATGACCGGAGACCTGGACGCAGCAGCGGACCTGAGTGACCAGGTGCTTGCGCAAGTCGAGGGTACGCAAGTCGAGGGTAACTGTGAAATCCGTATCGCGAGTCACCTCATTCTGGCATTGACCGCTTTGCGGCGTGCGGAAGTGAATGCGGCTTCGTCGCACATGCAGATGATAGTCGACGACGCGTTCATGGGGCGTCTCACCATGCTGGCGGGACAGTGCGCATGGGTAAACGTGCGGATACGCGAAGCCCAAAGGGGAGCCGAGGGAGTCGCACCAGTCCTCGAGGAACTCGTTGACTTTGGCCCGGTCAGCAGGAACTTACTCCTGTCACAGTCGGCCGCCGCCCCCTGGATCGTGCGGCTGGCGCTGAAATTCGACCAGAAGTCAACGGCACACAAAGCAGTGAAGCTAGCTCGGAAACTGGCTGAAATGAACCCGCAGCACCATGTGCTGGCCGCATCAGCCCTCCACACGCAAAGTCTATTCGAGCGAAACCTGGTCGATCTGCGGCTCGCTGCAAAGACGCAGGTCCACCCCTGGGCGCGAGCTTCGGCTGTAGAAGACATCGGAAAGTTCTTAGCCTGTGAGCGGTCGCAACGGGACCAGGCTATAAGAATTTTCGAGCAGAGCGCTGACGCCTATATCGAGGCGGGAGCCCCGCGCGATGTCTTGCGAATCAAGAAGAGACTGTGGGATCTCGGTGTTAGGCACCACCAGTCCCGTTGGCGCGCAACCCCGCCGACGGCGATCGCGAATCTCACCGAGACTGAAGCCAAGGTGTCTCAATTGGTAGCGCAAGGAATGACCAACACCCAGACGGCTAAATACCTTTTTATATCTCCTCATACTGTGGCCTACCATCTGAAGAAAATTTTCTACAAGTTGCAGATCTCCTCACGTGTAGAATTGGCCAGGGTCTGGACCAATATTGAGGGTTTTCAGGGTGGCCTCCGGACGGTTGACGGCAGGACCGTAGGATCGTCACCCGTGCGGGTGACCGACGCTGCGCATTCCGGCTGTCCAAGCGTGCGGTGATCGCTCTTGCGTAGTCGGCACCGCCCACGCGTACGTCACCACCGTCGTCGGGCACCTGGCCGACAAGGCGCCGGTCCTGCTGAAGGTCCTGCGCGAGACAGACGCCGACTATGTTCTCGTGGACGGCACACTTGCCGAGTGCGGGTGAGAGCCACAGGGTGCGACCAGCCGGCTCCGTGATGACCTGCACGTTCACGCCGTGCCGTTGGCCATTGGCGCGAGCGAGTGGGTCACCACTGCCGCCGCTCGTCAGGAAAACCCCTAAAACACGTTACAGAAGGCCGTGACCATGGTGCTTCCCTGGCCTGGCTGGGGCGTTGAGTGATGAGAGCTGAACCACAGACCAAACTAGACCCCTGTCAGCCTCCCCGTATCCCTCACATTGGTAGTAGCCGAGGCGATCACATCAAGTCCATGACTCTTCCCTGACCGGGCAGTTCGTGACGGGCAGCGGACCGACGGATCCATCCCGGCTGACCCCGCAGTCGCGAACGCCGGTGCACGTAGCGCCGGTCACGTTCCGGCTTCCGTTCTCCGTGTCCGTTTCCCGTGTCCTCGGGGTGTCTCCCAGCTCGTCCGGGTGCCGCGGCGTGCCTGGACGACCAGGTCCGGTGACCTCCGGAACGGCCTCGCGTTTCTACTGCGAGTTGCCTTCCAGGTGCTGCATCACGAACATCCCCGCGTGTAGCGCGACCTGGCGCTGACACAGCGGACCTGGTCGACGAGGCGGAGCCTCCCGGTCGATGAGGATGCCCCTGAGGTCGCGCATCCGGTCCTTGGAGGTGTCGCCGATGCGCGGCTTCCGTACCGTCACTTGGCTCTGAATGAACCGGAAGAGCGGTTCCGCGCCGGCCAAGGCCACGCCGTAGCGCCGTACGAACTCCTGCTTGGCATCCAGGGTGTGCGGCTGGTCCCTGCCCCACTCGATCAGGTCCTGGACCGGCTGCTCCACATCCTCGAAGAGGCTGACGATGATCTCTTCCTTGGTCCTGAAGTTGTCGTAGAGAGCTGTCTTGGTGACGTCGAGCCGCTCGGCGATCCCTCTCAGGGACGTCTTCCCGTAGTCCTGCTCGGCGAACGGTTCGAGTGCGACGTCCTGGATGCGCTGGAGGGTGTTGCCACGACGCTGCTGCTTGTGCCCGGATCACCTTGCGGAAGCGGCCGGCCAGTAGTTCAGGGGTCCAGCGGATGTCGGCGACGGTTTCGGCGACGTCACCGGAGACCAGCAGCCAGTCCTCGTCCGACGTGGGCTGAAGCTTCTCCACGAGGGCGCGGTTCTCTGCGTAGCCGACATGCGGGTCGCTGATGGCGAGCAGGCGTCCACGGCCGTCCGTCGACTCCGCCTTCACCCCGTCCGACAGCCGAATGGCACCACGAAACACATTGGCCCACCGCAGGACACCCGACCCTGAGCTGTACCTGGCGGATCACTTCCCGCGGAATGCGCTGCCCGAGCCAGCTGTAGTCCAGGAGCCCATCAGTACAGCGGCGGGCCCAGACCAAGCTCGGTGCTGGGAGATGCCTGTCGAGCCGCGCATGATGCCAAACCTACATGCCATCTTCATGGGTTTCATGCCTTCGGTCAGGAGCTACCAGACCAGGGGATACCTCGCGAAGACCGCACTGTCTAGCGTCGTGCAGGTCAGCTCTCGATTTTCGCGGACCAACTGCGGTCTTGACGAACTGCCCAGCAGATTCAGGGGTTTTTGTGTCTTCTCTTCTTCACATCGATGCGAGCATCCGCCATGAGGGTTCCACGTCGCGGCAGCTGACCTCGTACTTCGCGACCCAGTGGCGGCAAAACCACCCTGACGCCGGCTACGTCTACCGCGACCTGGGTGCCCAGCCCATCCCCTACCTCACCCATCCCGTGCACGGGTACGTTCTGGACCCCAGCCGCGATCACGGTCAGACGGACGAGGAGAAGGCGCTCGTCGACACGGTGGTGTCTGAGGTGCACGACGCCGACACGATCGTGCTCGGCGTGCCGATGTACAATTACACGGTCCCGTCAAGCGTCAAAACCTGGATCGACCTGCTGGTCAGCCCGGCCCACTCGATCCTCCCGGGGGCCGATTCCGGTCCGCTCAGCGGCAAGTCGGTCATCGTGGTGACCGCGCGCGGCGGCTCCTATGCTCCGGGCACCCCGCGCGAGGGCCAGGACCACCAGGAGCCCTACCTGCGGGACATCCTGAAGGCGATCGGTCTCGCGGACAACCTCACGTTTGTGCACGCCGAGTTGACCAAGGCCGCGGTCGTGCCGGCCATGGCGGAGCTCAAGCCGCTGGGGGAGAAGTCCCTGGCAACTGCCTATGAGACGCTCAAGAAGCTCGCCGGCTGATGTCTGCACGCCCGCAGATCTCTTAGGAGTTCGCACCCGCTTGCCGCAACCCGCTGGAGACCGCGGGCGGGCGGAAGCGCATCGCCAGTCGGCCGAGGACGAAGGTCTTCCGGGGCGGCCACTTCTTCCTCGCCGACCGTGCGGCCGAGGTCATCGCCCCGGTGGCCTGGCGGCCCGCGCCCTGCCGCATACGACCGGCGCGGGCCGATGACGCAACCACAAGAAGAAGACAGCCTATGAACGAGATCATCAGCGCTCTTTTCTCCGAGGAGCTCACATCGGGAGATGTGGCGGGTGTGCGTCTGCCGTAGTACTACCGGGGCAGTGTGGTGCGCCGGAGGACACCGCGATGTTCGAGGGATGGGCTCGAAGGCGAAGGATCCCCGTAAGTCCCCGCGGGTGCGGAGGTCGCGACACCGTAGCCGGGTCCGGGCGAGGCTTTGATCGTCGTGATGGCGACGCGATCAACTACAACACCGTGTGGTCCTTGATCTTCGGGCCCGTGCCGGCCTTCGGCTTCCTCAAGCGCTGCGGATGCCTCATTGAGCAGGCCAGGCGCCACGACCTGCCGTACCACGTACTGGGCTCGGACCTGGCGGGGGTGGTGCTGCGCACCGGCCCTGGCGTGAACCGGTGGCGCCCCGGGGACCGGGTCGTGGCGCACTGCCGGGCAGATCTCTCAGGTGGCGCGGGAGTGGTACGGCCGGGCGGCCGAACGCCTGGCAGGTCTGTTGGCCGTGCCCGTTTCCCGGAGTACCGCGCTGCGTCATCCGCGGCGCCTGCCGCTTGCCGCAGCAGGCGGTCCCGCGAGTGATCGGCGTGGACGATTTCGCCCTGCGCCGCCACCCCTACACCGCGATCCCTCCGCCGTGAGTTCAAACAATCATCGAGCTACAGCACGGGTCACCACCACGCTCTCATACCTTCGACCGGGACCTACCAGAGCAGGGGATGCCCCGCGAAGGCCGTCCTGTTTAGTGTCATGCAGGTCAGTCCTCGACCTTCGCGGACCATCTGGAGTCTTTCGGCCCCGCTCAGGCTGCGCCGGCCGGTCCAAGACAGCGCAAGCTCGTAAGCCGGCCATCACACGGTCGAGCTGACTCACCCCTATAGACATACACGCTTGCCGAACAGTAGTTGGCCATCCCCGATAGCCGGTTAGGAGTTCGAGCCGAGGTGCTTCCCGACCTGATCACCCCGCTACCGGTCATCCTGAGTGAGAACGCGGGCCGGTTCCCGGACAAGATCGCTTTCGAGGACGACCGGTACGCGGTCACCTACAGGGAACTCGACGCACGGACGAGGAGACTGGCCGGTCACCTGGTCGGCCTCGGTGTCCGGCGCGGCGACCGGGTGGCTCTGTGTCTCGGCAACTCGGTGGCGATGGTGGAGGGCTACCTCGCCGTGGTACGGGCCGGCGGCATCGGCGTACCGATCAACCCGCAGGCCGCCCCGGCGGAAATCAGATACCTTCTGGCCGACAGCGCAGCGGCGTTCGCCCTCACCGGCACTGCACACGCAGAAACTTTCCTTCAGTCAATTCCCCGTGCGACCCGCGGGGTGTCCGTCGTCGTGGCCGGCGCACTCGGCGCCGGTGCCGGGCACATGCTGCCCCCGGGCACCATACCGTTCGAGGAACTCGCCACCACCGAGCCCGTCAACGATGCCCCGGACGACCTCGGCCTTGACGAGGTGGCCTGGATGTTCTACACCTCGGGCACCACCGGCCGCCCCAAGGGCGTCCTTTCCACCCAGCGCAACTGCCTCTACTCTGTTGCGTCCTGCTACATTCCCGTGCCCGGCCTCTCCGAGCGTGACCGCGTGCTGTGGCCACTGCCGCTCTTCCACAGCCTGTCTCACATTGCCTGCGTCCTGTCCGTCACTGTCTCCGGCGCCACCGCCCGGATCATGGACGGCAGTTCGGCCGACGACATTCTGACTGCCCTACGCGAGAACCGGTCCACCTTCCTGGCCGGCGTCCCCACCACCTACCACCACCTGGTCGGCAGGGCCCGCCGCACCGGCCTCTCTCTGCCCGATCTCAGGGTCGGCCTCGTCGGCGGTGCCGTCACCGGCCCCGGACTGCGCCGCTCCTTCGAGGAGACCTTCGGCATCCCCCTCGTCAACGCCTACGGCAGCACCGAGACCTGCGGGGCCATCACCATCAACCCGCCCGACGGCCCCGTGGTCGAGGGCTCCTGTGGCCTTCCCGCGCCCGGTGTCGGAGTCCGGATCGTCGACCCCCGCACCGGGCAGGACGTGCCCGCCGGGCACGAGGGCGAGGTCTGGGTCAGCGGGCCGAACGTCATGGTGGGCTACCACAACAACCCACAGGCCACCGCCGAGGTCCTACAGAACGGCTGGTTCCACACTGGCGACCTGGCCCGGCGCGACGAAGCCGGCTACTTCACCATCTGCGGCCGTCTCAAGGATGTCATCATCCGCGGCGGTGAGAACATCCACCCCGACGAGATCGAGGCCGCCCTGCGCGTGGCCGAGGGCGTGGCCGACGTCGCGGTCGCGGGCGTTACCCACGACACCCTCGGCGAGGTCCCCGTCGCCTGGGTTGTCCCTGGTCCGGCCGGCGTCGACCTCGCCCGGCTGCTCGACCACTGCCGCACCCAACTCTCCCAGTACAAGATCCCCGAGCGCGTATACGAGGCCCGGACCATCCCCAGGACCGCCTCGGGGAAGGTCGTCCGGCGCCTCCTCGCTGACTTGCCGGCCCGGCTGCGATACGCCGCCGACGGTCACCACGAGGGACTGATGCTGAGGGACTGGAGCAGGGTGGCAGTCCCCCCTGACGCGCCGGAAGAGCTGCGCTGGGCAGTGGTCGGTCGGACCGCCGTCACCGACGGCCTGGTCGCCGCTCTTCGGAAGGCCGGCGTCGCCGACGTACGGCAATACGCTGACCTTTCGACGTCACGCACCACCCCTGACGCGGCCACCGACGTGACGGTCCTCGCAGAGGCGGACGCGGACACATTGACGCCGGCCTGCGCCGGAGGGGGCAAGGAGACCGGGTCCCGGCTCGTCGTCCTTACCCGGGGCGCGATGGGCGTCACCGACCGGGACGAGACGCCAGATGGCGCCGAAGTCGCGCTGTGGGCAGCCGCACGGGCCGCACAGGCCGATGGGGGTGACGGCGCGCCGCTGACAATCGTCGACGTCGAAGCCCGCACCCCGGAGTCCGAGTACGCTGCGGCGCTGATCGCCGCCGTCTCCTCGGGCCTGCCCCAGCTCGCCGTACGGGACGGGGAACTGATGCGGCCCAGGCTCGTGCGCCTCCCCGTCGCCGACAGGCCGGATCTTGCCACGCCGGGGATTGACGGCGTCGTGGTCGTCACAGGTGCCGACACGAAGACCGGCTCGGTCCTCGCCCGCCACCTGGTCACCGAGCACGGAACACGACACCTCGTGCTCGTCCAGGCGACGAATACCTACGACCAGTGGAGCCAGGACGAGCCACTGCCGGAGGGGGTGGATATCGTCCGCGTCGTGGCCGACGGCTCGGATTCGCCGGAGTTGTACGAGGCGCTGACCAGGGCCGGTCCAGTGACCGCGGTCGTCCACACCGCTGATGATCCCGAACTCGCCCGAACGCTGCATGACTTCACCGCCGACGACGATCTCGCCGCGTTCGTCGTGGTGACCGACGCTGCCGCACTGGTGGGCGCGCGGTCCGACGGCCTCGCCTCGACGGTGGTCACCGCCGCCCTCACCGAGGCCGTGGTCCGCAACCGCCGACTGCACGGATTGCCCGGCTCGCTGCTGGCCCTCGGCCGGCCGGACGAGGGCCCCGCCGCCTTCGACGCGCTGATCGAGACCGGATCCCCGACCCTGCTGGCGCTTTGGCCGAGCACCATCAACCCCGGCGACCGAGTGCGGACGCTACTCGACACTCTGACGGAACAGGAGCCCCGCGCCACCGCCCAGGCCGACGAGACGATCACCGCCGCCCTACGCGCGCGCCTGGCCGACCTGGACGAGCGGGCCCAGCTCGCGCTGCTCGGCGAGACGATCCGCAAAGAGGCTGCCGCCGTCCGCACCCGCACGAGCACCGAACCAACCCCGGCGGGCCGGTCCTTCCGCGATCTCGGCCTCGGCTCCCTCGCCGTCGTCGAGCTGCGCAACCGGCTGACCGAACGGACCGGGCTGCGCCTGCCCACCACCGTGACCTTCGACCACCCGACTCCCGAGGCCCTCGCCGCACACCTTCGGGCCAGGATCCTGGGTCTGCACGACATGGTCACGGAGGCGACGGCTGACAAGGATCGGACCGGGGCCGCCGACCCCGCGGAGCCGATTGCGATCGTGGGTATGGCGTGCCGCCTTCCGGGCGGTGTGGCGAGCCCCCAGGACCTGTGGCGGCTGGTCAGCGAGGGCCGGGACGGTGTGTCCGGCTTCCCGGAGGACCGAGGCTGGGATCTGGACGGCCTGTTCGATGCCGACCCGGAGAAGACCGGCACGTCGTATGTCGAGCAGGGCGGGTTCCTGCACGAGGCGGGCCTGTTCGACGCCGGGTTCTTCGGGATCTCACCGCGTGAGGCACTTGCCATGGATCCGCAGCAACGGCTGCTGCTGGAGACCTCGTGGGAGGCGCTGGAGCGGGCCGGGATCGACCCCACCACGTGGAAAGGTCGTGACGTCGGGATCTTTTCAGGCCTGATGGGACAGGGGTACGGGCTGTCGGGTGCGGCTCCGGCGGAGGTCGAGGGCTTCGGCGAGACGGGCACGGCGTCGAGCGTGGCATCCGGGCGCGTGTCGTACGTGTTCGGTTTCGAGGGCCCCGCGATCACCGTGGACACGGCCTGCTCATCCTCCCTCGTGGCCATGCACCTGGCGGTCCAGTCGCTGCGCCAGGGCGAGTGCTCCATGGCGCTGGCAGGCGGTGCGACGGTGATGGCGGACCCCTCCACGTTCGTGGAGTTCTCACGCCAACGTGCACTGTCCTCGGATGGCCGCTGCAAGTCGTACGCGGATGCCGCGGATGGTACGGGCTGGGCCGAGGGCGCCGGTGTCGTGGTCCTGGAGCGGCTGTCGGAGGCGCGGCGCAACGGGCACCGGGTCCTTGCGGTGATCCGTGGCAGCGCGGTGAATCAGGACGGCGCGTCGAATGGTCTGACGGCGCCGAATGGTCTTGCGCAGCAGCGGGTGATCCGTAAGGCGTTGGCGTCGGCCGGTCTCTCGGCGGCTGAGGTGGACGTGGTGGAGGGGCACGGCACGGGCACGGTTCTGGGTGATCCGATCGAGGCGCAGGCGCTGCTGGCGACGTACGGCCGTGACCGGGAACCCGAGCGCCCGTTGTGGCTGGGGTCGTTGAAGTCGAACATCGGTCATACCCAGGCCGCGGCGGGTGTGGCTGGTGTGATCAAGATGGTGCAGGCGATGCGGCACGGCGTGATGCCGGCGACGCTGCATTTCAATGCTCCATCGTCGCGGGTGGACTGGTCATCGGGTGCCGTCGAGGTGCTGACCGAGTCCCGGGAGTGGCCAGAAACCGGCCGGCCCCGCCGCGCTGGTGTGTCGTCCTTCGGTCTCAGCGGGACCAACGCGCACCTGATCCTGGAGCAGGCCCCGGAGACGGAGCCCGTCAATGTGGAGCCCGTAGCGTCTGAGTCGACGGTAGACGTCGTCGATGGTGTGGTGCCGTTGGTCGTGTCCGCCGCCTCTACGGCATCCCTGGCAGGGCAGGCGGGGAGGCTGGCCTCCTTCGTGGAGTCGAGCGAAGAGGTGCCGCTGACGCACGTGGCGGGTGCGCTGGTCGCTCAACGGACGATGCTGTCTGAGCGTGCCGTGGTGGTGGGTTCGCGTGCTGAGGCGGCGGCGGCGCTTGGTGCGTTGACACGGGGCGAGGTCCATCCCGGTGTTGTCACCGGCAGTTCGTTTGGTGCCTCCGCCTCGGGGCGGACGGTGCTGGTGTTCCCCGGTCAGGGTTCGCAGTGGGCCGGCATGGGCCGTGAACTTCTCGATTCGTCGGCGGTGTTCGCGGAGCGCATCGCTGAGTGTGCGGCGGTGTTGGAGCGGTGGGTGGACTGGTCGCTCGTTGATGTGTTGCGGGGGGATGTTCCGGCTGAGGTGCTGGAGCGGGTGGATGTGGTGCAGCCTGCGAGTTTCGCGGTGATGGTGGGTTTGGCGGCGGTGTGGGCGTCGGTGGGTGTGGTGCCGGATGCGGTGGTGGGTCATTCGCAGGGTGAGATAGCGGCGGCGTGTGTGGCGGGTGCGTTGTCGCTTGAGGACGCGGCCCAGGTGGTGGCGGTACGCAGTCAGGTGATTGCGCGCGGTTTGGCGGGCCGGGGTGGTATGGCGTCGGTGGCGCTGTCCGAGGCTGAGGTGGCCGGGCGTATCGAGCGGTGGGCGGGCCGTGTGGAGGTGGCGGCGGTCAACGGTCCGGCGTCGGTGGTGATCGCCGGTGATGCCGAAGCCCTCGATGAAGCTCTCGATGTCCTTGCCGCGGATGGTGTGCGGGTGCGCCGGGTGGCAGTGGATTACGCGTCCCACACCCGGCATGTTGAGGCGGTCGAAGAGATTCTGGGTGAGGCGTTCGTCGACATCCGTGCTCAGGCCCCGCTGATTCCTTTCTACTCGACGGTGACGGGCGAGTGGGTGCGGGAGGCGGGTGTCCTGGGCGGCGGGTACTGGTACCGCAATCTGCGTGGCCAGGTCCGTTTCGGTCCCGCGATCGCCGACCTGCTGGGTGAGGGTTACTCGGTGTTCGTGGAGTCGAGCGCTCACCCGGTTCTGGTCCAGCCGGTCAGCGAGATCGTCGACCAGGCCGACTCAGAGGCCGTGGTCGGTGGTTCGCTGCGTCGTGAGGAGGGCGGCCTGGGCCGGTTGCTGGTCTCGATGGCCGAACTGTTCGTCCGGGGCGTCCCCGTCGACTGGGCGGCAACGCTGCCGGTTACCGGTGCTTCACACGTTGAGCTTCCGACGTATGCCTTCGATCACCAGCATTACTGGCTGCGCTCCGCTCCTGCTGTTGACGCTGTCGCGCTCGGACAAGCGGCCGGCGATCATCCGCTCATCGGGGCGGTCGTCGGCCGGCCGGACTCCGGCGGTTTTATGACTACCTCGCGGTGGTCGGTGGACGCGTACCCCTGGCTGGGTGATTACACCGTCGGTGACGTTGTTGTTGTGCCGAGTGCGGTGTTGGTGGAGCTGGCCATCCGGTTCGGTGATGAGGTGGGCAGTGCGGTGGTCGAGGAGTTGACCGTGGAGCGGCCCGTGCTGTTGCCGCTGCGGGGCGGCAGAGCCGTGCAGATGACCGTTGGGGAGGCCGATGGGCAGGGGCGGCGGTCGGTCGAGGTGTACTCCCGCCCGGACAACGCGGGCCTGGACGCGGTGTGGACACGCCACGCACACGGCACGTTGGTGCCCGGCCCGGTGACCCCGTCCGCTTCCGGCGCCACGTGGCCTGCCGGCAGCCCCGCCGCCGATGTGGCCCTCGACAGGGCGGTCGGCGACGCCGACCGCTACGGCCTGCACCCGGCGCTGCTCGACGCAGCGCTCGGGACGATCCTCCCCGCAGGCACGATCGCGACCCGGTGGAGCGGGGTGGCCTTGCTGGCTTCTGGTGCGGCGGCGGTACGGGTACGTGCGGCCCGTGACACCACCACAGGGGTGACCCGTTTTGAGCTGGTGGACGCTACCGCGGCGCCGGTGCTGACCGCTGATGCCGTTGTCGCCGAGCCGTTTTCGCCCGAAAGCGCAGAGATCGCGGATGCGTCGGCCTCTGGCGCCCTGTTCCAGGTCGACTGGGCCGAGCTTCCCCTTCCGCCGGGTGAGGTGACTGAGGGCGTCGGCACTGTGGTGACTGTTGTCGGTGCCGAAGATGTTGCTGCCCTCGCGGCGGACGGTCCAGCGATACCGGATCTGCTGGTGTACGAGGCCGGGCACGCGCTCGCCGACCCGCGCGAGGCGGTCGCCGCCGCGTTGGCCGTTGTTCAGGCCTGGCTGGCAGTACCGGTTCTGGCGCACAGCCGTCTCGTTGTGATCGTCCCGGATGCCGAGGACGATCTGACGGTAGCCGCTGTGTCGGGTCTGCTGCGTTCGGCGCAGTCGGAGCACCCGGACCGCATCGTCCTTGTCGAGAGCGACCATGCCGGGCGGCACTGCGGCGGTGCGGCGGCCTCGGAGCAGTCGGCGGCCGTGCAGGCTGTGCGGCTTGCGGTGGCCGCGGGTGAGCCCCGTGTCCGTGTGCGCGGTGGTGTGGTCTTCGTTCCTCGGCTCCGGCGTGTTCGGCCTGCCGAAGGTCCCCGGCGCGGGCTCAACCCTGAGGGCACCGTCCTTGTCACTGGCGGCACGGGGACGCTGGGCAGTCTTGTCGCCCGGCACCTGGTGACCGAATACGGCGTACGGCACTTGCTGCTGGCCAGCCGGAGCGGACCGGATGCCGAGGGGGCCGTGGCGCTGTACGAGGAACTGGCCGGCCTCGGTGCGACCGTTACCGTTGCCGCGTGTGACACCGCCGACCGGGACGCTGTCGCGGCGCTCCTGGCCGCCGTACCGGACGCACATCCGCTCACCGCGGTCGTTCACACCGCCGGAGTCCTTGACGACGGTGTGGTCACCGCCCTGACGCCGGAGCGTGTCGACACCGTCCTGCGGCCGAAACTTGATGCCGCGCTGCACCTGCACGAGCTGACCCGGGACATCGACCTTGCGGCGTTCGTCCTCTTCTCCTCCGCCGCCGGAGTCCTGGGCAACCCCGGCCAGGGCAACTACGCCGCCGCCAATGCCTCCCTGGACGCCCTCGCCCTCCACCGCCGCCACTCCGGCCTGCCCGCGACATCCCTCGCATGGGGCTACTGGAACGACGCCAGCGGCATGACCCGACACCTCGGTGCCACAGACCTGCACCGCACCCGGCGCCTCGGCATGGTCGGGCTCTCCCCCGCCGAGGGCATGGCGCTCCTCGACACGGCCCTGCGGGCGGGCGACGAGGCCCCTGCCGCGCTCGTGGCCACCCGGTTCGACGTGCCCGCACTGAGGGCATCCGCCCGCGCCGGAACTCCCGTGGCCCCGCTGCTGCGCGGCCTCGCGCCTGCTTCTCGGCCGGCGGCCGCGTCCTCGCACACGGCCGTAACCGACTCCCTGCGTCAGCGGCTCGACCGCCTGGGCAAGCGGGAGCGCACAGAGGCACTGGTGGACCTCGTCCGCCGGAACGCCGCCCAGGTGCTCGGCCACTCCGGCGCTGACGCCATCCGCGCCGACCGTGCCTTCAAGGACGCCGGCTTCGACTCGCTGACCACCGTCGAGCTGCGCAACCGGCTCGCGGCCGCGACCGCTCTCAGTCTCCCTTCCACCATCGTCTTCGACTACCCGAAGCCGACGCTGCTCGCCGACCACCTGCGTACACGGCTCTTCGGCGACGACGAACAGTGGGGCGACGGCCAGGAGCGGAGCGCTGAGGAGCACACCACCGCCACCGTGGCTGCCCCCTCCGACGATCCCATCGCCATCGTCGCGATGGCCTGCCGCTTCCCCGGCGGTGTGGAGAGCCCTGAAGACCTGTGGAGGCTGGTTGCCGAAGGCGTCGACGCCATCGGAGAGTTCCCCGACGACCGCGGCTGGGACATCGACCGGCACTACGACGCCGACCCTGACAGCGTCGGCAAGACCTACGTACGGCACGGCGCGTTCCTCGACGACGCGACCGGCTTCGACGCCGCCTTCTTCGGGATCTCACCGAACGAGGCGCTCGCGATGGACCCCCAGCAGCGGCTGCTCCTGGAAACCTCCTGGGAGGCGTTCGAACGCGCCGCGATCGACCCGAGCGGGCTCGCCGGGCAGGACATCGGCGTCTTCGTCGGCGTCAACAGCCACGACTACACCGTACGGACGCACCACGCGTCCGGCATCGAAGGCCTCCGCCTGACCGGCAATTCCGGCAGCGTCATCTCAGGCCGGATCGCCTACCAGTTCGGCTTCGAGGGCCCGGCCATCACGATCGACACCGCCTGCTCGTCCTCGCTCGTCGCCCTCCACATGGCGGCCCGCGCGCTTCAGCGGGGAGAGTGCTCCATGGCCCTCGCCGGCGGCGTGATGGTCATGGGCAACCTGGAGACCTTCGTCGAGTTCTCCCGGCAGCGCGGCCTCTCCCAGGACGGCCGCTGCAAGGCCTTCGCCGACGCGGCGGACGGAACCGGCTGGTCCGAGGGCGTCGGCGTGCTCCTCGTGGAACGGCTCTCCGACGCACGCCGCCGCGGCCACCAGGTCCTCGCGACGGTCCGGGGCACCGCGGTCAACCAGGACGGTGCGTCCAACGGACTTACGGCGCCGAACGGACTCTCACAACAGCGGTTGATCCGCAAGGCGCTCGCCGACGCCGGTCTGTCGACATCGGATGTGGACGCGGTCGAGGGCCACGGCACGGGAACGGTCCTCGGTGACCCGATCGAGGCGCAGGCACTGCTCGCTACCTACGGGCAGAACCGCCCCGCCGACCGCCCGCTGTGGCTCGGCTCGGTCAAGTCCAACATCGGGCACACGCAAGCCGCGGCCGGTATGGCAGGCGTCATCAAAATGGTGATGGCGATGCGGCACGGCGTCTTGCCCCGCACGCTGCACGTGGACCGGCCCTCAACCCACGTGGACTGGTCCACGGGCGCGGTGGAACTGCTCGCGGAGACTCGCCAGTGGCCCGAGACCGGGCACCCGCGGCGCGCCGGCATCTCGTCCTTCGGCATCGGTGGCACCAACGCGCACATCGTGATCCAGCAGGCGCCGGTGGAGGACGCTGAGGCCTCCGGCCGGGCGGCGACGAACGAACTGGCAGCTGGCATCGGATCGGCGACCGCCTCCGACCAGGTGCATGCTGCCGATGCGGCACCCGCCACAGATCTCGTATCGTCAGGTTCCGCTCTTCTGCCCGTGCCCGTGCCGGTGCCCGTGTCGGCCCGGACAGCGGCGGCTCTGCGCGCCCAGGCCGGGCGCCTTGCCCGCTTCGTCGAGGCACGCCCTGAGCCGGCCCTTACCGACACCGCGCACGCGCTGGCCACCACTCGTGCCCAGCTCGACCACCGGGCGGTCCTGCTGGCCACCGACCGGCAGCAGCTTGCCGACGCGCTGCGCGCGCTCGGCAACGGCACGCCTACTGCCGGCACCGTCACCGGCAGCCCCTCTGAGGGCAAGCTGGCCTTCCTCTTCACTGGGCAGGGCAGCCAGTGGGCCGGCATGGGCCGCGAACTCGCCGAGCGACACACGCTTTTCCGGAACGCCTTCACCGCCGCGTGCGAGGCTGTCGAACGACACTTGGATGGTCATCTGGAGCGTCCGCTGCGCGAGGTGGTGTTCGCCGAGCCCGGCACGGCGGAGGCCGCACTGCTCGACCGTACCCTGTACACGCAGGCAGGTCTCTTCGCCCTGGAGACCGCTCTGTTCCGGCTCTTCGCCTCCTGGGGTGTACGTCCGGACCTGGTCGCCGGACACTCGGTCGGCGAGATCTCCGCCGCCTATGCCGCCGGAGTCCTCGACCTGGCGGAGGCAGGCGAACTGGTCGCGGTCCGCGCCCGGTTGATGCAGGCCCTGCCCGAGGGCGGCGCAATGGTCGCCGTACAGGCGACCGAGGCCGAGGTGGCACCACTGCTGGAGGGGGCCACGGGCGAGATCGCGATCGCCGCGGTCAACGGACCCGGCGCCATCGTGCTCTCCGGTGCCGAGGACACCGTCCTCGACGTGGCCGCGCGACTGGCCGAACAGGGCCGGAAGACCAAACGCCTGAAGGTCAGTCATGCCTTCCACTCGCCACTGATGGCCCCCATGCTCGACGAGTTCCGAGCTGTCATTGCCCGGCTGCGTCCCCGCCCAGCCGCCATCCCCCTCATCTCCACGCTCACCGGTGCCCCCGCGAAGGACGGCCAGTTCGCCACCCCGGAGTACTGGGCCGACCAAGTGCGCCATGCCGTGCGGTTCGCCGACGCGGTCACCGCGCTGCGCGACCAGGGCGCCAAAACCCTCCTGGAGGTCGGACCCGGCGGCGGCCTGACCGCCCTCGCCCTCGACACTCTCGGCACGGACCACCGGGGCTGCTTCGCCACCCTGAGCGAGGACGGCTCAGAGGAGACCGCCGTCCTCACCGCACTCGCCGAACTGCATGTCCGCGGCACGGACATCGACTGGTCTGCTCTCCTCGGCACCCCGGCCACGGCGATCGGTACCGATCTGCCCACGTACGCCTTCCAGCACCAGCGGTACTGGGTCGAGTCCGAGACCACCGTCATCGACGCCGAGGCGCTCGGCGCCCGCCCCACCGGGCACCCGCTTCTCGGCACGGCGGTCGAGATCCCCGACGACGACCACGTCGGCCCGGTCAGCGACGGCGGCACCCGTGTGGTGCTCACCGGGCGGCTCGACCGGCGTGCCCTCGGTCGGCTTCTTGATCCCGGCACCGATACCGTTCCGGCCGCCGTACTCCTCGACCTGCTGGTCCACGCCGGAACCGAGGCGGGAAGCGGCGCCGTCGAGCAGATCATCGTCGACACCCCGCTGACCGTGCCCGAACACGGCCACCTCCAGCTCCGTGTCCACGTCGATGTCCCCGGCCGGGACGGGCCGCGCCCGGTCGTCGTCCACAGCAGGCGGGCCGGCGACGAGGACAGCACCTGGACGCGCCACGCCCGCGCACTGCTCCGGCCCGGCCTGCCCACGCCATCCTTCGACTTGCGCACCTGGCCGGCCACCGGAGCCGACGCCCCGGCGGACCTCCTCGACATCCGCGGGGTACGAGGCATACACGGCCTGGCGGAACAGGACGGCCAGCTCTTCGCCGACGTCTCCCTGCCTCCGGAACTCGTCGATGAGGCCGCGGGGTTCACCCTCCATCCCGCACTCCTCGACACCGTCCTTCGCCTCCTGGCCGGCCGCACCGGTGAGAGTGAGCGCGATCTCACCATCTGCGCCGACCTGGCCGTGTACGCCGAGGGCGCCACCGCCCTGCGGCTGCGGGCCACGCCTGTGGAGGGTGGACGCCACCTCGTGGAGCTCGCCGACCACACGGGCGAACCGGTCGCCGCGCTCGGACCACTGACCCTGGGCCGCATGGACAGCACCGTTGTCGCCGCCGCGGTCGGCACCCCCGCTCTTCGCGAGGGACGGGCGACGGAGGACGGTCCGTTCGTCCGACGGGTTGTGGGACGTCCGGCCGCCGAGAGCGGATCGCTGGCCCACCGGCTCGCCGCGCTCGGAGCCACCGAACAGCAGCGCGTCCTGCTGGACCTTGTGAAGGAGAGCGCGGCCGTCGTTCTCGGCCACACCAGCGCTGAAGCCCTCGACGAAAAGCAGCCTTTCAAGGACCTCGGCTTCGATTCCCTCAGCGCCGTCAAACTCCGCAACCGTTTGCACGACTTCACCGGCATGAGCCTCCCCAGCAGCCTTGCCTTCGACTACCCGACCCCTTCCGCCCTCGCCTGGCACCTGCGCACCGAACTGCTCGGTGAGGAAGCCGCGAACTTGTCGGCTGGAGTCGTCCGATCCGGACCTGCCGTGCTCGCGGACTCCAACGAGCCGATCGCCATCATCGCCATGAGCACACGCCTGCCCGGCGGCGTCAACACCCCCGAGGAACTGTGGCGACTGGTCGCCGAGGAGCGCGACGCGCTCTCCGGCTTCCCGCAGGACCGGGACTGGGACGTCGACAAGCTCTACCACCCCGACCCCACCCACCCTGGCACCACCTACACCCGCGTCGGCGGATTCCTGCACGACGCCGCCCAATTCGACGCCGGACTCTTCGGGATCTCGCCGCGCGAGGCCCTCGCGATGGATCCGCAGCAGCGGCTGCTCCTGGAGACCTCGTGGGAGGCCCTGGAGCGGGCCGGAATCGACCCCCTCTCCGCCCGGGGCCGTGACATCGGTGTTTTCACCGGCATCGTCCACCACGACTACGTCACCCGGCTGCGGCAGATCCCCGAGGACGTCCGGGGCTACGTGATGACCGGCACTTCGTCGAGCGTGGCGTCGGGACGCGTGTCGTACGTGTTCGGCTTCGAAGGGCCGGCGGTGACCATCGACACGGCTTGCTCGTCGTCCCTCGTGGCGATGCACCTGGCGACCCAGGCGCTACGGCGCGGAGAGTGCTCGCTCGCCCTCGCGGGCGGTGCGACCGTCATGTCCAGCCCGGACGCCTTCGTGGAGTTCGCCCGCCAGCGCGGTCTCTCCGCCGACGGCCGATGCAAGGCGTACTCCTCGACCGCCGACGGCACCGGCTGGGCCGAGGGCGTGGGCGTAATCGTCCTGGAGCGCCTGTCGGAGGCCCGCCGCAACGGCCACCGGATCCTGGCCGTGCTGCGTGGCAGCGCCGTCAACCAGGACGGCGCCTCGAACGGCCTGACCGCTCCCAACGGACCCTCCCAGCAGCGCGTCATCCGGCGCGCTCTGTCCGACGCGGGCCTGTCGACGAAGGACATCGACATTGTCGAGGGCCACGGCACCGGCACATCCCTGGGCGACCCGATCGAGGTCCAGGCACTGCTTGCCACCTACGGACAGGACCGGCCCGCCGACCGTCCGCTGTGGCTCGGCTCGCTGAAGTCCAACATCGGCCACACCCAGGCAGCGGCGGGTGTCTCCGGCGTCATCAAGATGGTCGAGGCGCTGCGGCACGGAGTTATGCCGCCGACGCTCCATGTGGAGGAGCCGACACCGCAGGTGGACTGGACGGCCGGCGCGGTCGAACTGCTCAGACAGGCGCGAGAATGGCCGGACACGGGCCGGCCGCGCCGAGCCGCCGTCTCCTCCTTCGGCGCGAGCGGCACCAACGCCCACGTGATCCTGGAGGAGTCACCCGAAGAACCCGTCGAGGCGCCGGCGGCAGAGAGCGGCGTGGAGCTGCCCGCTGCGCCCGTTGTGGTGCCGCTGGTGGTGTCGGCGCGGAGTCCTGGTTCGCTGGTGGGGCAGGCGGAGCGGCTGGTGTCGTTCGTCGGGGAGAACGCGGGCACACTGCCGCACGTGGCGGGTGCGTTGGCCGCTCAGCGGGCGATGTTGTCCGAGCGCGCGGTGATCGTGGCCGACTCCGGGGAGGAGGCGTTGGCGGGGCTTGGTGCGCTGGCGCGGGGTGAGTCCCATCCCGGTCTGGTCACTGGCAGCGCGGTGGGTGCGGGGCGGACGGTGCTGGTGTTTCCGGGGCAGGGTTCGCAGTGGGTGGGGATGGGCCGTGAACTCCTGGACTCGTCGGCGGTGTTCGCGGAGCGGGTGGGGGAGTGTGCGGCGGTGTTGGAGCGGTGGGTGGAGTGGTCGCTGGTGGATGTGTTGCGGGGGGATGTTCCGGCTGGGGTGCTGGAGCGGGTGGATGTGGTGCAGCCGGCGAGTTTTGCTGTGATGGTGGGTTTGGCGGCGGTGTGGGCGTCGGTGGGTGTGGTGCCGGATGCGGTGGTGGGTCATTCGCAGGGTGAGATAGCGGCGGCGTGTGTGTCGGGTGCGTTGTCGCTGGAGGATGCTGCCCGGATTGTGGCGGTGCGCAGTCAGGTGATTGCGGGCGGTTTGGCGGGTCGGGGTGGTATGGCGTCGGTGGCGCTGTCCGAGGCTGAGGTGGCCGGGTGGCTGGAGCGGTGGGCGGGCCGGGTGGAGGTGGCGGCGGTCAACGGTCCGGCGTCGGTGGTGATCGCTGGTGATGCCGAGGCTCTCGATGAAGCTCTCGATGTCCTTGCAGCGGAGGGTGTGCGGGTGCGTCGGGTGGCGGTGGATTACGCCTCCCACACCCGGCATGTGGAGGCGATCGAAGAGATCCTGGGTGAGGCGTTCGTCGACATCCGTGCGCAGGCCCCGCTGATTCCTTTCTACTCGACGGTGACGGGCGAGTGGGTGCGGGAGGCGGATGTCCTGGGCGGCGGGTACTGGTACCGGAACCTGCGTGGCCAGGTCCGTTTCGGTCCCGCCATCGCCGACCTCCTGGCCGGCGGTCATACGGTGTTCGTGGAGGCCAGTGCCCATCCGGTTCTGGTGCAGCCGGTCAATGAGATCGTGGACCAGGCGGATGACACGGTCCGGCTGCGTGCTGTCGTCGGCGGCACGCTGCGCCGTGACGAGGGCGGCCTGCACCGGCTGTTCACCTCGATGGCCGAGCTTTTTGTCCGGGGTGTGCCTGTGGACTGGGCGGCAATGCTGCCGGCCGGTGCCGGTGCCGGTGCCTCGCAGGTCGAGCTCCCGACGTATGCCTTCGATCGACGTCACTACTGGTTGCAGGATGCCGATGACGCCGACGACAGCGGCGCCTCGGGCGAGGACACCGACGCGGACTTCTGGAGCGCCGTCGAGCAGACCGACGCGGACTCGCTCGCCGGACTGCTCGCCTCGGACTCCGCCAGTCTGCGAGACGCCCTGCGCACTGTCGTGCCGGTGCTGGCGGACTGGCGTGGCAGGCGCCGGCAGCGGTTCAGCGCTGAGCGCCTCCGCTACGCCATCACCTGGCGGCCCCTGGACCGGGAGGTGTCGGGAGTACCCGCGGGCCGCTGGCTCGCCGTACTGCCGCCGGGATGCCCGATCGAAGGCGCGACCGGCTTCCCGGCTGACTCCACGGCCGGCTCCCAGGTGGCCGAGCTCCTCGCGGCGCTCGGTGCCCAGGGACTCGACATCGTGCCCTTGGAGATCGCTTCCTCTACCTTCACCCGCACGGGGCTCACCGAGCAGTTGAGCGGCATCCGAGCCGAGTACGAGCCGGCAGGAGTTCTCTCCCTGCTCGCCCTCGACGGCACGCGGGACGCCACTGTCACCGCCGCCAGGACCCTCGCGCTGATTCAGGCCCTCGGAGACGCGGGCGTCGACGGGCCACTGTGGTGTCTGACCCGGGGCGTGGTGAACACCGGTATCCAGGACACCGTTACCGATCCTGGCGAGGCCGCGCTCTGGGGCCTGGGCCGCGCCGTGGCCCTTGAACACCCCGATCGGTGGGGCGGCCTGGTCGACCTACCGGCAACCGCCGACGCCCGCACCGCGCGGTATCTCGTGGGCGCGCTGAACGGCGCAGCGGGGGACGACCAGCTCGCCGTACGCCGCTCCGGCGTCTACAGCAGGCGGCTCACCCGCAAGCCCGCACCCGAGGCGCCCGCCGACGGAGGCTGGCAGCCTCATGGCACAGTCCTGGTGACCGGCGGCGCCGAGGCCCTCGGCGCACATGCCTCGCTCTGGCTCGCCCGGTCCGGCGCGCGCCGTCTCATCATCACGACCACGGCTCAGGCGCCCGCCGACGCCGTCACCAAGTTGCTGGACAAGCTCGCGGCCACCGGGGTGGACACGACAGTCGTCTCCTGCGCCGACGCCGACCGTGAAACGCTCGCCCGACTCATCGCCGAGACCCCGGAGGAGCAGCCGCTCACCGCCGTCGTGCACGCCGCCGACACCGCCTGGACCAGCAACATCGCCGACACCGGCCACGCCGACCTCACCGAGGTCTTCGCGGCCAAGGTCGACACCGCTATATGGCTCGACGAACTGTTCACCGGCACCGGCACCGGCACCGACGCTGGCGGGGCCCCGCTCGACGCCTTCGTGGTCTTCTCCTCGATCGCCGGAATCTGGGGCGGTGGTGGCCAGGGCGTCTCCGGCGCGGCCAACGCGGTCCTGGATGCCCTGGTCGAACGGCGCCGCGGCCGAGGACTCGCGGCCACCTCGATCGCCTGGGGAGCCCTCGACGAAATCGGCCCCGCCATGGACGAGGCGACCCTCGCGCAGCTGCGCCGCCGCGGTGTTCTGCCGATGACCCAACAGATCGCGATGACCGCGTTCGAACAGGCCGTGGAAGCGCGGGAGAAAGCCGCGACGGTCGTCGACATGGACTGGGAGGCGTTCATCCCGGCGTTCACCTCTGTACGGGTCAGCCCGCTCTTCGCCGACCTTCCCGAGGCCGCCGCCGCCCTGCGCGCCTCCCAGCCCGATGCCGAGAACATCAGCATCACCTCATCCCTGGTGGACTCCCTCCGCGACGTCCCCGAGTCGGAACAGAACCGTCTTTTGCTCCGGCTGGTGTCCGGACAGGCCTCGACCGTCCTCGGACACAGCAGCACGGACAGCATCGGCCCGCTCCAGTCCTTCCAAGAGGTCGGTTTCGACTCGCTCGCCGCGGTCAACCTCCGCAACAGCCTGCACGTGGCCACCGGTCTACGACTGCCCGCGACCCTCATCTTCGACTATCCGACCCCGGACGCCCTCGTCGGTTTCCTGCGCTCTGAACTGCTGACGGAAACGGGCGGCGACGACCTGGACACGCGGGAGGACGATCTGAGGCGCGTACTCGCGCAGGTCCCGCTCGCCCGGTTCCGGGAGGCCGGCCTTCTCGACACGCTGCTCAGCCTCGTCGGTCCCGAGGCCGGCTCCGCCCCCGGGGTGACGACTCCCGAGCCGGACCCGGTGATGCCCGCCGCTGAGGACGACGCCGACCTGATCGACGTGATGGACGTCGCCGACCTCGTAAAGCGCGCCCTGGGAAACGGCACCAACTGATCAGCCGACTTACCGACATTTGGTTTACCGACAGCGACAAAGACGGAGGACCTACCGAGATGACGGCACCGGACGAGCAGATCGTCAACGCACTGCGTGCCTCGCTCAAGGAGAACACGCGGCTCCAGCAGGAGAACCAGCGTCTCTCCGAGTCCTCGGCCGAACCCATCGCGATCGTTTCGATGGCCTGTCGGTACGCGGGCGGCATACGCACCCCCGAGGACCTGTGGCGGGTGGTGACCGACGGCACCGACGTCTACACCACCTTCCCCGAGGACCGCGGCTGGGATCTGGAGGGCCTCTACCACCCCGACCCGGACAACCCCGGCACGACGTACGTCCGCGAGGGCGCGTTCCTGCACGACGCCGGCCAATTCGACGCCGCGTTCTTCGGGATATCGCCGCGCGAGGCGCTCGCGATGGACCCTCAGCAGCGGCAGCTCCTCGAGGTCTCCTGGGAGGCCCTCGAACGAGCCGGCATCGACCCGCACTCCGTACGCGGCACTGACATCGGCGTGTTCGCCGGCATGGTCCACCAGGACTACGCGCCCGACCTCAGCGGCCTCGAAGGCTTCCTCAGCCTGGAGCGCGCCCTCGGCACCGCGGGCGGCGTCGCCTCGGGACGGGTCGCCTACACACTCGGCCTCGAAGGCCCCGCCGTCACCGTCGACACCATGTGTTCCTCCTCCATGGTCGCCATCCACCTGGCCGCCCAGGCACTGCGGCGGGGCGAGTGCTCCATGGCCTTGGCCGGCGGCGCCACCGTGATGGCGACCCCCGGCGGGTTCGTCGGCTTCGCCCGGCAGCGCGGCCTCGCCTTCGACGGCCGCTGCAAGTCGTACGCGGCCTGCGCGGACGGCTCCAGCTGGGCCGAAGGCGCAGGTGTGATCCTGCTTGAGCGGCTGTCGGAGGCACGCCGCAACGGACACCGGGTCCTCGCGGTGATCCGCGGCTCCGCCCTCAACCAGGACGGCGCTTCCAACGGCCTGACGGCGCCCAACGGACCCGCGCAGCAGCGCGTCATCCGCAAGGCGCTGGAGAGCGCCGACCTCACCACGGCCGACATCGACATGGTCGAGGGCCACGGCACCGGCACCGTTCTTGGTGACCCGATCGAGGCGCAAGCCCTGATCGCTACGTACGGCCAGGACCGGTCGGAGGACCGGCCGCTGTGGCTCGGCTCGGTCAAGTCGGTGATCGGCCACACCCAGGCCGCCTCCGGCGTGGCCGCGGTGATCAACATGGTGCAGGCGCTGCGGCACGGTGTCATGCCCGCCACCCGGCACGTCGACGCCCCCACCTCGCAGGTGGACTGGACGGCGGGCTCGGTGGAGCTGCTGACGGAGGCCCGCGCGTGGCCAGAGGCGGGCCGGCCGCGCCGGGCCGGTGTGTCTTCGTTCGGTGCCAGCGGTACGAACGCCCACCTGATCCTGGAGCAGGCGCTGGAAGAAGAGCCCGCCGCGGAAACCGCCTCCGGCCCCTCTCCGGCTCCAGCGGTCGACGGCGTGGTGCCGCTGGTGCTGTCGGCGGCCACGGCCGCCTCGCTCACCGGCCAGGCGGAGCGTCTGCTTTCGTTCGTCGAGGCGTCCGGCACGGTCGCGCTCGCCGACGTGGCGGCCGCACTGGCCACCGGCCGGGCGACGCTCGCCGAGCGCGCCGTCGTCATGGCCGACTCGCCCGAGGAGGCCCTGGCGGGCCTGGGCGCGCTGGCGCGCGGCGAAGCCGCACGCGCGGTGGCCGTCGGCAGCGCGTCGACGCCGGGCGGGGCCGGAAAGGTCGTTCTCGTCTTTCCGGGTCAGGGTTCGCAGTGGGCCGGCATGGGTCGCGAACTCCTCGACTCCTCACCGGTGTTCGCGGAGCGGATCGCTGAGTGCGCGGCGGCGCTTGAGCGGTGGGTCGACTGGTCGCTGGTGGATGTGCTGCGAGGGGATGCTCCGGCCGATCTCCTGGAGCGCGTGGATGTGCTGCAGCCTGCGAGCTTCGCTGTGATGATCGGCCTTGCCGCCGTCTGGTCGTCGGTCGGTGTGGTGCCGGATGCGGTGGTCGGTCACTCGCAGGGTGAGATCGCCGCCGCGTGCGTGTCGGGCGCGCTGTCCCTGGAGAACGCCGCCCGCATCGTGGCCGTACGTAGTCAGGTCATCGCCGCAAGTCTGGCGGGCCGTGGCGGTATGGCGTCGGTGGCGCTGTCCGAGGCAGAGGGCGTCGAGCGTCTGGAGCGGTGGGCCGGCCGGATCGAGGTCGCGGCGGTCAACGGTCCAGTGTCAGTGGTGATCGCCGGTGACGCCGAAGCCCTCGACGAGGCCCTCGACGCGCTGGAGGACCAAGGCGTACGCGTGCGCCGCATCGCAGTCGACTATGCCTCGCACACCCGGCATGTCGAAGCCGTCCAGGAGATCCTGAGCGAGGCCTTCGCCGACATCCGCGGCCAGGCTCCTGCCGTGCCATTCTTCTCCACCGTGACCGGCGAGTGGATTCGCGAGGCGGGTGTCCTCGACGGCGGCTACTGGTACCGCAACCTGCGCCGGCAGGTCCGCTTCGGTCCCGCGATCGCCGACCTCCTGGCCGACGGCCACACCGTGTTCGTGGAGTCCAGCGCCCACCCCGTCCTGGTCCAGCCGATCAGCGAGATCGTGGTCGGCGCCGACGCCGACGCCGTCGTGACCGGCTCCCTGCGCCGTGAAGACGGCGGCCCGCGCCGCCTGTTCACCTCAATGGCCGAGCTCTTCGTCCGAGGCGTCCACGTCGACTGGAGCGGCGTCCTTGCGGCCCGAGCCGACGCTGGCCGCATCGACCTCCCGACATACGCCTTCGACCACCAGCACTACTGGATCCAGCTGACCGGCACCGCCGACGACGCCGCCTCGCTCGGCCTGACCGGCACCGACCACCCGCTGCTCGGCGCGGTGGTCCCGCTGCCACAGTCCGACGGTCTGGTCCTCACCTCCCGACTCTCCCTGCGCACCCACCCGTGGCTCGCGGACCACGCCATCGCGGGCGCGGTCGTCGTACCCGGGACCATCTACGTCGATCTGGCGGTCCGAGCCGGCGACGAGTTCGGCTGCGGTGTCCTGGAGGAACTCGTCATCGAGTCACCGCTCGTGCTGCCCGAGCAGGGCGGCGTCCGAATCCAGGTCGCCGTCAGCGGCGCCGGCCCCAACGGCTCGCGCACCGTGGATGTCTACTCCCTCCGCGAGGAGACCTCCGACGAGGCAGGACAGGGGGGATGGACCCGGCATGCCACCGGCCTGCTCTCCAACGCCGCCTGGACCGACGGCACGACGCCCGCCGTCGACTTCGCCGTCTGGCCCCCGGCCGGCGCGCGGCCCGTCGCCATCGACCACTTCTACCCGGATCTGGCCGCCCGCGGATACGCCTACGGTCCGGCCTTCCAAGGCCTGCGCGGCGTGTGGCGGCGCGGCGACGAACTGTTCGCCGAGGCTGTCCTGCCGCCCGAGCAGCGCGAGAACGCCGACCGGTTCGGCATCCACCCCGCCCTGCTCGACGCCGCCCTGCACACCAACGCCTTCGCCAACCCCGACGACGACCGCAGAGTTCTGCCCTTCGCCTGGAACGGTCTCGTCCTGCATGCCCTGGGCGCCTCCGCCCTGCGCGTACGAGTCGCCCCGAGCGGCCCGGACGCGCTCTCGTTCCAGGCCGCCGACGAGACCGGCGACCTCGTCCTGACCATGGACTCGCTGGTATCCCTGCCGGTCACCGCCGAGCAGCTCGGCGCCGGCGCGGCCGGCCGGGAGAGCCGCGACTCGCTGTTCCGGGTGGAGTGGACGCCGCTGCCAGCCCCCGAGGGCGCCGCCGCCCCCGCCTCCTGGGCGCCTGTCGCCACTGTCGACGACGTGATGGCGCTTGCCGCCCGCGAGACCCTGCCGCCGGTCGCCGTCCTCTCGGCGACGTCCGGCGACGGCGAGGACCCGCTCGGCCTCACCACCCGCGTCGTGGCCGTGGTCCAGGCGTGGCTGGCCGCCGCACCTGCCCTGGACGCCGTATCTCTCGTCGTCGTGACCCGGGGTGCGGTGCCCGCGGGCGGCGACGCTGACGTCACGGACCCGGCCGGTGCCGCTGTGTGGGGTCTGGTCCGGGCCGCCCAGGCCGAGAACCCCGATCGCATCGTGCTCGTCGACCTCGACCCCGCCGGCTCCGCCGGAGCGGGTCCCGTCCTGGGGCCCGTGCTGGCCACGGCGGAGCCGCTGGTCGCCGTCCGCGGCACGGCCCTGTCCGCCCCGCGTCTGGTACGCGCGGCCGCCGTCGAGACCGAGCCCGCCGTTGAGACCGAGCCCGCCGCCGTTGAGACCGAGCCCGCCGTCGACGCCGACGCCGGTGCCGAGACCAAGACCGAGAGTGCGTACGCCTTCGCCCCCGGGGGCACCGTCCTGGTTACGGGTGGTACCGGTTCCCTGGGCGTTCTGGTCGCTCGGCACTTGGTCGAGGCGCATGGTGTGCGGCATTTGTTGCTGGTCAGCCGCCGGGGTCCTGGTGCGGGGGGTGTGGCCGAACTGGTCGCGGAGCTTGGTGAGTCGGGTGCGGTGGTGACGGTCTCCGCGTGTGATGTCGCTGATCGGGACGCGGTGGCGGATCTTCTGGCGGCTGTACCTGCCGAGCATCCGCTCACTGGTGTGGTCCACCTCGCCGGTGTGTTGGACGACGGTGTGATTGGCGCGCTGACGCCGGAACGTATCGAGGGAGTCTTCGCCCCGAAGGTCGCGGCCGTCCGTCACCTGGACGAGCTGACCCGTGAACTCGCTCCGCAACTCGCTTCGTTCGCGGTCTTCTCCTCTGCGGCCGCTCTGCTCGGTTCCGCAGGCCAGGGCAGCTATGCTGCTGCCAACTCCTACCTCGACGCGCTCATGGCCCATCGGCGGGCCGCCGGCCTGCCCGGTGTCTCGATGGCCTGGGGCCTGTGGGAGCAGAGCACCGGCCTGACCGCCCACCTCAGCGAGATCGACCAGGCCCGCATGAGCCGCGGCGGCATCCTGCCACTCACCCCCGCCGAGGCCCTCGCCCTGCTCGACACCGGCCTGCGAGCCGAACACACCCTGCTCGTACCGATCAAGCTCGACCTGCGGTCCTTGCGTGCCGACGCGGCCTCCGGCGGCACCGTCCCGCACCTGCTGCGCGGCCTGGTGCGCAGTGGCCGGCGCCTCGCACGCGCCGGCGCAGGCGACAGCAGTGACCTGTTCCGGCGCCTCGCCGGACTGCCCGAGGCCGAACAGGAAGCCGTCCTGCTCGGCATTGTGCAGGCCGAAGCCACCGCGGTCCTCGGCTTCAACGCCGCCGAACTCGCCCAGGGCACACGAGGGTTCAGCGAGATCGGCTTCGACTCGCTCACCGCGGTCGAACTCCGCAACCGGCTCGGCGCCGCCACCGGCGTCAAGCTCCCCGCCACCCTCATCTTCGACTACCCCACCCCGCTGGCACTCGCCCGCTACCTGCGCGAGGAGCTCGGCGACGACACGGCCGGTGCCACCGCCACCGCCACCCCCACCGTCCCCGCCGAGCCCGACGAGCCCATCGCCATCGTCGGCATGGCCTGCCGCCTGCCCGGCGGCGTCGACGACCCCGACAGCCTCTGGCGTCTCGTGGCCGAGGGCCGCGACGGCATGGTGGCCCTCCCGGACGACCGCGGCTGGGACCTCCACGGCCTGTTCGACGCCGACCCCGACAAGCCTGGCACGGCCTACGTCCACAAGGGCGGATTCCTGCACAGCGCCGCCCAGTTCGACCCCGGCTTCTTCGGCATCTCGCCGCGCGAGGCGCTCGCCATGGACCCACAGCAGCGGCTCCTCCTCGAAACCTCGTGGGAGGCCCTGGAGCGGGCCGGCATCGACCCCCTCTCCGCGCGCGGCGACAACATCGGTGTCTTCTCGGGCGTCTCCATCCACGACTACGTCGACTCCCTCAGCAACATGCCCGACGAACTCGAAGGCTTCGTCACGACGGCCACCGCCGGTAGCGTGGCCTCCGGCAGGGTGTCGTACGTGTTCGGCTTCGAGGGCCCCGCGGTGACCGTCGACACGGCCTGCTCCTCGTCCCTCGTCGCCATCCACCTCGCTGCCCAGGCACTGCGTCAGGGTGAATGCTCGCTCGCCCTCGCAGGCGGTGTCGCCGTCATGGGCTCACCGATCGGCCTGCGCGGCATGTCGCGCCAGCGCGGCCTCGCCGCCGACGGCCGGGTCAAGGCGTTCTCGGCCGGTGCCGACGGCACCATCCTGTCCGAGGGCGTCGGCATCGTCGTCCTGGAACGCCTCTCGGAGGCCCGCAGGCGCGGCCACCGGGTGCTCGCCGTCGTCCGCGGCTCGGCCGTGAACCAGGACGGCGCCTCGAACGGCCTGACCGCCCCCAACGGGCCCTCGCAGCAGCGGGTCATCCGCAAGGCGCTCGCCAACGGTGGCCTCGCCGCGGCCGACATCGACGTCGTGGAGGCGCACGGCACCGGCACGGAGCTCGGCGACCCCATCGAGGCGCAGGCCCTGCTCGCCACGTACGGCCGGGACCGGGACCCGGAGCGCCCGCTCTGGCTGGGCTCGCTCAAGTCCAACGTAGGTCACACGCAGGCCGCGGCCGGTGTCTCCGCCGTGATCAAGATGGTGCAGGCGCTCCGACACGGCATCATGCCGCCCACGCTCAACGTGACGGAGCCGACGCCCCAGGTCGACTGGACGGCGGGCGCGGTCGAACTGCTCACCGAGGCCCGCGCTTGGTCGGAGGAGGGCAGGCCGCGCCGCGCCGGTGTCTCAAGTTTCGGCATCAGCGGCACGAACGTGCACCTGATCCTGGAACAGGCACCGGAGGAGCAGCCCGCGGCGCCGGCCGCATCGACCGCCGGAGTGGTTCCGCTGGTTGTGTCCGCCGCCTCGACGGCATCCCTGGCAGGGCAGGCCGCACGCCTCGCCTCGTTCCTTGAGACGGCGGAGACGTCCGAGACCGCGCCGCTGGACGCCGTGGCGGCGACGCTGATGACACGACGGGCGCTGCTCTCCGACCGTGCGGTGGTTGTGGCCGGCTCGCGGGGTGAGGCTGTGGCGGGTCTGGAGGCGCTGGCGCGGGGTGAGTCCCATCCTGGTGTGGTCACTGGCGGATTGTCGCCGGCCGCGGTCGCGGGGCGGACGGTGCTGGTGTTTCCGGGGCAGGGTTCGCAGTGGGCCGGCATGGGTCGCGAACTCCTCGATTCCTCACCGGTGTTCGCGGAGCGGATCGCTGAGTGCGCGGCGGCGTTGGAGCCTTGGGTGGACTGGTCGCTCGTTGATGTGTTGCGGGGGGATGTTCCGGCTGGGGTGTTGGAGCGGGTGAATGTGGTGCAGCCGGCGAGTTTTGCGGTGATGGTGGGTTTGGCGGCGGTGTGGTCGTCGGTGGGTGTGGTGCCGGATGCGGTGGTGGGTCATTCGCAGGGTGAGATAGCGGCGGCGTGTGTGGCGGGTGCGTTGTCGCTTGAGGACGCTGCCCGGATTGTGGCGGTACGCAGTCAGGTCATCGCGGGTGATTTGGCGGGCCTGGGTGGTATGGCGTCGGTGGCGCTGTCCGAGGCTGAGGTGGCCGGGCGTATCGAGCGGTGGGCGGGCCGGGTGGAGGTGGCTGCGGTCAATGGTCCGTCCTCGGTGGTGATCGCCGGTGATGCCGAAGCCCTCGATGAAGCTCTCGATGTCCTTGCCGCGGAGGGTGTGCGGGTGCGCCGGGTGGCGGTGGATTACGCCTCCCACACCCGGCATGTTGAGGCGATCGAGGAGATCCTGGGTGAGGCGTTCGCCGACATCCGTGCTCAGGCCCCGCTGGTTCCTTTCTACTCGACGGTGACGGGCGAGTGGGTAAAGGAGGCGGGTGTCCTCGACGGTGGTTACTGGTACCGCAATCTGCGTGGCCAGGTCCGTTTCGGTCCCGCGATCGCCGACCTCCTGGGTGAGGGTTACTCGGTGTTCGTGGAGTCGAGCGCTCACCCCGTCCTGGTCCAGCCGGTCAGCGAGATCGTGGACGAGGCGGATGACACGGTCTGGTCTCGTGTCGTGGTCGGTGGTTCGCTGCGTCGTGACGATGGCGGCCTGGGCCGGTTGCTGGTCTCGATGGCCGAGCTTTTCGTCCGGGGCGTCCCCGTCGACTGGGCGGGTGTCCTCCCGGCCATTGCCGCCGCCACCCAGGTCGATCTCCCCACGTATGCCTTTGATCACCAGCATTATTGGCTGCGCTCTGCTCCTGTTGTTGATGCTGTTGCGCTTGGTCAGGCGGGTGTTGATCATCCGTTGTTGGGTGCGGTGGTGGCGGTGCCGGAGACCGGTGGTGTCCTGTGTACGTCGCGGTTGTCTCTGCGGACGCATTCCTGGTTGGCCGATCACGCGGTGAGTGGGGTTGTGCTGGTGCCGGGTACGGGTCTGGTGGAGTTGGCGGTTCGTGCTGGTGACGAGGTTGGTTGCGGTGTGGTGGAGGAGTTGGTGATCGAGGCGCCGCTGGTGGTGCCGGAGCGGGGTGGTGTCCGTGTCCAGGTCGCGGTCGGTGGCCTGGAGGAGAACGGTACCCGTGCTGTCACTGTGTACTCGGCGTCTGAGGACACCGCCGGGGATCACGGCAGTGATGTGTGGACCCGTCATGCTACTGGCCGGCTGGGGTCGGTCTTGGCGGGGAGTACGGGTATGGCCGGTTTTGATGTTTCGGTCTGGCCGCCGGTCGGTGCGGAGCGGGTGCCGCTCGATGTCGGTGGGTTTTATGAGGAGATGTTTGGTCGGGGTTATGCGTTTGGTCCGGCGTTTCGGGGGCTGCGTGCGGTGTGGCGGCGGGGTGAGGAGGTTTTTGCGGAAGTCGTCCTGCCTGACGAGCAGCGGGACAATGCTGTCAGGTTCGGTATTCATCCCGCGTTGTTTGATGCTGCTCTGCATGCCAGGGGGCTTGTTCGGCCGGATGAGGTTGCTGGTGGGGTGGGCGGGGCGCGGACTGTGCTGCCGTTTTCTTGGAACGATGTGGTGTTGTATGCGGCTGGTGCTTCGGCGTTGCGGGTGCGGCTGGTGTCTTCCGGGCCGGATGTGCTGTCGTTGCAGGCGGCCGATGAGACCGGTGAACCTGTCCTGAGCATGGACTCGTTGGTGTTCCGGGAGGTCTCCGCCGAGCGGTTGGGGGCGGTGGCCGGTGCGGCGGGCGAGGACGGCTCCCTGTTCCGGGTGGAGTGGGCGCCGCTGCCAGCCTCCGAGGGTGCCGCCGCTCCCGCCTCCTGGGCGCCTCTCGCCACTGTCGACGACGTGATGGCGCTCGCCGCCCGCGAGACTCTGCCGCCGGTCGCCGTCCTCGCGGCGACGTCCGGAGACGGCGAGGACCCGCTCGGCCTGACCACCCGCGTCGTGGCCGTGCTTCAGGCCTGGCTGGTGGCCCCGGCTTTTGAGAGTGGCAAGCTGGTGGTGGTTACCAGGGGTGCGGTGCCGGCTGGTGGGGACGGCGATGTCACCGATCCGGCCGGTGCCGCTGTGTGGGGTCTGCTCCGGGCTGCCCAGAGCGAGAATCCCGACCGGATCGTTCTGCTCGACATTGCCGCCGGTTCCGGCCTTGATGTCACCGGCGTCGAAATGGGGCCGGTCCTCGCCGCTGTGCTCGCTACCGGTGAGTCCCAGGTCGCCGTGCGAGGCACGGTGTTGTCCGTGCCACGCCTGGTCCGTGACACGAGCGGTGCCGCCGTCCCCGACATCTCTGATGTCCCCGCCGTCTTCGACTCCGAGGGGACGGTTCTGGTTACGGGTGGTACCGGTTCTCTGGGCGTTCTGGTCGCTCGGCACTTGGTCGAGGCGCATGGTGTGCGGCATCTGTTGCTGGTCAGCCGCCGCGGTCCTGGTGCGGGGGGTGCGGCCGAACTGGTTGCGGAGCTTGGTGAGTCGGGTGCGGTGGTGACGGTCTCCGCGTGTGATGTCGCCGATCGGGACGCGGTGGCGGCTCTTCTGGCGGGCGTACCTGCCGAGCATCCGCTCACTGGTGTCGTTCACCTCGCTGGTGTGTTGGACGACGGTGTGATTGGCGCGCTGACGCCGGAACGTATCGAGGGAGTCTTCGCCCCGAAGGTCGCCGCCGTCCGTCACCTGGACGAGCTGACCCGTGAACTCGCTCCGCAACTCGCTTCGTTCGCCGTCTTCTCCTCCGCGGCCGCTCTGCTCGGTTCCGCAGGCCAGGGCAGCTACGCCGCTGCCAACTCCTACCTTGACGCGCTCATGGCCCATCGGCGGGCCGCCGGCCTGCCCGGTGTCTCGATGGCCTGGGGCCTGTGGGAGCAGAACACGGGCCTGACCGCCCACCTCAGCGAGATCGACCAGGCCCGCATGAGCCGCGGCGGCATCCTGCCCCTCACCCCCGCAGAGGGGATGGGGTTGTTCGACGTGGCCTTGCGGGTTTCCGCGGCTCTGGTGGTGCCGATCAAGCTGGATTTGCGGAGGTTGCGTGCTGATGCTGTGGCCGGTGGGGGTCTCCCAGGGCTTCTGGGTGGTCTGGTGCATGGCGGACGGCGGCGGGCGCGGGCGGGGGACAGGCAGGCAGGGGCGGGGGATGGTGGTGGCGGTCTTGCTGTCCGGCTTGCGGGGCTTACATCGCAGGAGCAGGAAGCGTTGCTGCTTGATTTTGTGCGTGGTCATGTGGCGATGGTCCTCGGTCATGCTGGGATCGCGAAGGTCGGGGCGGAGACGGCGTTCAAGGACGCCGGGTTCGACTCGCTCACCTCGGTCGAGTTGCGTAACCGTCTTCGTGGGGCCACCGGCCTCAAGCTTGCCGCCACCATCGTCTTCGACTACCCCAACCCGCTCGCCCTCGCCCGCTATCTCCACCGCGAACTCGGGACCACAACGCAATCCGTGGCCGAAACGCATCCGCTGCTGGCTGAACTGAGCAGGCTCGATGCCATCTTGGTCGGGACGCCCGCCGGCGACTCGGTCCGCGCCCAAGTGACAGCCCGGCTTCAGGGCCTTCTGGCCTCCTGGTCGCTGGCGAACGGAACCCCGCCCGCTGAGGAGGAGCTCGACTTCGATGCCGCCTCGGACGACGAACTCTTCGACCTGATCGACACCGAGTTCGGCAACTAGCAACCGCCGACTGTCACAGCCTCTAGGAGCTGAACCCCGATGGCAGATGAAAGCAAGCTTCGCGACTATCTCAAGCGCACCCTCGCAGAGGCACGCCGTTCCCATCAGCGTGTGCTGGAGCTTGAGGCCGAGAAGTTGGAGCCGGTTGCGGTTGTGGGTATGGCGTGCCGTCTGCCCGGTGGTGTGGCGGGTCCGGAGGATTTGTGGCGGCTGGTCAGCGAGGGCCGGGACGGTATGTCCGGTTTCCCGTCCGATCGTGGCTGGGATGTGGAGGGCTCGTTCGACTCCGACCCGGGCCAGGCCGGCACCTCCTATGTGCCCCGGGGTGGGTTCCTGTATGAGGCGGGGGAGTTCGACGCGGGTTTCTTCGGGATCTCGCCGCGTGAGGCGCTGGCGATGGATCCGCAGCAGCGGTTGTTGCTGGAGACCTCGTGGGAGGCGTTGGAACGGGCCGGGATCGACCCGGGGACGTTGAAGGGCCAAGAGGTCGCGGTGTTCTCCGGCGTCATGGAACAGGGGTACGCCTTCAGCGTGACGGAACTGGAAGGGTTTATCGGCACGGGGGCGATGACGAGTGTGGCCTCAGGCCGGGTGTCGTATGTGTTCGGTTTTGAGGGTCCGGCGGTGACGGTCGACGCGGCGTGTTCGTCCTCGCTGGTCGCGATCCATCTGGCGGCGCAGGCGTTGCGGCAGGGGGAGTGCTCGCTGGCGCTGGCGGGCGGGGCCACGGTGATGGCGACGCCGGGGGCGTTCGTGGCGTTCTCGCGCCACGGCGGCCTCGCCGTCGACGGCCGGGTCAAGGCGTTCTCGGATGCCGCGGATGGCACCGGCTGGGCCGAGGGCGTCGGGGTGGTGGTTCTGGAGCGGTTGTCGGAGGCTCGGCGGCGTGGGCATCGGGTGCTCGCGGTGATCCGTGGCAGCGCGGTGAATCAGGACGGCGCGTCGAATGGTCTGACGGCGCCGAATGGTCCGTCGCAGCAGCAGGTGATCCGTAAGGCGCTTGCCAATGCGGGTCTTTCGACGGCGGATGTGGATGTGGTGGAGGGGCACGGCACGGGCACGGTTCTGGGTGATCCGATCGAGGCGCAGGCGCTGATCGCTACGTACGGGCAGGACCGGCCCGAGGACCGGCCGTTGTGGCTGGGTTCGTTGAAGTCGAACATCGGTCATACCCAGGCCGCGGCCGGTGTGGCTGGTGTGATCAAGATGGTGCAGGCGCTGCGGTACGGGGTCATGCCGCCGACGCTGCATGTCGATGCTCCGTCGGCGAAGGTGGACTGGACCGCGGGCGCGGTCGAGCTGCTGACCGAGTCCCGGGAGTGGCCAGAAACCGGTCGGCCGCGCCGTGCTGGTGTGTCGTCCTTCGGTGTCAGTGGGACCAACGCGCACCTGATCCTGGAACAGGCCCCGCAAGAGCAGCCCGCAGTGCCGGAGCCTGTCGGGCCTGGGCCGGCGGGGACCGATGAGGGTGTGGTGCCGCTGGTGGTGTCGGCGAGGAGTGCCGGGTCCCTGGCGGGCCAGGCCGAGCGGTTGACGTCCTTTGTGGAGTCCGGCGAGAAGGTGCCCCTGACGGACGTGGCCGCGGCGTTGGTCGCTCAGCGTGCGGTGTTGTCCCAGCGTGCGGTGGTTGTGGCCGGCTCGCGGGGTGAGGCTGTGGCGGGTCTGGAGGCGCTGGCGCGGGGTGAGTCCCATCCTGGTGTGGTCACTGGCGGATTGTCGCCGGCCTCCGCCTCGGGGCGGACGGTGCTGGTGTTTCCGGGGCAGGGTTCGCAGTGGGCCGGTATGGGTCGCGAACTCCTCGATTCCTCACCGGTGTTCGCGGAGCGGATCGCTGAGTGCGCGGCGGCGTTGGAGCGGTGGGTGGACTGGTCGCTGGTGGATGTGCTGCGAGGGGATGCTCCGGCCGATCTCCTGGAGCGCGTGGATGTGCTGCAGCCTGCGAGCTTCGCTGTGATGATCGGCCTTGCCGCCGTCTGGTCGTCGGTGGGTGTGGTGCCGGATGCGGTGGTCGGTCATTCGCAGGGTGAGATCGCCGCGGCGTGTGTGGCGGGTGCGTTGTCGCTGGAGGATGCTGCTCGCATTGTGGCGGTGCGCAGTCGGGTGATTGCGGGTGATTTGGCGGGTCGTGGTGGTATGGCGTCGGTGGCGCTGTCCGAGGCTGAGGTGGCCGGGTGGCTGGAGCGGTGGGCGGGCCGGGTGGAGGTGGCGGCGGTCAATGGTCCGGCGTCGGTGGTGGTCGCCGGTGATGCCGAAGCCCTCGATGAAGCTCTCGATGTCCTTGCCGCGGAGGGTGTGCGGGTGCGCCGGGTGGCGGTCGACTACGCGTCCCACACCCGGCATGTGGAGGCGATCGAGGACGTACTGACAACCGCCTTCGCCGACATCCGTGCTCAGGCGCCGCTGGTTCCTTTCTACTCGACGGTGACGGGCGAGTGGGTGCGGGAGGCGGATGTCCTGGGCGGTGGTTACTGGTACCGGAACCTGCGTGGCCAAGTCCGTTTCGGTCCCGCGATCGCCGACCTGCTGGCCGGCGGCCACACCGTCTTCGTGGAGTCGAGCGCTCACCCGGTTCTGGTGCAGCCGGTCAGCGAGATCGTCGACCAGGCCGACTCAGAGGCCGTGGTCGGTGGTTCGCTGCGTCGTGAGGAGGGCGGCCTGGGCCGGTTGCTGGTCTCGATGGCCGAACTCTTCGTTCGGGGTGTGGTCGTGAACTGGGCGGCAACGCTGCCGGTTGCTGGTGCTTCACACGTTGAGCTTCCGACGTATGCCTTTGATCACCAGCATTATTGGCTGCGCTCTGCTCCTGTTGTTGACGCTGTTGCGCTTGGTCAGGCGGGTGTTGATCATCCGTTGTTGGGTGCGGTGGTGGCGGTGCCGGAGACCGGTGGTGTCCTGTGTACGTCGCGGTTGTCTCTGCGGACGCATTCCTGGTTGGCCGATCACGCGGTGAGTGGGGTTGTGCTGGTGCCGGGTACGGGTCTGGTGGAGCTGGCGGTTCGTGCTGGTGACGAGGTTGGTTGCGGTGTGGTGGAGGAGTTGGTGATCGAGGCGCCGCTGGTGGTGCCGGAGCGGGGTGGTGTCCGTGTCCAGGTCGCGGTCGGTGGCCTGGAGGAGAACGGTAGCCGTGCTGTCACTGTGTACTCGGCGTCTGAGGACACCGCCGGGGATCACGGCAGTGATGTGTGGACCCGTCATGCTACTGGCCGGCTGGGGTCGGTCTTGGCGGGGAGTACGGGTATGGCCGGCTTTGATGTCTCGGTCTGGCCGCCGGTCGGTGCGGAGCGGGTGCCGCTCGATGTCGGTGGGTTTTATGAGGAGATGTTTGGTCGGGGTTATGCGTTTGGTCCGGCGTTTCGGGGGCTGCGTGCGGTGTGGCGGCGGGGTGAGGAGGTTTTTGCGGAAGTCGTCCTGCCTGACGAGCAGCGGGACAATGCTGTCAGGTTCGGTATTCATCCCGCGTTGTTTGATGCTGCTCTGCATGCCAGGGGGCTTGTTCGGCCGGATGAGGTTGCTGGTGGGGTGGGCGGGTCGCGGACTGTGCTGCCGTTTTCTTGGAACGATGTGGTGTTGTATGCGGCTGGTGCTTCGGCGTTGCGGGTGCGGCTGGTGTCTTCCGGGCCGGATGTGCTGTCGTTGCAGGCGGCCGATGAGACTGGTGAACCTGTCCTGAGCATGGACTCGTTGGTGTTCCGGGAGGTCTCCGCCGAGCGGTTGGGGGCGGTGGCCGGTGCGGCGGGCGAGGACGGCTCCCTGTTCCGGGTGGAGTGGGCCGAACTGCCCGTGTCTGGCCTGGATCCGGAGATGGTGCCGTCGTGGGTACCGGTCGCCACCGCCGAAGATGTGGCCGCCCTGGCCGTCGATGCTCCGGCCGTGGCCGTCCTGGAGGCCTACGGGGACGGGGCTGACGACGCCGATGAGGTGCTCGCCCTGACGGGCAGGGCGCTGGGTGTGCTTCAGGCCTGGCTGGTGGCCCCGGCTTTTGAGAGCGGCAAGCTGGTGGTGGTTACCAGGGGTGCGGTGCCGGCTGGTGGGGACGGCGATGTCACCGATCCGGCCGGTGCCGCTGTGTGGGGTCTGGTCCGGGCTGCCCAGAGCGAGAATCCCGACCGGATCATTCTGCTCGACATTGCTGCCGGTTCCGGCCTTGATGTCACCGGCGTCGAAATGGGGCCGGTCCTCGCTGCTGTGCTCGCTACCGGTGAGTCCCAGGTCGCTGTGCGGGGCACGGTGTTGTCCGTGCCACGTCTGGTCCGTGACACGAGCGGTGCCGCCGTCCCCGACATCTCTGATGTCCCCGCCGTCTTCGACTCCGAGGGGACGGTTCTGGTTACGGGTGGTACGGGTTCGCTGGGTGCGTTGTTGGCCCGGCACCTGGTGGCTGAGCACGGTGTGCGGCATCTGGTTCTGGTCAGCCGGCGTGGTCTGGAGGCCGAGGGGGCGCGGGAGCTGGCCGCCGAACTCGGCGAGTTGGGTGCCGAATCGGTAACTGTGACGGCGTGTGATGTCGCTGACCGGGATGCGGTGGCCGCGCTTCTGGGTTCTGTGTCGGCGCAGCATCCGCTGACCGGTGTTGTCCACACCGCTGGTGTGTTGGACGACGGTGTGATCGGCGCGCTGACGCCGGCACGGTTGGCATATGTGTTCGGGCCGAAGGTGGCGGCCGTCGGACATCTGGACGAGCTGACGCGGGACATGGATCTGTCGGTGTTCGCGGTGTTCTCTTCCGCGTCGGGTTTGATCGGTGCGGCGGGGCAGGGCAATTACGCGGCGGCCAATGCCTATCTCGACGCGGTGGCTCACCGGCGGCGGGCGGCGGGCCTGCCTGCGGTGTCGCTGGCCTGGGGCCTGTGGGAGCAGAGCACCGGATTGACCGCCCACCTGGGTGAGGTCGACCAGGCCCGCATGAGCCGTGGCGGCATCCTGCCTATCGCGCCCGCGGAGGGGATGGGGTTGTTCGACGTGGCTCTGCGGGTTTCCGCGGCTCTGGTGGTGCCGATCAAGCTGGATCTGCGGAGGCTGCGCGCTGATGCTGTGGCCGGTGGGGGTCTTCCAGGGCTTTTGGGTGGTCTGGTGCATGGCGGACGGCGGCGGGTGCGGGCGGGGGACAGGCAGGCAGGGGTGGGGGATGGTGGTGGCGGTCTTGCTGTCCGGCTTGCGGGGCTCACATCGCAGGAGCAGGAAGCGTTGCTGCTTGATTTTGTGCGTGGTCATGTGGCGATGGTTCTTGGTCATGCGGGGATCGCGAAGGTCGGGGCGGAGACGGCGTTCAAGGATGCCGGGTTCGACTCGCTCACCTCGGTCGAGTTGCGTAACCGTCTTCGTGGGGCGACCGGCCTCAAGCTTGCCGCCACCATCGTCTTCGACTACCCCAACCCGCTCGCCCTCGCCCGCTATCTCCACCGCGAAGTGTTCCCCGACGGCGTCACGGCCGGCCCGGACGTGGACGAGGCACGGCTGCGGCGCGGGCTCGCATCGCTCCCACTCGCCCGGGTCCGGGCGGCTGGACTGTTGGACGCCCTGGTCAGGCTGGTTGAACTCAATGACCACGAAACGCCGATCGGCATGGTGGACGACGCCGATGATGAGACCGCGATCGCCGACTTGAACGTCGACGATCTTGTGCAGCTGGCGCTCGGCGACAAGTGACTCTGCGGCACCTGACGGTTGGGGATTTCAAGTGAGTGCTCCTTATGAAAAGGTCGTCGAGGCGCTCCGAGCATCGCTCGAAGAGGTCGGCTCGCTGAAGAAGCAGAACCGCCAGCTCTTGGCGGCCTCCGGGGAGCCGGTTGCGGTTGTGGGTATGGCGTGTCGTCTGCCCGGTGGTGTGGCGGGTCCGGAGGATTTGTGGCGGCTGGTCAGCGAGGGCCGGGACGGTGTGTCCGGTTTCCCGTCCGATCGTGGCTGGGATGTGGAGGGCTCGTTCGACTCCGACCCGGGCCAGGCCGGCACCTCCTATGTGCCCCGGGGTGGGTTCCTGTATGAGGCGGGGGAGTTTGACGCGGGTTTCTTCGGGATCTCGCCGCGTGAGGCGCTGGCGATGGATCCGCAGCAGCGGTTGTTGCTGGAGACCTCGTGGGAGGCGTTGGAACAGGCCGGGATCGACCCGGGGACGTTGAAGGGCCAAGAGGTCGCGGTGTTCTCCGGCGTCATGGGCACCGACTACTTCGCGGGTGGCAACGTGCACTCCGAGCTGGGGGGTATCGGCACGGGGGCGGCGTCGAGTGTGGCCTCAGGCCGGGTGTCGTATGTGTTCGGTTTTGAGGGTCCGGCGGTGACGGTGGACACGGCGTGTTCGTCCTCGCTGGTCGCGATCCATCTGGCGGCGCAGGCGTTGCGGCAGGGGGAGTGCTCGCTGGCGCTGGCGGGCGGGGCCAAGGTGATGGCGACGCCGGGGGCGTTCGAGACGTTCTCGCGCCACGGCGGACTGTCCTTGGATGGCCGGTGTAAGTCGTATGCGGATGCCGCGGATGGCACCGGCTGGGCCGAGGGTGTCGGGGTGGTGGTTCTGGAGCGGTTGTCGGAGGCTCGGCGGCGCGGGCATCGGGTGCTCGCGGTGATCCGTGGCAGCGCGGTGAATCAGGACGGCGCGTCGAACGGGTTGACGGCGCCGAATGGTCCGTCGCAGCAGCGCGTGATCCGTAAGGCGCTTGCCAATGCGGGGCTTTCGACGGCGGATGTGGATGTGGTGGAGGGGCACGGCACGGGCACGGTTCTGGGTGATCCGATCGAGGCGCAGGCGCTGCTGGCGACGTACGGCCGTGACCGGGAACCCGAGCGCCCGTTGTGGCTGGGGTCGTTGAAGTCGAACATCGGTCATACCCAGGCCGCGGCGGGTGTGGCTGGTGTGATCAAGATGGTGCAGGCGCTGCGGTACGGGGTTATGCCGCCGACGCTGCATGTCGATGCTCCGTCGGCGAAGGTGGACTGGACCGCGGGCGCGGTCGAGCTGCTGACCGAGTCCCGGGAGTGGCCTGACACCGGTCGGCCGCGCCGTGCTGGTGTGTCGTCCTTCGGTGTCAGTGGGACCAACGCGCACCTGATCCTGGAACAGGCCCCGCAAGAGCAGCCCGTGACGCCGGTGGAGTCTGTGCCTGAGCCGATGGTGGACGTCGGCGATGGTGTGGTGCCGCTGGTGGTGTCGGCGAGGAGTGCCGGGTCCCTGGCGGGCCAGGCCGAGCGGTTGACGTCCTTTGTGGAGTCGAGTGAGGTGCCACTGCCGCACGTGGCGGGTGCGTTGGTCGCTCAGCGGGCGATGTTGTCCGAGCGTGCGGTGATCGTGGCCGACTCCGGGGAGGAGGCGTTGGCGGGGCTTGGTGCGCTGGCGCGGGGTGAGTCTCATCCCGGTGTGGTCACTGGCAGCGTGTCGACTCTGGGCGGGGCCGGAAAGGTCGTGTTCGTCTTTCCGGGGCAGGGCTCGCAGTGGGCCGGTATGGGTCGCGAACTCCTCGATTCGTCGCCGGTGTTCGCGGAGCGGATCGCTGAGTGCGCGGCGGTGTTGGAGCGGTGGGTGGACTGGTCGCTGGTGGATGTGCTGCGAGGGGATGCTCCGGCCGGTCTCCTGGAGCGCGTGGATGTGCTGCAGCCTGCGAGCTTCGCTGTGATGATCGGCCTTGCCGCCGTCTGGTCGTCGGTGGGTGTGGTGCCGGATGCGGTGGTGGGTCATTCGCAGGGTGAGATAGCGGCGGCGTGTGTGTCGGGTGCGTTGTCGCTGGAGGACGCGGCCCAGGTGGTGGCGGTACGTAGTCAGGTGATCGCCGCAAGTCTGGCGGGCCGCGGTGGTATGGCGTCGGTGGCGCTGTCCGAGGCTGAGGTGGCCGGGTGGCTGGAGCGGTGGGCGGGCCGGGTGGAGGTGGCGGCGGTCAATGGTCCGTCCTCGGTGGTGATCGCCGGTGATGCCGAGGCTCTCGATGAAGCTCTCGATGTCCTTGCCGCGGAGGGTGTGCGGGTGCGCCGGGTGGCGGTGGACTACGCCTCCCACACCCGGCATGTTGAGGCGATCGAGGACGTACTGACAACCGCCTTTGCCGACATCCGTGCCCAGGCGCCGCTGGTTCCTTTCTACTCGACTGTGACGGGCGAGTGGGTAAAGGAGGCGGATGTCCTGGGCGGCGGGTACTGGTACCGGAATCTGCGTGGCCAGGTCCGTTTCGGTCCCGCGATCGCCGACCTGCTGGGTGAGGGTTACTCGGTGTTCGTGGAGTCGAGCGCTCACCCGGTTCTGGTGCAGCCGGTCAGCGAGATCGTTGACCAGGCCGACACAGAGGCCGTGGTCGGTGGTTCGCTGCGTCGTGAGGAGGGAGGCCTGGGCCGGCTGTTCACCTCGATGGCCGAGCTTTTTGTCCGGGGCGTGCCTGTGGACTGGGCGGCAATGCTGCTGGCCGGTGCCGGTGCCGGTGCCGGTGCCTCGCAGGTCGATCTCCCGACGTATGCCTTCGATCACCAGCATTATTGGCTGCGCTCCGCTCCTGCTGTCGACGCTGTCGCGCTCGGACAAGCCGCCGGCGATCATCCGCTCATCGGGGCGGTCGTTGGCCGGCCGGACTCCGGCGGTTTTATGACCACCTCGCGGTGGTCGGTGGACGCGTACCCCTGGCTGGGTGATCACACCGTCGGTGACGTCATTGTCGTGCCGAGTGCGGTGTTGGTGGAGCTGGCCATCCGGTTCGGTGACGAGGTGGGCAGTGCGGTGGTCGAGGAGCTGACCGTGGAGCGGCCCGTGCTGTTGCCGCTGCGGGGCGGCAGAGCCGTGCAGATGACCGTCGGGGAGGCCGATGGGCAGGGGCGGCGGCCGGTTGAGGTGTACTCCCGCCCGGACAACGCCGGCCTGGACGCGGTGTGGACACGCCACGCACACGGCACGTTGGTGCCCGGCCCGGTGACCCCGTCCGCTTCCGGCGCCACGTGGCCTGCCGGCAGCCCCGCCGCCGATGTGGCCCTCGACAGGGCGGTCGGCGACGCCGACCGCTACGGCCTGCACCCGGCGCTGCTCGACGCAGCGGTCCGAACGGCGTTTCCTGATGAGGACGTGATCGCGACCCGGTGGAGCGGGGTGGCCTTGCTGGCTTCTGGTGCGGCGGCGGTACGGGTACGTGCGGCCCGTGACACCACCACAGGGGTGACCCGTTTTGAGCTGGTGGACGCCTCCGAGGCGCCGGTGCTGACCGCTGATGCCGTTGTCGCCGAGCCGTTTTCGCCCGAAAGCGCAGAGATCGCGGATGCGTCGGCCTCTGGCGCCCTGTTCCAGGTCGACTGGGCCGAGCTTCCCCTTCCCCCGGGGGAGATGACCAAGGACGCCGGCACTACAGTGACCGTCGTCGGTGCCGAAGATGTTGCTGCCCTCGCGGCGGACGGTCCAGCGGTACCGGGCCTGCTGGTGTACGAGGCCGGGCACGCGCCCGCCGGTCCGCGTGAGGCGGTCGCCGCCGTGTTGGCCGTTGTCCAGGCTTGGCTGGCAGTACCGGTCCTGGCGCACAGCCGTCTCGTTGTGATCGTCCCGGATGCCGAGGACGATCTGACCGTAGCCGCTGTGTCGGGTCTGCTGCGTTCGGCGCAGTCGGAGCACCCGGACCGTATCGTCCTTGTCGAGAGCGACCATGGCGGGCGGCACCGCGGCGGTGCGGCGGCCTCGGAGCACCCGGCGGCCGTGCAGGCCGTGCAGGCCGTGAACGCCGTGAACGCCGTGCGGCTCGCGGTGGCCGCGGGTGAGCCCCGTGTCCGTGTGCGCGGCGGTGTGGCCTTCGTCCCTCGGCTCCGGCGTGTCCGGCTTGCCGAAGGTCCCCGGCGCGGGCTCAACCCTGAGGGCACCGTCCTTGTCACTGGCGGCACCGGGACGCTGGGCAGTCTCGTCGCCCGGCACCTGGTGACCGAATACGGTGTACGGCACTTGCTGCTGGCCAGCCGGAGCGGACCGGATGCCGAGGGGGCGGCGGCGCTGTACGAGGAACTGACCGGCCTCGGTGCGACCGTCACCGTCGCCGCGTGCGACACCGCCGACCGGGACGCTGTCGCGGCGCTCCTGGCCGCCGTACCGGACGCACATCCGCTCACCGCGGTCGTTCACACCGCCGGAGTCCTCGACGACGGTGTGGTCACCGCCCTGACGCCGGAGCGTGTCGACACCGTCCTGCGGCCGAAACTTGATGCCGCACTGCACTTGCACGAGTTGACCCGGGACATCGATCTTGCGGCGTTCGTCCTCTTCTCCTCCGCCGCCGGGGTCCTGGGCAACCCCGGTCAGGGCAACTACGCCGCCGCCAATGCCTCCCTGGACGCCCTCGCCCTCCACCGCCACCGCTCCGGCCTGCCCGCGACATCCCTCGCATGGGGGGTATGGGACCAGACCGGCACCAGCGGGAACCTGGGCATGGCCAATCAGCGGAGGATGGCCCCGCAGGGCCTGATGGCACACTCCAGCCAGGAGGGTCTGGCGCTGTTCGACGCGGCGCTGCAGTCGGACGACGCGGTGCTCTTGGCGGCCAAGCCGGACTACGCCGCGCTGCGCGCCCAAGCCGCGTCCGAACCCGTACACGTACTGCTGCGGAGCCTCGTGCGTGCCGGCCGTCGCACCGCTCGGCACGTGGCCTCCCGTCGGGGCGGCCTCGCTGAACAGCTGGCCGCCAGGCTCCCGGTCCAGCGAGAGCAGATGCTGCTGGATCTGGTCCGGCGCGAGGTCGCTGCGGTTCTGGGCCATGCGACACCCGGCAAGGTCGACCCCGACCGGGCTTTCCAGGAGGTCGGCTTCGACTCGATGCTGGCCGTTGAACTCCGCAACCGACTCACCGGACTCGTAGGGATCCGCCTCCCTGCCACGATCGTCTTCGACCATCCCACCCCCCGGAGCCTGATGCGCCGTCTGCTCGCGGAACTGTGCCCCGAGGCCGTTGGCGAGTCGGCGGGCCGGGAGGACGAGATCCGGAGGGTCCTGGTCACCACGCCTCTGTCCCGGTTCCAGGAACTCGGGCTCATGGAGAAACTCCTGCAACTGGTGGCGAGCCCCGGTGGTGAAAGTGCCACAGCGCCGGACACCGCCGAACCGAAGCAGGACGGCAAGCTGCTGATCGAGGAGATGGGCGTTGACGACCTGGTCGAGCGCGCGATGAGGAAAGCCCGGAAGCAGTAGCGGACGCGCGACCGGAACGAATGGAGACAGGGAATGACCAGCTCAGAGGCAAAGCTTGTCGAAGCGCTGCGGGCTTCACTGATCGAGAACGAGCAGCTGGAGAACGAGAACAAGAAGATCCGCGACAGCTTGACTGAACCGATCGCCATCGTGGGCATGGCGTGCCGGTTCCCCGGTGGGGTGTCGTCACCTGAAGAGTTGTGGGAGTTGATCGCCGATGGTCGTTCCGCAGTCGGCGCATTCCCCACCGACCGGGGCTGGGATCTTGAGAACCTGTACGACCCGGACCTCGATCGGGCCGGCACGAGTTATGTACGGGACGGCGGGTTCCTGCACGACGTGGGCGAGTTCGACGCCGGTTTTTTCGGCATCTCACAAAGCGAGACGCTGGTCATGGACCCGCAGCAGCGTCTGATGCTGGAGACGTCGTGGGAGGCGATCGAACGGGCGGGCATAGACCCGGCTGCTCTGCGTGGCAAGAACGTCGGCGTGTTCGCCGGCGTGGGCGGGCACGATTACGCCACCGGTTTCCACAGCGTCCCCGACGAGCTCGAGGGCTACCTGATGACCGGCGGCTTGGCGAGCGTCCTGTCGGGACGGGTTTCCTACACTCTCGGGTTCGAGGGGCCCGCAGTCACTATCGACACGGCCTGCTCGTCGTCCCTGGTAGCCATGCACATGGCAGTGCAGTCCCTGCGCTCGGGCGAGTCGTCGTTGGCGCTGGCCGGGGGCTCCACTGTGATGTGCACTCCCGCCGGCCTGGTGTTGGCCTCGCGTATGCGGACTCTTGCGAAGGACGGCCGGTGCAAGGCGTTTGCGGCATCCGCAGATGGCACGAACTCCGCCGAGGGCGTGGGCGTCCTGCTGTTGGAGCGGGTTTCCGATGCCATCCGTGACGGACATGAGATTCTCGGCGTCGTACGGGCCACTGCGGTGAACCAGGATGGCGCGTCCAACGGACTCACCGCGCCGAACGGGCCCTCGCAGCAGCGGGTGATCCGCCAGGCACTCGCTACCGCTGGTCTGTCGTCCGCCGATGTCGACATCGTCGAGGCGCACGGCACCGGAACCCCCCTGGGCGACCCGATCGAGGCACAGGCCCTGCTCGCCACCTATGGTCAGAGCCGTGACCCCGGACTGCCGCTGTGGCTCGGTTCAGTGAAGTCGAACCTTGGACACGCGGGCCATGCGGCAGGCGTCGCTGGTGTGATCAAGATGGTGATGGCCATGCGGCATGGTGTGCTGCCGCGGACTTTGCACGTGGACGAGCCCACGCCTCAGGTCGACTGGTCTGCTGGAGCGGTTGAGCTGCTGACCGAGGCGCACGAGTGGCCCCAGATCGGCCGTCCTCGTCGTGCGGGGGTCTCCGGCTTCGGCGTCAGCGGCACCAACGCGCACGTCATCCTGGAGCAGGCGCCCGAGCAGACATCCGTGAACCCGTCCGACGAGAAGGCGCGCGTGCTGGGCGACTCGGTTGTGCCACTGGTCCTCTCGGCCCGTGGCGAGGCGGGTCTCGCCGGTCAGGCCCGGCGCCTTGGTTCGTTCCTGAGGCAACGTCAAGAGCTGGACCTGCTCGACGTCGGCCGGTCGCTGGTGCGGAGCCGGGGTCTTCACCCCGACCGTGCGATCGTGCTCGCCGAGGACCGGGAAGAGGCGCTGACCGCATTGGACGCCGTGGCCAACGGCGAGTCAGCGACCGGTGTCGTCGGGGGAACGGCCGAGAGCGTCGTAGGCCGGACTGTCTTCGTGTTCCCCGGCCAGGGCGCGCAGTGGGCGGGCATGGGAAGGGAACTGCTTGAGGCGTCGCCCGTGTTCGCGACCAGCATGGCCGAGTGCGCCGAGGCGCTTGACCCGCTGACCGGCTGGTCGTTGCTCGATGTGGTGCGGCAGGTGGAGGGCGCCCGGTCCCTTGAAGACATCGACGTCGTGCAGCCGGTGTCGTGGGCACTGATGCTGTCGCTTGCCGCGCTGTGGGAAGCGTGCGGGGTCGTCCCGGACGCGGTCGTGGGTCATTCCCAGGGCGAGATCGCCGCTGCCTGCTTTGCCGGTGCGCTGTCCCTTCCGGACGCCGCCCGCCTCGTGGTTTACCGGGCCAAGGTTATCCGCGCCGAGTTGTCGGGACGCGGAGGCATGGCGTCCCTCGTTGCCGGTGTCAAGGCCGCCTCCGTGCTGGTCGAGGAGTTGCCGGGCCTGGAGATCGCCGCAGTCAACGGACCCTCCTCGGTGGTCGTGACCGGTGGACTGCCCGCCCTGGAAGAGCTGCTCGCCCGGTGCGAGACCGAGGGCATCCACGCCCGCAGGATTCACAGGGCCAACGCCGCCGGACACTCCTCACAGATGGATGTGCTGCGCGACCCTTTCCTTGAGGCACTTACCGGGGTCTCCGGCGGGCCTTCGCGCGTGCCGCTGTACTCCACGGTGACCGGGCGACTCCAGGACACCACGGAGCTGGACGCCGAGTACTGGTATCGCAACCTGCGGCAGACCGTGCAGTTCGACCCGGCCATTCGGTCCCTGGCCGGTGATGGGCATGGAGTGTTCATCGAGGTCAGCTCCCACCCTGTGCTGGCGTCGAGCGTCCAGGACGTGCTGGAGGAGCTCCAGGCACCCGCTGTCGTCACCGGGTCGCTGCACCGCGACGACGGCGGCCCGCGCAGGTTCCTCGCCTCGCTGGCCCACCTGCACACCCACGGCGTTCAGGTCTCCTGGGGGGCCGTCCTCGGCCGCGGTACGGAGCGGCCCGTAGATCTGCCCACGTACGCCTTTCAGCGCCAGCGCTACTGGTTGGATCCGGCAGACTCCGGTGGGGACGCGCCAGGCCTCGGTCTCGAGGCGGCGGACCATCCTCTGCTCGGCGCGGTTACCGAAATCCCCGGCTCGGACGGCGTGTTGTTCACTTCCCGGCTGTCGCTGCGCACGCACCCCTGGCTCGCCGACCACGCGGCCGCCGGAGTCGTCCTCGTGCCCGGAGCGGCCTTCGTGGAACTCGCGGTCCGCGCCGGCGACGAGATCGGGTGCGGCCTGGTCGGCGAACTGGTCATCGAGCGCCCCCTGCTGCTGCCCGAGAGCGGCGGTGTCCAGGTACGTGTGTGGGTGGGTGAGCCTGACGAATCCCGCCACCGCACCGTCCAGATCCACTCCCGCTGGGAGGAAGCCGGTCCACGTGGGAGCTGGACCCGTCATGCCTCCGGGCGCCTGGTGCCGGAGGAGGGTGGGGCCGATTTCGACCTCACCCAGTGGCCGCCGCCCGGCGCCACCGCCGTCGACCCGGACGTACTCGCCTCCGCCTACGACGGCATGGCACAGGCGGGATACGGCTACGGTCCGGCCTTTCGGGGCCTGCGCGGGGCGTGGACGCGCGGCGAGGAGGTGTTCGCCGAGGTCTCACTGCCCGAGGCAGCGGGCAAGGGCGATGACTACGGGCTGCACCCGGCCCTCCTGGACGCGGCCATGCACGCCTGTGCCTTCCGCACCGATATGGCCGGCGAGAGCCCGAAGCTGGCTCTGCCATTTGTCTGGCGCGACGTCAGACTGCACGCCGTCGGAACCTCCACACTGCGGGTTCACCTCACACCGCTCGCCCGCGACACGATCCGCTTGCGCCTGGCCGACGCCTTCGGCGCACCTGTGGCCGCCGTCGACTCGATGGTCCTGCGACCGGTGGTCCCGGAACTGCTGCGTGTCGGCTCAGGTGCGTCCAAGGAGCGGATGTTCCGTGTGGCCTGGGAGCCCATCTCCGTCAGGAGCGTGCATGACGAGCTGAACGTCGTACCCGTGACAACTGCCGAGGACGTTCGTGCCGTGGCCGCAACGCCCCCCGGCATGTTCGTCCTCGATGTGGCCGGGAACGGACGTACGGACCTCGCCGCCGTCCGGGACCTCACCGGGCGAGTGCTGGAGGTCGTCCAGGCGTGGCTCGCGGAACCCGCCTTCCAGGACACTCCTCTCGTCGCTCTCACACAGGTGGGTGCGGTCGTCCAGGACGGGGACCCGGCTCCCGATCTGGCCGTTGCGACGGCTGCCGGCCTGCTGCGTTCGGCACAGTCCGAGAACCCGGGCCGCATCCTCCTGGTCGACACGGACGGCACGGAGGCGTCGGCCTTGCGCCTTCCCGATGTACTCGCGTCCGGGCAGCCTCAGGCGGCACTTCGCAGAGGCGCGGTGGCGGTGCCGAGGCTCGTCAAGGCCGCCCCCGCCGATGCCCATGGCCGTCCACTGAACCCCGAGGGCACGGTCTTGATCACCGGCGGTACGGGTAGGCTGGGTCGTCTGGCGGCCAGGCACCTGGTCTCCAAGCACAAGATCAGAAACCTCGTCCTGGTCAGCCGGAGGGGACCGGACGCACCGGGCGCGGCCGAGTTGGAAGCCGAACTCGAGGGGCTCGGGGCGCTCGTCCGAGTCGTAGCGTGCGATGTGTCCGATCGAGACTCCATGGTCGCGCTTCTGGCCTCGGTTCCCAAGGACACCCCCCTTACCGGCGTGATCCACGCAGCCGGAGCGCTGGATGACGGTGTGGTGACGTCCCTGACGCCCGAACAGCTCGACGCGGTGCTCCGCCCGAAGGCCGATGCGGCACACATTCTGGATGAACTCACGCGCGATCTCGACCTCGCGGCCTTCGTCCTGTACTCCTCTCTTTCGGGGATCTTCGGTTCGGCGGGTCAGGGCAACTACGCTGCCGCGAACTCCTACCTCGACGCGCTAGCTGTACGCCGTCATGCTTCCGGATTGCCGGCGACCTCACTGGTGTGGGGATGGTGGGGGCAGGGATCGGACGCGCTGGACAAACTCGCTGAGGTCGAGCTGAAGCGTTTCGACCGCTGGAACAGCACCGAACTCACGGAGCAAGAGGGCATGGAGCTGTTCGACCTCGCGCTGCTTGACCGTGACGCTGTTCAGGTCCTGACGAAGATGGAACTCGAGGCGATATGGGACCAGACCGACTCCGCATCCGTCCCCCCACTGCTGCGCGGCCTCATCCGCGTCAGCCGGCGGCCCGCCCGTGACGGGGCGACCGGGGCCGACACGCTCGCAGATCGGCTGGCCGAGGCGTCCCCGGACCAGCGAGGAAAGATCTTGGTCGACCTGGTCCAGCGCGAGGTCGTCACGATCCTCGGCCACGTGTCTGCGGACGACATCGGACCGGACCTTTCCTTCTTCGACATCGGTTTCGACTCTCTGACCGCCATCGAACTCAGGAACCGGCTGTCGGCGCTCACCGGCGTCCGTATCCCGGCCACCTTCGCCTTCGAGTACCCCACCGCGGAACTGGCCGCCGAGGAGCTGCTGGAACGCCTCGAATCCCACGTGGACTCGCCGGATACTCCACGCATGGTGCGAGATCAATGACCGACTCGCCTCCCTGCCGGAATCCGGCAACGCGGACGTCAAGCCAGGATTTGATCGTACGTCGGACCGGGGCAACTCCGGCACGTGATCTCAACTTCCACGACCGGTGCGCGGCACGGCCGGCGCACCGGTCACCGACCTACCCCCTCCGCCACTCGCCGACGACGAACACCCAAGGAGATAAGGCATGTTCGACAAGGACAAGTATCTGGAGTACCTCGGCTTCTCGGGAACGCCCGACGCAAGCCTGGCGACCCTGCGGAAGATCCACCGCGAGCACCAGATGCGGATCCCTTACGACAGTGGTTACGCCCTGGACCTGAACAGCAGTGGCGACGCCCTCGGCCTGGCCCAGGCGTCCTTCGACCTTGACCCGGCCTTCGAGACGATCGTGCTCAGCGGCCGGGGCGGCATCTGCGTCGAATTGAACTTCATGTTCCATCGGCTCCTCGTCGAGCTGGGCTTCGACGTGCAGGTGCTGGCCGCGGCCACCCTCCTGCCGGGGGGAGTGTGGGGCCCTGACATCGAGCACATGGTCATGCGCGTCACCATCGACGGTGTGGACTGGCTCGCCGACGCCGGGCACGCGGGCATCTCCATCGTGGAGCCGCTGCCGTTCTCCGGAGAGACCGCGGTCCAGGACGGCATCGAGTTCCGGTTGACCCGTCGGGAGAAGCACTACTTCCTCGAGTACAAGACCCGCGCCAAAGACTGGCGCGACAGTTACCGCTTCCTGCCGGAGACGCGTACCACCGCGGACTGGGCCCGCTGGCGCGACGCCCTGCCGCTGGAGGAGATGGCGGCGCATCCGCGGCGCCGCCGACGGGTCATCGACAACGGGCAGGTCACGCTCACCGCGAACCTCTTCCTCACCGTTGAGGACGGCGAGGAGCGGCTTCGTCTCATCCGGGACGAGAGCGAGCTCGAAAAGATCGTCAGCACCTACTGGAGCTGAGCGGACGAACCACCACGACCGCTTGCGGAAAAGGCCGGAGATGCTCGCGAAGGCTTCAGCCGACCCCGCCGTGCACAGCCGGACCTCCGGTCAGCGGCCTCGGTCGCGCCCGGGGTTCAGACGGCGGACCGTCTCCTGAAGACCCCGGCGGGGTGGCCGCCCCGGCGTGCCACCTGCTTCCACAGGACAGAGTGAGGCGGAGTGAGAGAACAGATACCGGTCCACCTGGGCGAACGTTCCTACGATGTGCTGATCGGCCCTGGGGTGCGTTCCACGCTGGCCGAGGTGATCCAGGGCCTCGGCGCCCGGCGGGTCGCCGTCGTGTCGGCCCGGCCCGCGGAATGGGTGCCTGACACGGGAGTGGAGACCGTGCTGCTGCCCGCCCGGGACGGTGAGCCGGACAAGAACCTCGCCACCGTCGAGGCCCTGTGCGCGGAGTTCGTACGCTTCGGCCTCACACGCAACGACGCGGTCGTCTCCTGCGGGGGCGGAACCACCACCGACGTCGTCGGCCTGGCCGCCGCCCTGTACCACCGGGGCGTGCCGGTGGTACATCTGCCGACCACGCTGCTGGCCCAGGTCGACGCGAGTGTCGGCGGCAAGACGGCGGTCAACCTGCCCTCCGGTAAGAACCTGGTGGGCGCCTACTGGCAGCCCGCCGCCGTACTGTGCGACACCGACTACCTGTCCACCCTGCCCCGGCGTGAGATGCTCAACGGCCTGGGTGAGATCGCCCGCTGCCACTTCATCGGTGCCGGTGACCTGCGAGGGCTCGGCCTCGCGGAGCGCATCGCTGCCAGTGTGAGGCTGAAGGCCGGCGTCGTCTCGGCCGACGAGCGGGACACCGGCCCGCGACACATCCTCAACTACGGCCACACCCTGGGCCACGCCCTGGAGCTGGCCGGCGGCTTCGCGCTCCGGCACGGCGAGGCCGTCGCGATCGGCACGATCTTCGCGGGCCTGCTTGCCGGGGCCCTGGACCGGATCGGTCCCGAGCGGGTGGCGGAGCACCGGGAGGTCGTCGAGTTCTACGGCCTGCCCACCGCGCTGCCCGAGGAGATCGGGACGGCCGAGCTGATCCGCCTGATGCGCCGGGACAAGAAGGCGCTCACAGGCCTTGCCTTCGTCCTCGACGGGCTCGGGGGAGCGGAGCTGGTCCACGACGTGTCCGAACAGGTCGTCGCCGAGGTCCTGGAGCGCATGCCACGGCAGCCACTCGGGCAACTCATCGAGCCGGCAGGTTTCCACGGAACGGGAGTCCCGCCGGCATGACGCGCACATCAGAGGCAGCGCACGGCGAGGTCCGGGGCGGGAACACGCGGGAGCCGAGGCTCGCGGACCGCCTCGCCGCGGCCCTGGACAGACCCGCGGCGCAGCAGCCCGAGTGGCCGGACCCGGTCCGGGCCCGGACAGCGGTGGAACCGCTGCGCACCGCGCCCCCGATCGTGGCCGAGTCCGAGACGGTACAGCTCTCCGAGCAGCTCGCGGCGGTCGCCCGCGGCCAGGCATTCCCGCCGCAGAGCGGGGACCGCGCGGAAACCTTCGCCGAGACCACCGAATCGCACCTGCGAGCCAACCTCGGTCTCCTGAAGCGTATGTCGCCGCACCTTGCCCGCGCCCACGGGCACGCGGCTCGCGCGATGACGCTCGCCCGCCGGGCGTACGCACAGGAGCCGGCGAACCCGCACACCGGCCTCCCCTCGTACCTGCGAGGCACCCCCGGCGGCGGCCGGAGATCGACCGGACAGGGCCTCGGTGAGGCTGACCTGTCGGCCCGCTACCGTACCGCCCGCGACCCTCGCCTGAATGAGGAACAGTCCATGGAACTGGCCTTCACCGTCGCCGATTTGCTCGCAGAGGCCATCCGGCCGGCTGCCCGGCAGGTCACCTCTGCCGGCCCCGGGAACCCGCGATGACCGACACCGCCACCCCGCCGCGGGTCCCGATCAGCGGCACCACCCGCTTGTACGCGGTGATCGGCGACCCGGTCGAGCAGGTCCGGTCCCCCGGCCTGCTCAACCCGCTCTTCGCCGAACAGGGCGTCGACGCGGTGCTGGTGCCGGTGAAGGTCCACCCTGGCGATCTGGAACGGGTCGTACGCGGCCTGCAGCGGATCGGTAACCTCGACGGCATCTTCGTCACCGTCCCGCACAAGGCGGACGCCGCCCAGCTCGCCGACCGGCAAAGCCATACCGTCAAGATCGCCGGAACGGCCAACGTGCTGCGCCGCGAGACCGACGGCAGTTGGCTCGCCGAGAACTTCGACGGTTCCGGTTTCGTGACCGGCCTCGCCCGCGCCGGGCATGAGATACGAGGCAAGCGGGTCGCGCTCGCCGGGGCCGGCGGGGCGGGCAGCGCCATCGCGTGCGCGCTGCTGACGGCCGGCGCGGACCGGATCGCCGTGACCGACCCGGACCTGGCCAAACTGGACACGCTTGTCGGCCGACTCGCCACGTACTGGCCCGGCCGAATCCACGCCGTCGCCGAACTGCCCCTGCATGACAGCGACATCGCGGTCAACGCGACCCCGCTCGGACTGCGATCCAGCGACCCACTGCCGTTCGCGCCCGAAGCCCTCCCGCCCGCGGCGGTGGTGGGCGACATCATCATGAAACCCCACGAGACGCCCCTGCTGCGGCAGGCCGCCGCCCTCGGCCACCACGTCCACCACGGCATCCACATGCTGAACGGTCAAGTGGACTCCTACTGCGCGTTCTTCGGCCTGAGCGCACCCAGGACCGGCTGACGCACACACCCGCCACGATCCCACGTCCGGCCGACCCACACCCCGGCAGACGGCTACCAGACCGGGGGATGTGGCGTGGTGAGCGCGGTGCCTACCGTGAAAGTCGCACTCTTGGGTCTGATCCTCGAGGTGGAACCTGCGGTCGGCCGCGTGCCCCGCCCGCTTTATGCCGTCCGTCGGCCATCGGCCGAGAAATGTCCGAAGTGGAGATTTGGAGATACATGAACGCGCGACCGGCACCAGAGTTTCCCTCCTGGCCGCAGTACGACGACGGCGAGCGCACCGGCCTGATCCGGGCCCTGGAGCAGGGTCAGTGGTGGCGCATGGGCGGGTCGGAGGTGGACTCCTTCGAGAGTGAGTTCGCCGACTTCCATGGTGCCCCGCATGCTTTGGCCGTCACCAACGGCACCCATGCCCTGGAGCTGGCGCTGCAGTGTCTGGGTGTCGGTCCGGGCACGGAGGTCATCGTGCCGGCCTTCACTTTCATCTCCTCGTCCCAGGCCGCTCAGCGGCTCGGCGCGGTCGCCGTCCCCGTCGACGTCGATCTCGACACGTACAACATCGACGTGGCTGCCGCGGCGTCCGCCATCACCTCTCGCACCAGGGTGATCATGCCCGTGCACATGGCGGGGCTCATCGCTGACATGGACGCGCTCGACAAGCTTTCCGCGGACACCGGCGTGCCCCTGCTGCAGGACGCCGCCCACGCGCACGGTGCCCGCTGGCAGGGCAAGCGGGTGGGCGAGTTGGGTACGGTCGCCACGTTCAGCTTCCAGAACGGCAAGCTGATGACCGCCGGCGAGGGTGGTGCACTGCTTTTCCCCGACGAGGAGACGTACGAGGCCGCCTTCCTGCGGCACAGCTGTGGCCGGCCGCGCACCGACCGCCGCTACATGCACCAGACTGCCGGCACCAACATGCGGCTCAACGAATTTTCCGCGTCCGTGCTCCGCGCCCAGCTGAGCCGCCTCGACGCCCAGCTCACGCTGCGCGATCAGCGCTGGACACTGCTGTCCCGGCTGCTCGGCGAGATCGACGGCGTCGTACCCCAGGGGGGCGATGCGCGCGCCGACCGGAACTCTCACTACATGGCCATGTTCCGGATTCCCGGTATCTCCGAGGAGGGCCGCAACGCCCTCGTCGACACGCTCGTCGGGTCCGGGCTGCCTGCCTTCGCCGCCTTCCGGGCGATCTACCGCACCGACGCGTTCTGGGAGACGGCCGCGCCCGACACTACCGTCGACAGGCTCGCCGCAACCTGCCCGCACACGGAGGCGATCAGCACCGACTGCATCTGGCTGCACCACCGGGTGCTGCTCGCCTCCGAGGAAGCCCTCCACACCACGGCCGAGATCATCGCCGACGCGGTGGCCGCACGATGAAGGTCCGCGCTGCCGTCGTCGGACTCGGCTGGGCAGGCCGCGAGCTGTGGCTCAGACTGCTGAGCGAGCACAAGGGCTTCGAGGTGGTCGCCGCCGTCGACCCCGACCCGGCCTCGCGGGCAGCCGCCGTAGCGATGGGCCTGCCCGCCCATACCACCATGGACGCCCTCGCTCCTCGCACGGTCGACATCGCCGTCGTCGCGGTACCCAACCATCTGCACGCCGAGGTAGCGGCCGCCCTGCTCCGCCGCGGGATCTCCGTCTTCCTGGAGAAGCCGGTCTGCCTGACCACCGCCGAGGCCGACGCCCTCGCCGCGGCCGAACAGAACGGCGGGATACTGCTCGCCGGCAGCGCCGCCGCCCACCGCGGCGACGTCCAAGAGCTTGCCGGGCTGCTGCCCCAGGTCGGCCGGATCCGCCATGTCACCCTGGACTGGGTGAGGGCGCGCGGCGTGCCACAGCCCGGCGGCTGGTTCACCCAGCGCAGCAAGTCCGGTGGCGGTGTCCTCGTCGACCTCGGCTGGCACCTGCTCGACGTCCTCACCTACCTCCTCGGCCCCGCCCCCGTCACCCAAGTGATCGGCTCGGTCTCCGACGACTTCGTCAACAGCAGTGCCTGGTCCGCTGCCTGGCGCGAGGAAGAGCCCACCGACGTCCCGGCCGGCAACGTCGAGGACACCGCCCGAGGCTTCCTGCTCCGCGAGGACGGCATCTCGGTCTCGCTACAAGCCAGCTGGGCTTCGCACGAGGCGCTGGACACCTCCGTCATCACCATCGAGGGCAGCAACGGAACGGCACGGCTGCACTGCGTTTTCGGCTTCAGTCCCAACCGGGCCCCCGAACGGGTGCTCACCCTCACCCGGGAAGGCACCACACAGCAGATCCCGCTGCCCGACGAGCCGATCGGCACCGAGTACAGACGCCAGCTCGACGGCCTCGCCGGGCTCCTGGCCGACCCGGGCCGACGCGGCGTGGCCGTCGCCCAGGCCCGTAACACCGTCCAGCTGGTCGAAAGCTTCTACGCATCGGCCCGCGCCGCTCGACCTGCGGACCACGCACCCCAATTCACCCCCCACAAGGAGGTGAGGACCGCATGATCACAAGGTCGGAACACCACGCGGCAACGACCTTCGAACAGCACTCCCCAGTCTCCAGACAAGCAGTCATCTTCGATCTCGACGGAGTCGTCGTCGACAGCTTCGCGGTGATGGGCGAGGCCTTCTCCCTCGCCTACGCCGAGGTCGTCGGCCCAGGCGAGGCGCCCTTCGAGGAGTACCAGCGCCATCAGGGCCGCTACTTTCCCGACATCATGCGGATCATGGGCCTTCCGCTGGAGATGGAGGAGCCCTTCGTCCGTGAGAGCTACCGGCTCGCCCACCACGTTCAGGTGTACGACGGTGTTGCCGATGTGCTGAGGATGCTGAACGAGCGCGGCCTCCGGCTGGCCATCGCCACCGGCAAGGCAGGCGAGCGCGCCCGGTCCCTGCTCGACGTCCTCGGCCTGCTTCCGTACTTCGCCCACGTCATCGGCTCCGACGAGGTGCCCCGGCCCAAGCCCGCTCCCGACATCGTCAGACGCGCGCTCGAACTCCTCGACGTTCCCGCGGACCGGGCCATCATGATCGGCGACGCCCCCACCGACCTGGCCAGCGCCCACGGCGCCGACGTCACCGCCGCAGCCGCACTGTGGGGCTGCCACGACGAGATCGGACTGCTCGCCGCCAGCCCTGACATCGTCCTGCAACGCCCCGCCGACCTGCTCGTTCTCTGCCCGGCCGTCCCCGGCCACTGAGACGGATGACAGTCTCACCGCCGTCGTGGCATCTGGGCATCGACATAGGGGGCACAAAGGTCGCCCTGCGCGCCGAGTCAGCGGACGGCCGTACCGAGGAGCACATGTTCTCCTGGCCGCACCACGAAGATGGACCGGACAGCGACCTCGCCCTGCTGTCGGACGGCATCACCACCCTGGCGGCCCGCACAGGAGACGGTTTCCAGGCCGCCGGGGTCGCCGTCCCCGCCACGGTCGGCCCGGACGAGCAGGTCATCTCCTGGCCCAGCCGACCGTCATGGACCGGCCTCGCCCTGGGCCCCGCGCTACGCGCCCTCGTGCCCGGAGCGGCCGTCGCATGGGCTGACGACGGCGACGTGGCCGCCCTCGCCGAGGCCGCGGCGGCCGACTGCGCCGATCTGCTCTACGTCGGCGTCGGTACTGGCATCGGCGGCGGCCTGGTCCTGGGTGGCCGCCTGTGCCCCGGTCCGGGCCGCGGCTCCTTCGAACTGGGCCATCTGGTCGTCGCGTTGGGCGGCCCCGTGTGTGTCTGCGGCCGCCAGGGCTGCCTCCAGGCGATAGCTTCGGGGCCGGCCACTCTGGCACGGGCCGGCGAGCTCCACGGCGAGCCGGTCACCTACGAAGAGCTGCGCGAAGCACTCCGTACCGCCCGCCCGTGGGCTACAGCCGCGATCGACGGCACCTGCCGGGCCCTGGCCACTGCCATCATGGGGGTCACCGAACTGCTCCACCCCAGCCTCGCTGTGATCGGAGGCGGATTTGCGGCAGGCGTCGACAACCTGGTCGACCGCACAGCGAGCCACCTGACATCCCTCTCGCGTCCAGGCCGCCCTGCCCCACCAGTCGCTCCGGCGCGCCTGGGTGGCCTTTCCTCCCTCCAGGGCGCGGTCCTCCTTGCCCGAGCCGCCACCGACGGAGCCGTACCGCTGCTGTAGGTCGCCCTGCTCCCGGCTCCGCGGAGGCACCCGCGGCGTCGCAGCCGTCCACGGAGCCGAACCGACCGAACTCTGCCCCAATGGACCGCCGAGGCACATAGGGGACTAAAGCGATATTAGGAAATGTGTATGAATTCATTAAAGATTCAAGGAGTCTGTGCGTAAAGTGGAGGATACGAGGAAGGCATGCTCATCCACCGCGAAGCTTCGATGGCTCACGGATGAGCAGCAACGCATCTGGCGCTTCTATGTCCACGCGGCCACGCTCCTTGAGGACCGCATGGACCGCCAACTGCAGCGCACTGTGAATATGCCTCATAGCTATTTCAGACTCCTGGTGAGCCTCGCGGAGTCCCCTCACCAGCGGCTGCAGATGACGGAGCTGGCGATGCACGCGAAGATCACCCGACCCCGGCTCTCGCACGCCGTCGCACGTTTGGAGAAGAACGGCCTGGTACGGCGCGAGGAAGCTCCCTCCGGCCAACGCGGCAAGTTCACGGTGCTCACAGAGGAGGGCCTGGAGGCCCTCAGTCGGGCCGCTCCGGGCTATGCGACAGTCGTGCAGCATGCCCTGTTCGACCGGCTCACCCCCCAGCAGCAGGAGTTCCTCGGCGCGATCATGCAGATCGTCACCGATGGACTCCAGACGGACAGAGCGGGTGCCGACCTTCCCTGGCAACGCTAGGCCCTGTCCGGCGGATCTTCGTGGGTCCGGAACGCCTGGCACGGCACGTCGCCGCGTTGTCGGAGTCGCCCGAGTACGTCCGGTCCATCGACGATGACGATCCTCCGCCTCGCGATGTTCCCCCGTAGCCGGAACGGCACGGGAGGTACCCCCTCCACCAGCCGCCCCGGGCTGATCCACGAAGATCGACCGGACAGGGCCCAGTGGCAGTCGGTCAGGTCGTGCCCGGCCGGACCGTGATCGGGTCGGTCGTCGGGTCAGGATCCGGAGGACTCGTCGTACCGGTGGAAGCCGTGGCCCGTCTTGCGGCCCAGTCTGCCCTCTCGGACCATCCGGGTGAGCAAAGGGGGCAGTTCGGGGATCAGGCCGTCGGAGTTCTCCGCCATCGAGCGGGCCACGTCGGTGATCGTGTCGATCCCGATCAGATCGAGCAGCGCGAGCGGACCCATGGGATGTCCGCAGCCCAGCACCATTCCCCGGTCGATGTCGTCGGCGTCGGCGATGCCCTGGTCGTACATCCTGACCGCCGCCATCAGATACGGCACGAGCAGGGCGTTGACCACGAACCCGCTTCGGTCCGCGGCGCGGATCACCTCCTTGCCGAGGGTGTCCCTGGCGAAGGACTCGGCCGACGCGGCGCACTGTTGCGAGGTGCGGTCCGTCACCACCACCTCGACCAGGGGCATCAGCGGTACGGGATTGAAGAAGTGCATTCCCACCACGGACCCGGCTCTACCGGTGGCCTCCGCCAGATCGCCGACCAGCAGGCTGGAGGTCGTCGAGGCCAGGACGGCCGCAGGGTCGGCCAGCACCCTGTCCACCGCCTTGAACACCCGTTGTTTCACATCGAGTCTCTCGGTCACGGCCTCCACGACGAACTGCCGGTCCGCGAGGTTCTCGACGTTGGCGGTGACCCGCAACCGGGCCATGGCCGCGGCCTGTTCCGGCACCGTCATCCGGCCCTTGGCCACCGCGCGGGCGAACGCGGCCGTCAGCCGTCCGACCGTGTCCTCGATCCGGTGCGGGGCGGAGACCAGGACCGTCACCTCCACCCCGGCGCGCAGGCTCACCTCGGCAATGCCGGCGCCCATCGTCCCGCCACCGATCACGCCCAGTCGTTCCACCGTCGTTTTCATCGAGTCCCGCCCTCGGTCACGGTCCAGCGCAGCAGGGCGGCACCGGCCGCCATACCCGCGCCGAAGCCCACCAGGAGCACCAGATCGCCGTCCCGCAGCACGCCGGAACGGTTGGCCGCGTCAAGTGCGACCGGCACCGACGCGGAACCGAGGTTGCCGCTGTGACGCAACGTCAGATGGGTTTCCGCCCGCTCCAGACCACTGACCTCGGCCAGTTCCGCCACCAGCCGGCCATTGGCCTGGTGCGGCACGAAGTGCCGCACATCGGCCGGATCGTGGCCGGAGCGCTTGAGCAGCCCGGTGATGAGGCCGGGGACGTTGTCCAGGACGAAGTCGCGCACCCCCCGGCCTTGCATGCTCAGCAGGTGGCCACCGTCCGCGACCGTCTCGACGGAGGCGGGACGGCGGCTGCCCCCGGCCGGCATGCTGATCAGCTCGTGGGCGTCGGCCCGGCTCATCAACTCAACCTTGAGCAGGCCGCGTTCCGGGTCGCCGGGGGCATGCGGGACGGAGCCGACGACCGCGGCCCCGGCTCCGTCCCCGAACAGAACACTGGTCGCCCGGTTGTTGAAGTCGATGAACCGAGTCCACACGTCGGTGCCGATGACCAGGACCTTCGTCGTCGGGTCCAGCGCCACGTACGCGCGGGCGATGGACAGCGCGGTGACGAACCCGGTGCAGGCGATGTTGATGTCGAAACAGGCGGCCCGGTGGGCGCCGAGCGCCAGTTGCACCAGTGACGCGGTGGAGGGGATCGGGGCGTCACCGGTTGTCGTGGCGACGATGATGAGGTCGATGCCGTCCGCGTCCAGTCCGGCCTGGTCCAAGGCGGCGCGCGCGGCGTGGACGGCGAGGTCGGACGCCGCCTGGTCCGGTGCCGCGTACCGCCGTTCGACGATGGCGGTCCGGTCGGCGATCCACTCGGCGGAGGCACCGGGTACCAGGGCCTCGATCTCCTCGTTGGTCACCACCCGTTCGGGCAGGTAGGAGCCGGTCCCCAGCACGGATGTGACGTACCCCTGTTCCCTTTCCATGGTCACGCCGCCCGCGCGCTGTCGTGCGCGTACGCGCGCATCAGGGTCAGTCGGTCCTCGCCGATCCGGGCGCGCCGCTCGGGGTCGGTCACACCCAGGCCCGGACGGTCGGCCAGGCAGAGCACGCCCACCTTGCCGATGTGCTGGTTGAGCTGCACCAGCCGGGTCGCCTCGCCGGCCCTCTCCAGCGGGAACAGCGAGGTCAGTGCGGGCACCAGCGATCCCTGGTTGAACAGTCGTGCGGTGTCGACCTGTTCCTGGAGGTTCGCCACGTGGCTGCCGATGATGCGCTTGAGCCGCATCCACAGATAGCGGTTGTCGAACCGGTGCTCGTAGCCGGTGCTCGAACCGCAGGTCACCACGGTGCCTCCGCGCCGCGCGAGGAACACCGAGATACCGAAGGTGGATTTGCCCACGTGGTCGAAGACGATATGCGGATCCTCGCCCACGCCGTCACGGATGAGCCGGCCCAGCCGCTTTCCCTGCGCCACCGCGACCGCCGGCTCGTCGTCGGCGTCACCGCCGAAGTCGTACTCCTCACGGTTGATCACCAGGTCACAGCCGAGGGCGCGCGCCACTCGCACCTTCTCCTCGGAGCCGACGACTCCGACAGCGATGCCGCCGCCGTTCTTCACCAACTGAACGGCGTAGGCTCCCAGTCCGCCGGACGCGCCCCAGATCAGGACCACGTCCCCCTGCTTCATCCGTGCGCCGCGGTCGCTGACCAGCATCCGGTACGCGGTTCCGGCACAGGCCGGGACCGAGGCGGCCTCCTCCCAGGTCAGGTGTGCCGGCTTGGGGATCAGCTGGCTGGCCCGCGCGATGGTGTAGTGGGCGAGGCCGCCGTAGTTGGTCTCGAAGCCCCAGGCGAGCTGGTTCTCGCTGAGCATCCCGTCGGCCTGGACGGACGCCTCCTGGTCCTCGACACAGGCCGCGTTGACCAGCACGTGGTCACCGACCCGCCAGCGCCGCACGCCGGAACCGGTGCGGACGATCACTCCGGCGGCGTCCGAGCCGAGGACGTGGAAGGGCTGGTCATGCCGCTTTGCCCAGCCGCCCTGGCGCCCGTAGGCCTGGAGGAAGCCGAAGGTCGACAACGGTTCGAAGGTCGCGGACCAGACGGTGTTGTAGTTGATGGCGCTGGCCATGACGGCTATCAGCACCTCGTCGGGCGCGAGTTCCGGCATCGGCACCGTGCCCACGTGGAGGGTCTCGCGCACGTCGCGGTCGCCTTCGATCCCCTCGAAGGTCTTCTCGTCCTCGATCCGCAGGTGCGCGGCGAGGAACTCCGCCGGTACTTCCGCGGCGGCCAGTTCCTGCGGGCCGGCACCGGCGCGTACTGCATCGGAGAGTGACATCATCGGGCTCCTCGTCAAGCCGTGTGAGGCTGGTGGAACGATCGGTTTTTCTGTGTCGGGCTCGGCCCTCACCCGCGTACAGGACCCATCTGCTGCCATCTGCTGCCGTCCACGGACGTCGAGGGGCGGCGCGCTCATCGCGGGCTCACAGGTACCCGGAGTGCCCCGGGACGTCGACGAGCTCGAACGTGGCGCCGGGGATCGTGTCGGCGAGCTCGCGGCCGTATACGGGCGGGGCGACCAGGTCTTGAGCGAAGGAGACCAAGCGGCACGGCACAGTGATGTCCGCGCCGGCGGCGCGCCGGTCCGGCGTCGGCCTGGTCATCGGACCGCGCCGGTCACGTGCAGCAGGGCTCGGGCCGCCAGGCGGTAGCCGAACGCGCCGAGGCCCACCACGACGCCGGAGGCCAACGGGGCGATGACCGATTCGTGCCGGAACTGCTCCCGCGCCCACACGTTGCTGAGGTGTACCTCGATCCACGGGTGCTCGTAGCTCGCGAGCGCGTCCCGCAGGCTCCAGCCGGCGATCATCAGGGCGCCAGGGTTGACCACGGCGCCGACGCTGTCGGGCCCGTGCTCGTGGACAGCGCTCACCAGATCGCCCTCCGACTCCCGCTGGAGGGACAGGACCTTCCAGCCCTGTCCGCTCACCTCGTCGGCGACCGCCTGCTCGATGTCGGCCAGGGTGTCGGTGCCGTAGATCTTGGGCTCGCGGCGGCCCAGGATGCCGAGGTTGGGACCGTTCAGTAGGAGCATCGTGCTCATGTGTCACCTCGCCGTTCAAAGGTCCGAACCGCATCCGGTCCGTGGTCCGGGGCCCCATGGAGGCGGCTGTCAGGGTGTCCATTCCGAGCATGGTCCCGGCGGTCTCCTCGACGTGGGCCATCGCGTACCGCGGGACGGGCGGCGCCATCAGGGACGTCGCGATGGCAACCAGAACGACGATCGTGTACGTCTCGGTGTTCAGGACGCCGGGACGAAGGCCTGTCATCGCCACGATCACCTCGACGACACCCCGCGAGTTCATGCCGGCGCCGAGGGCCGGCGCCTCCCACCGGTTGAGCCTGCTGAGCCGGGCGCCGATGGGCCGACGAGGACGCCCGCAAGTGGTTCGCCGGTGACCGCGGGCAGACCGAAGCGCGTCCGACGGTCGGCGCGGGGGCGGCGAGGGGCATCTCGGCTTCTCTCCCGGTCAAGGGTCGGATTGGTCTGCGGGCTCGGGGGCCTCTCTTGTGACCTCCGGGGCGAGAAGGAGCGGCGCGGTGTTCGGTGCGTGCTTTCGCCGTGCGCTGCCGAGGTCCTGGAGCGGTGCGTTCGGTGAGTCGGGGGTTCCTCGCATGCACTTGGGGCAGCGGGGAAGCGTGTCAGGTGCCGCGACGTCGCGGAGGTCTTTCAGAACGGCCCCAGCCGCCGGGCCACCAGGCCGATGACCTCGGCCACGTGGTCTACGAGGAAGAAGTGGCCGCCCCGGAAGACCTCCGTTTCACTCGCCCCGGTGGTGTGCTCGGCCCATGCCTCGGCCTCATCAAGGGAGACCCGGGGGTCGCTGTCTCCGGTGAGCACGGTCACCGGGCAGTCGAGGCGTCGGCCGGGCTCGTGCCGGTACCGTTCGATGGCGGTGTAGTCGCTGCGGATGGCCGGCAGGATCATCGCCAGCACCTCCGGGTCGCCGAGCAGCATCTCGTTGGTTCCGCTGAGCTCCCTGAGCGCGGCCACGAATTCGGCGTCGCTCGCCGTATGCACCCGCTCGTCGCGATAGCGGGACGGCGCCCGCCGACCCGACGCGAACAGCCGTACCGGCGCAGGCAGCCCGGCGTCCTGCATGCGCAGCGCCACCTCGTACGCGAGGACAGCGCCCATGCTGTGGCCGAACAGGGCCAGTGGCTTGTCGTCCAGGTGCCGCAGCGCGGCGAAGATCTGGTCCGCGAACTCGGGGATGTTGTCGATCCTCGGTTCGTGGAGCCGGGTCTGCCGACCTGGGTACTGGAGGGCCAGCACCTCCACCGATGGGTGCAGCGCCTTGGACACCGGGAAGAAGAAGCTTGCGGAGCCGCCCGCGTACGGAAGGCACGCAAGCCGCACATTGCTCCGCGGCGCGGGGTGCGAGACACTCACCCATTGCTCGAACTGCGCCGTTGCTTGATGCATGCCGGACGAGCTCCTCGTGGTTGGTGAGGGAATATCGGAAGCCTAGGTTCGCGCAGGTGGAACCGCGTATCCCCAGATCTGATAGTCCCAAGCCCTCGATCGGCCGGAACGCCGGTACGGATGGTTAGTCTTGCGCCGTTCCGATTTCGGCAGTTGTGCCTGCGCCAGCCACCCTGCGATGAGGGGTTTCCCGTGCCCGAGACGTCACCGCACAAGCAGCCCGCCGGCGCGAGCCCCGAGACAGATGTGGACGTGATTGTCGTCGGCAATGGGCCGGTCGGGTCCACTCTCGGGATCCTGCTGGCACAGCGCGGCCGACAGACCATCGTCCTGGAACGGCGCCGACGCCCCTACACCCTGCCCAGGGCGACCAGCTTCGACGGCGAGACGGCACGGCTGCTCGCCGGCTGCGGGACGGGCCCGAGCCTCGGCCGGATCACCGAGCCCGCCACCGGTTACCAGTGGCATTCCGCCGACGGTGAGGTCCTCCTCGACATCGTCTTTCGCACAGAAGGCCCGTACGGGTGGCCTGACGCCAGTACCATGCACCAGCCCGCCCTTGAGGAACTGCTGGCCTCGCGGGCAGCCGGGCTGCCCGGAGTGACTGTGGTACAGGGCCGCCAGGTGGTGGGAATCAAGGAGCAGGACGACCGGGTCGTGGTGACGGCCGAGGACGAGGACGGCGCAGCCCAGAGGTACACCGCCAGATGGGTGGTGGGCTGTGACGGTGCCAACAGCTTCGTCCGGGACCATCTGGATGTGCCGGTCACCGATCTCGGCTTTTCCTACGAGTGGCTGCTGTGCGATGTGCAGCTGCACGAGCCGGGCGAGTTCGTCCCCACCAACGTCCAGATCTGTGACCCTGCCAGGCCTACCACCCTGGTCGGCAGCGGTCCGGGGCATCGGCGCTGGGAGTTCATGCGGCTGCCCGGCGAGCGTGCCGCGGACCTGAACCGGGAGGAGACTGCCTGGCGGCTTCTCGCTCCCTACGGGGTGACCCCCGACACGGCGACGCTGCTGCGCAGCGGCACGTACATCTTCCAGTCCCGCTGGGCCGAGCAGTGGCGGGTCGGGCGGGTACTGCTGGCCGGGGACGCGGCCCATCTGATGCCGCCGTTCGCCGGGCAGGGCATGTGCTCGGGCATCCGCGACGTCGTCAACCTGGTGTGGAAGCTGGACCTGGTCATGGGCGGCCTCGCCCCGGAGTCGCTTCTCGACACCTACACGGAGGAACGCCGCGCGCAGGTACACAAGTCGATTCTGTCCTCGGTCCAGCTGGGCCGGGTGATCTGCGTGACGGACCCCGTGGCCGCGGCCGAGCGCGATTCCACGATCCTGGCGGGCCGCCGCGGCCGCGGTCCGGCGGTCCCGGACCCGGCGTCGCCCCTCACAGAGGGGCTCCTTCACCGGAGAGTGGACGGGTCGCCCATATCCCCGGCGGGCGAGGTGGTCCCCCAGGGCCGGATACGCGGCCTCGGAGGCACCGGCCTTTTCGACGATGTGGTCGGCCGCGGCTTCGTCCTGATGCTGGCAGAGGGCGCGGACGCCGACCTCGACGCGGAGCAGTCGGCATTCCTCACGGATCTGGGCACGCACGTGGTGACGCTGCTGCCCGAGGACGGGACGCCGCAGAACATGTCGGTGGCCGACGTGGGTGGCGTCCACCGCGCTTTCCTGGCTCGCCACGGGGCGGACGCGGTATTGATCCGTCCGGACTACCACGTGTATGGGGCGGCCTCAGGCCTGGGGGCAGCGGCGGCGCTGGTGGACGACCTGCGGGCCCGCCTGGTGCTCCAGCAACACTTCGCTGTTTCCCCTGGTCAGGGGCGGCTTGGGTGAGTGTGGTGGGCTGGTTGCCGGCCCGTGTTCTCTTTCCAGGGCCGCCCGTCGATCGTGTGCAGCCGACGCCGATGGTGGCAGCGGTCCGAGCGGCCTCCCGGCGTGATCGACGAGCGTGCGGTTGAGATCTGGAACGACGAACTCGAGGAACCGTTCCTGCGTACCGGCCACCGCTTCCAGCGTGTCGAGTGGCGTCGCGGAATGCGTGACCACATCCGCGGGCTGCTGGGCCCGGTCGGCCGCACGAACGGCTGGCAGCTGGCCGAATACGCCGGACACCGCACCCCCGACCGCCTTCAGCGGCGTCTCAACGGTGCCCGCTGGGACGCCGACGACCTCCAGCACTACGTAGCCGAACGGCTCGGCGAGCCCGACGGGATCCTCATCCTCGCCGACACCGGTTTCCTCAAGAAGGGCACCACCTCGACTGGCGTGCGGCGGGGGACCGGCGTGGGATGAGGGGGTTTGGGGTGGGTGCTGCCATATCTATCGGGTGTGGTGGTGGAGGCGGTCGAGCGGTGCGCCGACGTGCTCGGCATCAGGGTCCGGTGCGGGGTGCTGCCGGTACGGTGCCCTCGCAACGGGACCGCGTCCGGGCGGGTGCACGGCAGTTATGTGCGGCGGTTGGCCGATGCGCCGATCGGCGGTGTCCCGGTGGTGATCGAGGTGTTGATACGCCGGTTCAAGTGCGGTGCGCCCCGCTGCCCGGCGGTGACGTTCGCTGAGCAGATCACTGGGCTGACCAGCCCACACGCCAGATACCCCCCCCCCGCCACTGAGAGCGCTGCTGACCCTGGTCGCGGAAGTCCTGGCCGGCAGGCCGGGGGCCCGGCCGGCGGTCCGCCGTGGCATGCCGGTGGCCAGGGACACGCTCATCAGACTCCTAAGGGCTGCCGAGGTGGCCGGCCCGGGACCGGTGCGGATCCTGGGAGTCGACGAGTTCACCCTGCTCAAGCGGCACAATTACGCGACGTTGCTGGTGGACCTGGAAGCCCGTCGGCCTGTCGACGTGCTGCCCGGCCGTGAGGCCGAGCCGGTCGCTCGCGGGCTCGCCGACCATCCGGAGGTGGAGACCGTATGCCGTGACCGGGCTTCGGCTTACTCGGAGGCCGCCAGGCGGGCGGCTCCGCAAACGGTTCAGGTCGCGGATGCGTGGCACGTCCGGCACAACCTCGCCCAGGCCGTGGAGAAGTGAGTGACCAGCCACTACTCGTGCCTCCGAGCACGTGAGCCGAACGGCGAAGCAGGTATCGGCGGCGAGGTGATCCCACCGATGCCGGACGGCATGCTCGACTCCCGCAGCCGACCACGCCGCATCGTCGCCACCATGATCCGGCGCCACTGCGCCGTTCAGCAACTCCGTTCGCGGGGAAGGTCGTTACGCGGCACCAGCCGCGATTCGAGCCCGGACTACTACGCCGTCCGCCGCTATGCCCGGACCCCCGACGTTCAGCGACTGCTGGTCAAAGTGACCCAACGTCGCACAAAGCTCGACGACTACAAGACGTATCTCCACGGGCGGTACGGCGAAGGCTGCCGCAACGCCTCCCAGCTCTTCAGTGAGGTCCGTGACCAGGGCTTCAACGGAGACCGAGGTACGCTCAGCGCCTGCATCCGCCAGCTCAAGCTCGGCACCCGTTCCGCCGCCACTGCCGTGGACACCGCCCAAGCCCCGCCGGGCTCTGCGATGGATCATGATCGATCCGGTTCTCCTGCGTCCGGGCGAGCTACAAGGGGCTCAAGGAGATCCGAGCCTCCTGCCCCGAACTGGATGCCACCGTCGGGCGTGTTCGCAAGTCCGAGGTGACGGCCTGCCTCATCTCCACCAGTTCGTCGACGGCCTCGAACGCGACCAGGAAGCTGTCACAGCGGGGCTCTCCAGCCACTGGAGTTCCGGCCAGGTCGAGGGCCGAGTCACCAGAGCCAGGCTCCTCAAGCGCGCTGGCTACGGCCGCGCGAAGCTCGATCTCCTCCGCGTCAGGATCCTCCTGAGAACCTGACCCGATACTGTCGCAGGATCAGCGCCAGACCCCGTTCAGGTGTACGCCGACAGCCGCAGCATCAGCAAGCCCGAGGAGATCGCCTACTACCTCGCCCACGCACCGCTCGGCACGACGATCGAGCACCTGGTGCGCGCGGCCGGGATGCGCTGGGCCATCGAGGAGGCCTTCCAGGCAGCGAAGAACGAATGCGGCCTCGACCAGTACGAAGTCCGCCGCCGCACCGGCTGGATGCGGCACATCACCCTGGCCATGCTGGCGCATGCCTTCCTGGCGTCATGGCCGCCGCCGAGCTCGAAAGGGGGGCCGAAGAAACGATGAACCCGCCCTCGCGCCCCTCACCCTGGCAGAAATCCGGAGACTCCTGGAAGCTCTCCCTCCCAGCCCAGCGCGCCACGGGCATCCCGCCCGCACACTGATCTGGTCCCGCTACAGACGACGCCACCAAGCCACCGCGAAACGCTGCCACTACACCCGTCGCACGACCGGTCACGAACTGCCGTCACCTGATGAGCCGTCAGTCAGTTGCAGTCGAGAAACGGCCGCTGGTCAGGGGTGCCGAGGAGACAGGCCAGCGTCGATCGTCCGGACGAGATCGACCACACCCTCGGGGGCGTCGGTTCCTTCTTCGCCTACCCGAGGCCGCCGAGACGGAGGGCGTCCCGTAGCTCGCTGAACTTCGCGGTTGTCGCCGGGGTCCACTCCTTCGCTTGTCCGCCAAGACGGAGGGCATCCTCAATCTCGCCGAGCTTCGCGGAGGGCAGGACGCCTGCCCGCTCGATCAGGTCATCCCGGGCCACGGTGGTCAGCCACGTGCAAGGGATAAAGCCTGGACGCGTGAACGCGAACCGCAGCACGCCCTCAAAGGGCAGCCCTTCCATGGCGCCAACTCGCACTTCGACGCCCAGATCGCTGATGTCGAAGCCCGCCGGCGCGACGACCTGCATCGCCCGGATCCCGGACGCGTCGTCTACCGACAGCAGTACGAACAGTCGCCGCTCGTCGAACCCCACCCACCAGACCTCGCCACGTTGCACATGTCCTCCTGACACGGGACGGTAGGCGAACCTGCGCGCCCCTGACGCACTGTGGAGACGGGTGCGCCCACCCGATCACGCGGTGGCCGCAGGTCACAGCTTACTCTGCCCTGTCAGCGACGGCCCAATTCCCCGTGTTCTGCGTGATGTTGTCGCCGTAATTCCCGGTCCTGGTGACGGAGGTTCCCCAGGGGGACGTCTGTCGTGGACGGGGATGCCGGTCACGGTGTCGGGTTGAAGATCTTTCCCCGTGTCGGGCGGTTTGTTCGACCGATAGGTCCTTCTTGCGAAGTGGTGGAGATCCCCTGGGGCATACCGGTGCCGGGTTGAGGGTCCGGGCCTACTCGGAGTCGCTGGTGTCCCTTGACCAGTGAGCCGGGAGGTCGACGGACGATCCGGATGGCAAGGAGAACATTCACCGTGACGCACATCGTGGAGATCTACGTCCACTGGTACGCGGGCCGCTCGAAGACGCAGCTGGCGGCGTCGCTGGGGCTGGACCGCAAGACGATCAGGAAGTACCTGGCGCCGGCCGAGGCGGCCGGGATCACGCCGGGCGGCCCGCTGATGAGCGAGCCCGACTGGGCGAAACTGATCAAGAGCTGGTTTCCCGAGCAGGCCAACAGTCGCTTGAACCAACTGACTTGGCCGGAGATCGAAAAGCATCGCGACTACGTGTTGGAACTACTGAACACCTGCACGGTGACCACGATCCACCAGCGGCTGCGCGACGAACGTAAGCTGCAGGCGGCGGCTGGCTTCGTTCCGCCGATGGGTGCACGAGAACCTGCCCGACGAGGCCGGCCCCTCCAAGGTCACCGTTCTGCGGGAGAACGTCGAGCCGGGCTCGGAGGCTCAGATCGACTACGGCTTCCTGGAGCAGTGGATCAACCCCAACACCGGTCGACGGCACGGGATTTGGGCGTTCGTGATGGTGCTGCCCGCCTCCCGGCACATGTTCGTCCGTCCCGTGTCCGGCAAAATGCACAATCAACCCTGAACTGCTGTGGAATGAGGCCGAGTAGGCCTCGCGCCAGGCGTCTTCCAGGGTGGCGCGAGCAAGATCGAGCCGAGGGTCGCCTTCGCACAGCGATACGCCCGGCTGGGCGTCTAACGCGGCCGCGAGCTCATGGACGACGGGCGGAATGAAGGGTAAGGGGCTCCTGGGCCTTGTTCCGGAATTTTGGATGTGGGTTGTGCGGTTTGGGCCGGTGGAACGTGTCGAGGTGGGTCTCGTGTTCGCTGGGCCAGGTCCTGCGGTCCTGGTGCGTCTTGTGTTTGAACGTCGGGTTGAAGGACTTGGCGGGCGCGTTGTCCGTGCTGGAGCCGATCGCGTTCACATGCTGGCGTGCGCCGGCCTGACACCACCCGTCGGGGAAGGCACGGCTGGTGTACTGGGCCCGGTGGCCGGTGTGCATGACTGCCCCGGAGAGGCTGCCGCGGGTCCGTTCGGCGGCGGCCAGGGCGTCGATGACGAGACCGGTGCGCATGTGGTCCGCGATCGCCTGGCCGGTCAGGTGCCGTGAGGCGGGGTCGGTGACGGTAGCCGGATACGAGGACTTCCCGCCGTCCAGCGGGAGAGTGGGTAATGCCGCCGACGTGCTTCGTGTTCGGCTCGCTTGCCGTGAAGCCGCGGCCGGCGAGGTTCGGGGCCTTCGCCGAGGCCGGGTCCGCAACAGTGGTGCGGTGCCTGTGAGGCAGCCGCACGCCTGCTAGGCCGATGCTGCGCATCATCCGTGCGATCCGCTCGTGGTGGGTTCGCCCGCCCTTGTCGTGGAGTTCGGCGGTGATCGAGGGGACACTGTAGGTGCCGTCCGACTCGCGGTGCAGGGCCCGTATCCGGGCGGCGAGGCGGGCGTCGGCCGCCTGCCGGCGGCCCGGTCCGCGGCCGTCCGACGCCAGTAGTAGAAGCTGGAGCGGGCGATGCCCAGGAGGGTGGTGCACAGCCGCTTCACGCCGTAGCGGCGGTGGTGGTCGGCAACGAACTGGAAGCGGTTCACCAGCGCGTCTCCCCGGCGAAATACTTCGCCGCCCTGCGCAGGATCTCGCGTTCCTCCTCCAGCCACCGCCCGCCCGACCGCCTCGACCATCACCGACCCCAAGCTGGAGGCTCTTTACCGCGACCTGGACGCGACGCGCGCCCAGCGCGACTACCTCCTGCTGCTGCTCGCCACCCGCATCATCGGTGGCCGCCCGTGACCACCGCCGTCGCGTTCCCGCACCAGGACGACACCGTCCTGAACTGCACCACCACCGATCCCGAGGTCTTCCACGACGACGCCCAGGCCGACTTGGCCAAGAAGCTGTGCGAGGACTGCCCGCTCGCTCAGGCGTGCCGCAGCCGGGCACGCGCTCACCGGGAGTGGGGAACCTGGGGCGGCGAGACGACCGCCGAGCGTGCCGCCCGGATGGAGTGGCCGCGGCCACCAACGGGAGAACCGCCCCTGCGGCACCCCGACCGCATACCGTCGGCACATCCGCGCCAAGGAGAAGCCGTGCACATCGTGCAAGGCAGCAGAATTATGCCGCCGCACCGGCTTCACACGGCGCCCCCGGCGCCGCATGCGGCGCCGACTGCGGACCACCGCCGGCGTCTGAACCCGGCCCCGACCGCTACGGTGCACCACGACGGACCGACCAACCGGGACGCCGACGATGACCTTCCGCAAGCTCGACCCGCCGATCGGCCCTGACGGACGCCCGGACTATGGTCCGCCCGCCGCCGCCCTGGCCGCTCTGGCCACTTTCACTCTGGCGATCGCGGACATGTACGCCGCATTGGCATCGCGATTCCTCCACGACCACCCCCGCTGGGCGAGCACGGCGATCGCAGCAGCGGCCGTACTGCCGGGCACCGGGATCTTCCTCCTCGTCCGCCACGGCCTCTACCTCTGGCAGAGCTGGGCGGCGGCCGCAGTCGCAGCCACCCTCATGTACGCAATCCCCGGGTGGGCCTACGGCATCTTCCCGCACCCTTGTGTGCGCTCGGTCAGTGGCCGCTGCGGCATCCGGTCGGCTGGTATTCCCGGACCACCCGTCCGGCGGGATCCTGCTCTATTGCCCGTAACGCATGGTGTCGCGCGGGGATAGCGGGGGGATGGGGCAAGGATGGAGCCGTTGGAGGCCGGGGATCCGGCCAGGGTCGGAGGGTTCGTACTGCGGGGCCGTCTGGGCGCGGGCGGTATGGGCCGGGTGTTCCTGGGCCGCTCGCTGGCCGGACGGGCGGTGGCGGTGAAAATCGTGCACCCGTACTACGCGCAGCAGACGGAGTTCAAGCGCCGGTTCCGGCAGGAGGTCACCGCTGCGCAGGCGGTGAGCGGTGCCTTCACGGCGCCGGTGGTGGCGGCTGGCCCGGATGACGACCCGCCGTGGCTGGCGACCGTCTACGTGCCCGGGCCGAACCTGGCCGAGGCGGTAGAAGCGGGCGGCCCGCTGCCGGAGGCACTGTTGTGGCCGCTGGTGGCCGGACTGGTGGAAGCGTTGCAGGCGATCCACGCCGCCAACATCGTGCACCGGGACCTGAAGCCCGCGAATGTGTTGCTGGCCGAGGACGGCCCGCGAGTGATCGACTTCGGCATCGCCCGGTCCATCGACGCCACCGCGCTGACCGGCGCCGGGGTAATCGGCACGCCTGGCTTCATGTCACCGGAGCAGGTCGAGGGCGTAACGGTGGGCCCGGCCAGTGACGTGTTCGCGCTCGGCGCGGTTGTCGCCTTCGCCGCCACTGGCACTGGGCCGTTCGGTGAAGGCAGTCTCCTGATGCTGCTGCACCGCGTCATGCACACCGAGCCCCGCATCGACGGCGTGCCCGGGCCGCTGCGAGGCCTGGTCGCCGCTTGCCTGAACAAGGATCCCGTCCAGCGGCCCACCCTGGCCGCCCTCGCCGGGACGATCGCAGACCGGTGGACTCCGCCGGAGGAGTTCCCGGGAGTCGTGCCGTGGCCCGCCGCAGTGACCAGGCTGATCAAGAGTCGGCAGACGCCCGCACCGGGTGCGCCCATCGTGGCGGTGCAGCCGGACGAGGTGGCCGCACACCCATCGGCCGAACGCGTCGGCGCAGCCCTCTCACCAGAGGAACTCTCAAGGGGTTTAGTGAACTACGTCCGACACCTGGCCGAATACCGTGCCCTGGTATCGGGACCCGATCACCCCGGCACGCTGACCATGCGCTACAACCACGCCCGCTACGCCGGGGATGAGGGCGATCCCGCACAGGCAGCTCTGCTCTTCGCCGACCTGACCGCCGACTACGCCCGGGTGCTCGGACCGGACCACACCGACACGCTGAACAGCCGCCACTGGCACGCCCATTACGTCGGGGAGGCCGGTGATCCCGCACAGGCAGCCCGGCTCATGGCCAACGTAGCCACCAACACGGCCCGGGTGGTGGGACCGCACAACCCCGGCACGCTGCGCAGCCGCTACTGGCACGCCCTCTACGTCGGGAAGGCCGGTGATCCGGCGCAGGCGGCGCGGCTCATGGCCGATGTGACCGCGCACTGCGCCCGGGTGGTGGGACCGGACAACCCCGACACGCTGCGCAGCCGCCATGACCACGCCAGCCTCACTGGAGAAGCCGGCAATCCGGCCGAGGCAGCCCGCCTGATGGCCCTGGTGGCAGCCGACCGCACCCGGGTCCTTGGCACCGACCACCCGGCCACCCAAACCAGCCGCCACCAGCTCGCCCACTGGCAGAGGCACGCTGCACTGCACTGAAACACGGCGCTCGAACCACCTGCCGTCATCGTCGGGACGCGGTCAATGGTCAGGGTCAACCTCAATCGAGGCCGCCGCCGCGTACAAGGACCGCGTCCACGGCCGGCGGAACCTCCACCTCTACCCCGACGAGGACAGGAAAGCACGCGCTGCAGAACGGCCAGCACAACGACAGCTGAAGCCCAGCAAACCCGAAAAGGGGAGAGTGGACACTGAGCCGCCCGCCCCGGACCACTCAGCCGACGGACCCTCCGACATCCGAAGAAGGCAACCGGGACGGCGTCTCACCGAGCGGCCGAAACGAACAGCCGCCGAAGCCAGCAACCGACGGCGAACAGCTTCCCTACCTGGACCCCGAACGGTTGGCAGCAGTCATCAGCCGGCAGATGGACCGTCGCGCCGGAGGCGGTTGATCGCGCTGCTTCTGCAGTACAGCGAAGCCGAGGACACAGAGCCAGAGCCGCAGTGAGAGCCGGGACGCACCAAGCCGGTGAGCGCTTCGTTCTGTGGCCGACGGCCCGGCCTCGTCGTGGCCCGTCCTGTGCCTCAGGTCGCTCGGGGCCGGGAGCGTTCATGCCCTATGCCCACCGCGGTTGACCCGCTTCAGCGGCTGGAGGCGGGGCTGTTCGACGGCATCTTCTTCGCGGACCAGGTCGGCGTACAGGGCCCGGCGGACGGCGACTTCAGTGGGAACGTACGGGAAGGGCTGCACATCCCGAGCAACGACCCGGCGGTCCTCCCGTCGGCGTTGGTCGTGCACACGGAACATCTCGGTCTCGCCTTCACCAGCTCGATCGTCCAGGAGCATCCCTTCGACTTCGCGCGCAAGGTGTCCACGCTCGACCACATCTCCCGTGTCCGCGTCGCGTGGAACATCGTCACGAGTGCCGTCGAGAACACCGCGCGCAACTTCGGCCTCGACCGGCTGCCGGACCAGGAGGAGCGTTACCGGTGGGCCGCCGAGTACGTCGACGTCGTCTACAAGCTGTGGGAAGGGGTCGTGGGACGGGGGCGCGGTCCTCAAGGACCGGGAGCGGGGCATCTACTCGGACCCCTCGAAGGTCCACCGCATCCATCACGTCGGTGAGCGCTACCGCGTCCTCGGGCCGCACCTGCCCTCGCCGTCCCCGCAGCGGACACCGGTGCTCTTCCAGGCCGGGGCCTCGGGACCGGGCAAGGCGTTCGCCGCCCGGAACGCGGAGGCCGTCTTCATCGCCGCCCCCACGCCCGAGGTCGCGAGGGCGGCGATCGCGGAGACGCGTGCGCTCGCGGTCGAGGCGGGCCGGCGCGCCGGGGACATCATGTTCTTCGAGGCGTTGACCTTCGTGATCGGTGACACCGAGGAGGAGGCGCGGGCGCGGGAGGCGCACCTGGAGAGGTTCATCAGCCCGGGGGGTTATCTCATTTAGATGAACTACGGGAACCGTCCGGACGGTACGCCGTACCTGCTCGACATCCCGCTCTCCGAGGTCCGGACCACGCGAAGCCAGGCCGTCCTGGACTGGACGCGGATGGGCGTCACCGAGGAGAACCCCGTGGTCGGTGACCTGGCGCGGATCCTGACGCGCCGTAACCGGGTGGTCGGTCCGCCCGCCCGGGTCGCCTACGTCCTGGAGGAGTGGCAGGCGGCGGGCGTCGACGGCATCAACGTCACCAACTGACACATCCCCGGCTCGTACCAGGAGGTCATCGACAAGCTCCTGCCGGAACTGCGCCGCCGCGGCCTTGCCAAGAGCGCCTACACACCCGGCACCCTGCGCACGAAACTCTTCGCCGCCGACGCCCACCTCAACGACCGCCACCCGGCCGCGGCCTACCGGGGAGCCTTCGCGGCAGGCGCGTAAGCGGGTGCCGATCCATCCTGGCGGGGAGGAGTACGAGAGCGCGATTGCCCACGATTACCCCATGTTCTCCTTGCCGTGACGTCTACTTGGATGATCGCCGACCTCTGACCGTGCGCATCCGCTCGTGTCCGTCCGAAGTGCTGCGTGCCAAGCCTTCGCCCGTTCCCGAGACTGAAGCCGGTTGGCGGCGGCAGAGGGAACGGGCGAGGTTGTGGGGCCTGTGGTGTCAGCCGAGCGTGGTGAGGGAAGTGGTAGCGGCACTCTCCGCCGGGGCGGGCGGGCCGGCCTTCTTGAGCGGGACCTCGATGACGAAGAGCGAGGCGATGAAGGCCAGGGCACAGATGATCGCGCCGGTGAGGAAGATGTGGCCGGTGCCGTTCGCGACCGCGGTGAGGTAGGCGTCCTGGGCGCCGGTGGGCGGGTGGGCCTGGACGGCGCGGGTGAACAGTGAGCCGAAGACGGCGACGCCGAGGGATCCGCCGAGGGTACGGAAGAGGTTGGACGAGGCCATCGCGGCGCCCATGTCGCGCAGGGAGACGCTGTTCTGGGCGATGGTGCTGGCCATCTGCATGGTGGCGCCCAGGCCGGTCCCGACGAGGATCATGTACAGGCTGGTCAGCAGTGTCGAGGTGCCGGTGTCCATGGTGGCCAGCAGGCCGAGCCCGGCGGTGAGGAAGGCGGCGCCGGCGACGGGGAAGATTTTGTACCGGCCGGTGGCGGACATGTAATTTCCGGCGAGGGTCGAGACGATCACAGCGGGGATCATCATCGGCAGCATCAGCAGACCGGAGTCGGTGGCCGAGGCGCCCTGGACGTCCTGCTGGAACAGCGGCAGGTAGAGGCCGGCGCCGAACATGACCACACCGGCGGCGAGGGTCAGGACCATCGACAGCGGGTAGTTGCGGTGTCCGGTGAACACGGTCAGCGGCAGTAGCGGCTCGCTGACCCGCTTCTCCACGGCGATGAAGGCGGCGAGCCCGGTCGCGGCGACGGCGCCGAGCGACAGGATCTGCCAGGAGCCCCACGCGTAGGTGCTGCCCGCGCAGGTGGCGGCCATCACGATCGCGGTGATGGAGAGGGTCAGCAGGCCGATGCCCGCCCAGTCGATCCTCGCCTTGATACGGGGCGCGGGAACGTGCAGCTTCAGCCACAGCCACACGAGGGCGACCAGGCCGAGCGGCAGGTTGATGTAGAAGGCCCACCGCCAGTCGAAGTGGCCGGTGATGAATCCGCCCAGCAGCGGTCCGCCGATGGTGCCGATCGCCAGGATCGAGGCCGTCATGCCCTGGTACTTGCCCCGCTCACGGGGTGGTACGAGTACGCCGATCAGCGCGAAGGCGCCCGCGCCGATACCGCCGGCGCCGATCCCCTGGACGATGCGGAAGGCGATCAGTTCGCCCATGGACCGGGACGCTCCGCACAGGGCGGAGCCCACGATGAACACGGCGATGGACGCCAGGTACATGGACTTACGGCCGAACAGGTCACCGAACTTGCCCCAGATCGGGGTGGTGATGGCGGTGATCAGGGTGTAGGCGGTCACGACCCAGGAGATGTACTTCAAGCCGCCGAGCTGGCCGACGATCGTGGGCATCGCGGTGCTGACGACCATGTTGTCGAGCATCGACAGCAGCATCGCGAGCATGATGCCGAGCATCACCCAGCGCACGTTCTTCGGCGGGGCCGACGGGATGGAGGGGGCGGGTGTGGTTGCGGACATGGCTGATGACTCCTTTCCAGGATGGAGGAAGGCGGGGACTGAACGAGGGGGCGGGGCGAGGTTTCGCCGACCGCCAGAACAGAAGAGCACACCGACTCACTAAGTGCAACAGTTGCACTTTTGTATTCGCATAACCTTTGGCGTATGCTCGGAACCATGTCTCAGACAGACCTCCCCGCCCCGGCAGCGCCGACGGGGCGCCGTGAGCGCAAGAAGGCCGCCACGCGCCGGTCCATCAGCGACGCCGCGGTGCGCCTGTTCCTGGAGCGCGGATATGACGATGTGGGCATCCGCGAGATCGCGGACGCCGCCGACGTGTCCACCACCACGCTGTTCAAGCACTTCCCCGTCAAGGAGGCCCTCGTTTTTGACGAGGACGCCGATCAGGAGGCCGGCCTGCTCGCCGCGGTACGCGAGCGCCCCCCGGGCGAGTCGATCCCGGGGGCGCTGCGTGACCACGCGCTGCGCCATCGCATGCGCTTCGCGGACGGCAACACCGATTTCGCCGCCTTCTCCGACCTCGTGGACAGGACCCCTGCGCTGCGGGACTACGTACAGGCCATATGGCTGCGCCACACCGGCGCCCTCGCCCAGGTCATCGCGGAGGAGAGCGGCCTGCCCGCGCACGATCCCGCCTGCAAGGCCTTGGCCCACTTCGCCCTGGAGGCTCCCCGCACCGCCCGCGACCACGAGGACCCCCGCCAGGCTGTCATCCGCGCCTTCGACCTCCTCGAAGGCGGCTGGGGCGCGCTCGTCCCCAACCGCTGACGAGACGGCGGCGGGTCAGCGCCGGGGCTGGTGGGGTCGCCGTCGACCAGGAGGAGGTCGGCGCGCAGGCCTTCGGCGATACGGCCCCGGTCGGTAAGGCCGAAGCGGCGGGCCGGTACGGACGTGGCCGCCCGCAGGGCCTGGACGGGCGTGAGCCCCGCCCGGACGAGGAGCTGCAACTCGTGGTGGACGCTGGCGCCGAGGGCGAGTCCGCCGGGGTAGCGCACGGCCACCGAGACGTCGGTGCCGACCAGGATGTCCACCCCCGCCCGGTGGAGCGCGAGGACACTCCCGAGCACGTCGCCGAAGTCGCCCTCCGGGTAGTGGTTGAGGCTCCCGTGCCGCAGGGTGTCCAGCCACTCCTTGCTGAGCCGGGAGCTGACCCGCTTGTCGGCGGCGAAATCGGCGCCGGTCTCGCCCCTGATCGACCTGTTGAGGCACAGGCAGGCCGTGACGAACACCTTGGCGTCCGCGACCTTGCGCACGATCCTGGCGTCGGCGGGCCGGTCGATGAAGAGGTGGACCAGGCCGTCCATCTTCGCGTCGATCAGGCCGGGGAGCAGGGTGGCGCCGGACGCGTCGACAACGGCGGCGCGCAGGGCGGGGGCGGTGTGACGGGCGGGCCGACCGAGCGCCAGGAGCAGATCCTGCGTGTGGTCCGAACGTGGATCGCCGACCGCGGGGAGGGGCCGTCGATCCGTGAGATCGGCCGGGCTGTCGGCCGTCGGTGGGGGTGTTGCGGGGACGGCGATCTTCCGCCTGTTGACTGCCACACCGTCATGATCGATGACCGATCGGGTGCTGGTGTCTTGCGGTGTCGGGGACCCCGGTCTGGTCGGTTGGTGAGCTGTCGCCCCTGAGGACCCAGCTGGTTTGCTGCCCGGGGGCGCCATGGTGACCCAGGGCTGGTGCGCGGTAGGTCAGGGGCCGGTGAGGATGGCGTGGGTGCCGATGCGGCGCCAGACGATGTGGGGGACACCTTCTCTGGACTAGGTCGGTGAAGTAGCTGTCTGGGGTGTTGTCGTTTCGGGTGGCGAGCCGCGGCCTTGAGCTTGTTAGTCAGCAGTTCGACGGTGTTTCCCTCCTTGCAGAAGCCGGCGTCATGGCCGACAGATCGATTGAGACTGCGACGGATCCCTTCCCCTGACTCGACCCTGACCGGTTTTCGCCCTGCACCCCGATCGTCCCTGAGTGGTCCCCGACCCGACCCGGAAAAACCCCTGGCAGGGGCACCGCATGGGCGGCAATGCACCTAACGTGACGACGGTGCCCCGGCCGGGCCCGTACGCCTGACACAACCGCTCTCTTCACGAGGAGGATCCATGCCGTTAAGGGGCAGATCCGCCATGCGGCGCATCGCCGCGCAGGGCACGGCCATGGTGGTGGGAGCCGCCACGGCCGTAATCACCGGCCTCGCCGCCGCTCCCGCGGCCCACGCGTCGCCGTCCGCCACCGGGGCCCTGCGATGGGCACCGTGTGACGACCCGGCGAAGCCGGGAGCCGAGTGCGCCATCCTTTCGGTGCCGGTCGACTGGGCCCACCCGGACGGGCCGAGACTCGACCTGGCCGTGGCCCGCCGCAAGGCCACCGACCCCGGCGCACGCGTCGGCTCGATGGTGTTCGGCCCCGGCGGGCCGGGCGACTCGGGTGTGGAGATGGTGGTGCGCCGTATCAGCCGGTTCAGCCCCGAGGTCCGCCGCAGCTTCGACATCGTCAGCTTCGACCCGCGCGGCGTGGGCGGCAGCAACCCGGTGACCTGCTCCGGTGACCTGCTTGCCAAGCGGCCATCACCGGAGCTGAAGAGCCAGGCGGACTTCGACGCCACCATGGCGTACAACAGGCGGCTCCGTGCCGACTGCCGGGCCCGTACCGGCCCAGTGTTCGACCACCTCGACACTGCCCAGACGGTCCGGGACTTGGACGCCCTCCGGGCCGCCCTCGGCGAGCGGAAACTGACCTTCCACGGCAGCTCGTACGGCACGCTGCTCGGGGCACAGTACGCCGAGACCTACCCGCGCCGCGTGCGCGCGATGGTGCTGGAGAGCGTCATGGACCACAGCGTCCCGACCACCCGTGACTTCCTGCAGTCCGAGGCGGCCACCGCAGAGGATTCATTCCAGGAGTTCGTGAAGTGGTGCGACGGTGCCGCGGACTGCGCGCTGTACGCCCGCGACGTCCGCGCCGTCTGGCAGGGCCTGTTGGCCCGGGCCGGGCGCGGCGAGCTGGAGGACCCGGCGAAGCCGGGCACCTCGCTGTCTTCTTCGGACCTGGTCAACAAGATCGCGTTTCGGAAGTTCTACCAGGCCGACTACGCGGACCTGGCCACGGCGATCGCGGGGATGGAGGCGAGCAAGCCGCTGCCCGCGTCGCCCACCTCGATAGCGCCCCTGCCTTCGGCCACCCCGGTCTTCTGCTCGGACTGGCACCTGCCGGTGCGCGACTACCAGGAGTACGCCTCGCTCGTCGCCATGATGAACACGACCGCGCCTGACCTGCCTTACCTGCTGCCGATCCACATGGCAGCGGCGTGTCTGGGCGCGCCGACCGCCAATCCGCAGCACCGCCTGGACACACACGGTGCCCCGCCGATCCTGGTCTCCAACGCGCTGCACGACCCCGCCACCGGCTACCCGTGGGCGGTCTCGGTGGCCCGGCAGCTCGGCCGCAGCGGCGTGCTCCTCACCTACGAGGGCCACGGCCACGGCAGCGTCACCAGCGGCCCGTGTATGGAGGACGCCGTGGACAGATACCTCACCGACCTTGCAGTCCCACCCCGGGGCACCAACTGCCCCGCAGTGCCGTCCTGACAGCTTGCCGATCCGGATCCGACTGGGGGCGGATCCGGTAGGAAGACGATCGTGACGCGCAGGCAACTCACCGACTACCAGGAAGCCCTGGCACGCGTGCGTGGGTTGGTGCGGGACGTGGGGTGCGAGCCCAGAGCTGGCGGTGGTCTCGAACGAGCGGGACTGTGGGTGAGTTGGCCCCGCAGCGGCTACTCGGTGGCTTCGCTGGTGCGGGCGGTGAGCTGAGAGAGGCTGGGTAGGCCCAGGAAGACGGGGGACTGCTTACGCTGGGGTTCCGGCCGAGTGATGGATGGGGCAGGACTGTCAGCCCTACGCGATCCGCCGGGCGGGATGCGATCAAACCCGTTGTGCGCGGTTGCCCGCTAGGCCCACCGTTTAACTCATGCATGAGAACGAGCAGTTCAACGTCTCAGCTCCGTGGAGCTGGAACGCCCGGCACTTTGTTGAGCGAGGGTGTCCGCAGACAGGCGGAGCCGAGTTCCTCCTCTACTCCGATACGCGCGTGACGGGTGATCTTGAGGTCACATGCCATCCTTACGTCATCACCAACTGTTTCGGCTTGCCTCAGAGCGGACGTATGGCGCCGGTACTGGCGCTGTACCTTGATGATCACTTTCCCGTGTTCAAGGTGCAGCCGATGGATAAGACCGACACCGATGGGTGGCTGAACCTCACGTTGGATGACGAGATCGCCTGCATCATTTCCCTGGTGGCCGGCATGCGTCTGCGATCTGGAGGGCGGGTCCGCAGCTTCAAGGAGGGGGCTCCCAGAGGAGCGCCCGAGTTCTACGGCCACCACGTCCCTGCCTGGACAGCGACTGGGCGCCCCATCTATCCCACTCCCCAGCAAGTCAGCATGGAGTCCATGGACGGCTGGATGGATCGATACTTCACGCTGGGGCGCGCAGAAGCCGTCACGCTCGTCCGAGCTGCTCGCCAGTATCGAGACGCTCTGTGGGTGGCAGACACCGACCCTGAGCTCGCCTGGCTTTTTCTGGTGTCGGCACTTGAGGTCATCGCCGGTTGGGAAGTGCTGAGAGACGCTGTACCTTCTGACCTGCTTCAGCAAGAGATGCCAGATCTGGCAGCAGACCTCCTGGAGGCCGGCGGCGAGGTGCATTTGGCCTCTGTGGCTTCCCGGCTAGTCCCGATTGTGAAGGCCACTGCGCGCTTCATGTCCTGCGTTGAGAGGTACTTGCCGGTGCCCCCTCCGGTGAGACCTGAGGAGTATGCGCAAGTCGGATGGGACTGGCCGAGCCTCAAGAAGAGGATCAACCAGGTGTACGGCTACCGGTCAGCGAGGCTGCATGGTGGTGTGCCCTTCCCGTCCCCTCTTTGCCAGGTGCCGATGCCGAGTGGAGCAGCACTGGACGAGCGTCCCTCCGGCATCGCGGCTGCGGCTGGCAATTCAGCTTGGTTGGCAAAGGATCTGCCCATGCACCTACACACCTTTGGATACATCGTCAGAGGGTGCCTCCTGAGGTGGTGGCAGACATCCTCTGATGACACCAGTGGTGAAGCAGACACGCCCCCAGTTGATGCCACCTAACCGATCTTTCCGGATGAGGTTCGAGGGCTCGGCTCGACAGGATGGCAGCCTGCCTCACCTAGTTGGAGCACAAGTACGTCACCGCCACCGCCACCGACGGCAGCCTGAAGTTCGAATCCGTGGTCTCCGAGCGGGCACGGGCCAAGCTGCTGCCCCGCGAAACCACGGCCCCGCTCCCTGACACAGTTGCACGAGGACTGGCAGGCCGCCCGTGCCTTCACCATCAGTAAGGCCACTGCGGACCAAGGCAATTCACGCCCCGAAGCCGTAAGACGCAACACACAACAGAGGGCTGGTTTCCCGAGGCCGGGAAACCAGCCCTCCGCTGCGTCCGCACGGTGATCACGGGCCGGTGAGGATGTCATGACCGCCGATCCGCCTCCAGAGGACGTGCGGAAGGCCTTCTCTGAACTAACGACTCGGAGATCATTACGGGAAGACGGGGCTGGCGGGGGTGTTGGTCCGGCTCGGTAGCATCGGGCCATGCCTACGGGACCTTCGCATGACCATGTCGTCAACAGCCTCGTCAACGGTGAACCCTCACAGGAGATCTTTCCCTGTCGGTGCATGATCGGCGAGGACCACTTCGAGGGTCCGGACTTCCTTGATCATGAGGAGGAGCCTGATGAGGGGCACTCGTTCGCTGGAGCCGAGGAAATCTGGCTCTCCAGCGGCATGGATGAGGACTACGACTTCCGCTGACGACTTCGGAAGCGGTGGTGGTCCGCGCATGACGTGAGCGTGAGCAGGGCCGGACGGATATGCGTCCCGCGGTTGCTACTTGGTGACTTCGCTGGTGCGGACGGTGAGCTGGGTGAGGGTGGGCAGGCCCAGGAAGACGGGGGACTGCTCCTTTTCCTGCTGGGCTTCGATCTGGGCGATCTTGTCTTCGGCGGCGGCGAGGCTGGTGGACAGTCCTTCGACTTCGCCGAGCCATCCTTCGCGTTCGGCTTCGGCGATCCTGTCTTTGAGGTTGTCGCGGATCTCTTCCAGGCGGGGCTTCTCGTCCAGGGCGACGATCAGGACGGGGCAGCGGACGCAGGCGTGTTCGTGGATGCAGTCGGTTCCGTAGGCCCGCCCGCACTCGCCCAGCGCCAGCTTCCTCCGCTCGAAGTGGGACAGGAACTCCTGCCATTCCTCAGCGGTGACAGCCCTGTATTCCTCGGCTGGGCGGAGGTCGCGGCGACGGGCGATGAAGGCGCGGTGCGCTTCGAGCGCATCGACGGGGTAGATGGCCGCGTATCCCATCGTGGTGTTGATGTTCCTGTGGTCGGCGATGACCTGGGCGATGTGTGGCGGGAGGCTGTTGAGGATCGCCTCGGTGATGAACATCCTGCGGAAATCGTGGGGCTGGAAGAGCAGGGGCATGGGCGAGTTCCAGGTCTTCTCGTGCAGGTCGTAGCTGGGTATCAGCGGGACTCGGCCGGTGCTGTCACGGACGCGTGAGATGACCGCGCTGAGCACGTCGGCAAGCTCGGGGCTGATGAGGATGAGCCGTTCCTGGTCGGTCTTCGAGGGCGCGATCTGGAGAAGCGGGACGACGTCTCCGCTGGGCAGCCGGTAGCTGATGATGCTGTGGTGGCTGAGTTCCTGGAGTTCCTCGATGCGGATCCCGGTGTGACGGAATATCTCGATGGCCGCCCAGGACCAGAACGCCCGCCGTTCCTCCGAAGCCAGGTCGCGACGCTCGCCTGCGGCGTCATGAACCCCGGTGGGGTGCCCGTCGGGACGGATGCTGTTTTTGGGGACGGTGAAGGTCTCGCCGAGGATTGTGAAGGTGGATCCCAGCGGTGCCGCGTTGAGCGCGTTGAGCCTGGCTGTAGCGTCTTTCAGCCTGCGAGTGGCGACCCGGACGAGCGCCTGCAGGACGGGAAGACGTTCCCGGGTGCGCCGGTCGGACTTGGACTTCTGGCGCTTCTCCAGCTTCTTGACGGAGCACTCGGCCTCGGTGACTGGGGGAGGAGAGGCCCACTGTCCCCATCGTTCGGGCTCGCTCAGGGCCCACTCGTCGATGTCGAGGTAGAACGCCCGCACCGTCATCTTGATCGCGGGGGCGCTGGTCCGCGGTTCGGTCACCGTGATCACGGTTCCGTCGGCTTGTCTGCGACGGGCGGTCTTCGTCGGGAGGCGGGTCTTCCAGGCCGAGGCGGTCTCGGGCGACAGCCGGATGGAGTCGATGCCGGGGTGGCTCTGTTCGAGGTCGGCCCAGAAGTTGCCGGCGAGGATCGCTGCCGAACTCTTGAGGGTGGCGTAGTCCAGGGTGGGCTGTCGTTCGGTGAGGTAGCCGACGAGCAGGCCGCGGATGGGCAGGCACTTCAGATCGTAGCGGTCCACGAGCTCTGCCGGAGTGACCTGTCCGGCGCGGTGCGTGGTGAACAGCAGGGTCGTGGGGGCGTTGTGGGGGAACTGGCCGCGTTCGCGGAGCCAGAGATAGGCGAGGCGCACTCCGCGAGTGGTGCGGTTGTAGGCGACGGGCGCGTAGCACCGCTCCAAAAGGTCCCCGACGACGATGTCCCGGAGCTTCCCGCCCCGGGTCGCCAGGACTTGGGCGAGGGCCGCGAGTGCTTCCGAAGCGTGCCGGGTGACGCGCACGTTCTGCGGGATCCAGGCTTCCAGGCTGGCGAATCCCTCCGGGTCGCGGGACTGCGCGAGGGCCGGCCGCAGGTGTCTGGAGTAGTTCACGGCGAGCCATGTCGTATCCGGGCGGACCACGTCTGCGCAGAGCAGGGCCAGCAGACCGGCCTGAAGATGGCCCGTCTTGGTTGTCCTGTCGACCGTCGGTGTTCACTCCCGGACCTTCTCGTACCACTTCTCCGGTTCGGCGGCGATCGGGCTCGCCTCCCAGCGCTGCTGCCAGGTATCGCCGGGGAAAGTCTCCAGCCAGGAGAGCAGGATGCGCACCCCGACCATCCGGCTGTCCTGCGTGGAGTGGCCCTTGACCCTGAGCGGCGGCTGCCTGAGACGAGCGATGACCTCCTCGCGCGTTGCGTCCGTCTCGGGCCAGCTGGTCAGCCGGGGACGGGCGGGGAAACGCTTCAGGAGTGCGACCGCCTCGGCTCCGAACAGCACTCGGTTCGGTGATGCCGGGACGGCGGTCGGGAGGGTGAGATTCGATGTCGTCATGCGAGGGTCCCTCCGAAGAGGATGCCGAGGGACTCGGGGTTGTAGGCGGGTGCCGACGGAGGAGGAGACGAGACGGGTGGGCCCGCTTGTGCTCTTGGCGAGCGTGATGGGCGAGCCCGGCTTCGATGACCTCGTCGGTGCTGGGGTTGACGTACTTCTGCAGGGTGCTCTGGTACTTGTGGCCCAGGATGTGCTGGACGTAGGCCATGGACAACTCCGGGTCCTGCGTCATCCGGAAGGTGGCCGTGTGCCGCAGGTCGTGGAGGGTCCAGTTCGAGCCCAGCAGCTTGTTCGCCCGGACGAACATCGCGCGTGCAGCGTGGTAGTTCAGCGGGCGCCACGGCCTCCGAAGGGTCCACCACAGTGGCTGGTCACGGCCTCGGGGGACTCCGTTGGCCCAGGCTTCCTCCTGGTAGAGCCGTATCCATACGAACGCGTCCGGCGAGGCGGGCAGCTGCTGGTAGACCCTCGTGCCTTTGCGGATCACGCCGATCAGCTGCTGCCCGGGGATCGCATCGCGTTCCCGGCTCGTCAGGAGTTCCTCCGACCGGGCACCGGTGGAGACCCAGGAGGCCAGCAGGGCCGTGTCCCTGTGCGAGCGCAGCCCGGCGAAGACTTCGGTGCATTTGTCGTCCAGTACTCGGCGCGGGATCCGCTCGGGGACGCGGGGACGGTATCGACCGGTCCGCTGGGCTTTGAAGTCCTCCATCGGGTTGTGATGGGCGTTGGCTCGCCCGCGACGGCGCGAACGGTCCAGCGGGAACGGGTTGATCAGCAGCGAGCCGGAGTTGCTGGCGAGGCGGAAGTCGTAGAAGGTCCGCAGAACCGTCTCGCAGTGGGCCCGGGTGCTCGCGGCGTACTTCTTCCCGATGGTGGGTTTCCCGGTCACCGGGTTCGGAGATCCCGGGACGGGGGCTGCCGTGGTGGCTTTCAGGGCAGGCTGGCCTTCGCCCGCAGGGGCGTCACGACGCCGCCAGCGCACGCGCACCGGCTTGTCGGCCAGTTGCATCCAGAGCATGAAATCCCGTGCGTCTTCCCGGACGGCCCGGTCCCACTCGATGTCGAGCGCCCAAAGGAACCTTCTCTGCACTTTGCAAGTCGGGGTGCCCGCGATGTCGCTGTAGCAGCTGTGCGACGATCGCACGATGTTGCGCAGCCTTGAGATCACCGCGGTTCTGTCTGGGCTTGAGAAGGTTCATCGTGATCGGTTGTTCTGGAAACCCACGATCCAGCTGAACCTGGATTGCTTCGTCTGCGAGCGGGTCGGACGCACCAACGTGCTGGAGCGGGGGGCCGAGCGGGCCATCTGCTGGAGCGGCAGGAACGGGCAGCACTTTGCCGCGGCTCGGATCGCTGCGTTCGACGTGACAAGCCAGGACGACCGGCTGGCGTTGCGGATTGTGGTGGACTTCTGGTGGGCGCCGTTCAAGGATGCAAAGCGGGGCACCGACGCAACGCCGTTGAGCAATTGGGTTCGCCTGCACTACGGCAACTACTGCCCTCACCAGGAGACGTCGAGCGAAGGTTCGATCCAGACGAACGTTCGGCGGCCCACGAGTGTGTACTGCGGAGGCTGCAAGACGGAGATCGCGGTGGATGCGGAGGTTCCGTCGATTCGGCTGCTGGTGTGAGCCCTGTGCGGGACGGTGGCGCATGTCCACGAGGCTCTTCTCGGCTTCCTCTGCGGGCAGGCATGCCGAGGTCGCCCCGACTCTTGGCAGCCAGATACATCCCCTCATTCTCGCCTCGCCGGTGATCGCGGCGCGATGCCGGGTATGCCCAGGTCGACCGGCGCGACCCTGGCGAGCCGACGGGTCTGGTCCCGCTTCTGGCGCAGGAAGGACAGGGTGAGGTCGATTCCTTCGATCTCACCGAGCCACCCCTCTGCTTCGGCTCGGGCCCGGCGTGCCAGAAGGTCGACCTCAATCTCGTCGAGGCGGGGCAGCATCTTCGGATTGATGTTGATCATGAGACATGTCAGACAGGCGTGCTCATGCTGGCAAGGTGTCGAGTAGGGGCGGGCGCATCCTCCCAGCTCGACTTTGCGCTGGTCGAAGTGCTCCTCGAAGCCGAGCCATTCGGGTTCGGTGACCGGCCGGTACTCGTCGGTTGGTCTGGCCTGGCGGCGCTGGTCGAGAAATCCCTGGTAGTGCCGGACGACGTCCTCGTTGAACACGGCGACGTATCCACGAGTCGTTTGAAGATTCAAATGTCCGAGTAGGGCCGCTCCGATGTGGATCGGAAGCCCGCTGTTCACCAGCTCCGTGGCCAGGAGTCGGCGAAAATCGTGCGGGGTGAAGCTGGTCGCAAGGAAACCGGGGTGTTGTTCGGCGAGCTCGACGCAGCGGCGCTTCAGCATGTTGACCACGGTGGTGTCCGACATGACCTCGTGCTTGGTGCCGATCTTGCGTTGGAACAAGAACGGCATGGGTGCGCTGCTCTGCCGTTCCTTCGGGTCGTAACGAGGCAAGAGCGGGATGGTCTGGCCGCCGGCAGTGTGGCGGCGGACGATGGCCGCCATGACAGCGAACAGCTCGGCGGACATCGGGATGACGCGTTCCCGGTCGCTTTTTGAGGGAGCGACTACGAGCAAGGCGATGACCTCGCCGTTGGGCCGTTGATACTGCCGGATGCTGAGATGGGTGAGTTCCAGGGCCTCCTCTATACGCACGCCTGAGTGCCGCAGGACCTCAACGATCGCCCACTCCCAGAAAGCGGCGTCCTCGGCATGCGTGACGTTGATGTACTTGCCGCTCTCCAGGTCGCGGACGCGGACGTTCGCCAGTCCTCCAAGCCGGACGCGGAGTTCGTCCACCCGGCTCCACAGGCGCTGGTAGGTGCGGCCCTCCAGGGTGATGGTCCGTCCGCCAGTTGCGTCCGCGGACTGAGCGAGGAGGTCACGGAGGTGGCCGTACCGGTTCTCCAGGTGTTCCACGAGGGTGTTCAGCAGCGGTTGCCGTTGCCGGGTGCGGTCGTCCATGCGTTCCTTGACGCGTCGTTTGCGGATCCCGTAGCCGCAGACCTCGGCGTCGGAGACCGGGCAGGGCGCCACGCAGATCGCCCACTGCTCGGATTCCGCCGCGGCCCACGCCTGGATATCTGCGTAGAAGGCGCGGACTGCCCGAAGGATGGGGTCGAAGTCGCGCTGTCCTTTGCCGTCCACGCGGACCGCGACCCGCTCACGCCACCGTTGATAGAGCTCGCCGTCGATGCGCAGGTCGGGCTGGCTGGGGGCGAGTTGTTCGATGGTCGCCCAGAAGTTGCTGGCCAGGTGACGGGACAGGTTGTCCAGCGTCGAGTAGTCCAGCTCGGGTTTGCGTCGTTCTAGATAGGCGATGAGCAGGTGCCGGCCCCCGGCATTGCGGATCTTGTAGCGGTCGACCAGTTCTTCAACCGTCAACCGCCCGGTGAGCAGGGCGGCCTTCAGCGTCGCCGGCCCGTGGGAGGGGAAGTGGCCCATCGTGTGGAGGACTTGCCAGGCCAGGTGCCCGGGGAACCGGCTGTCGGCTCCGCGTGCTCCCAGGACCAGTCCTTGACGGCGGCACTCCCACGCGTAGTGCAGAAAGGCTGCGGGGGTCAGGTCGGCCAAGGCGATGCCCTGCGTGGTGAGGGCGACTGTGACGTCGAACAGCGCGGTCCCGTGGTGAATCGGGTTCACCGGCGCGGCCTGCACCTCGGCCCAGAACTTCTCCAGTAGCGGGTCGTTTTGGGCAGCGAGGAAGCGTTGCCCGTAGTAGAGGAAGGTGTTGGATCGGAATGCCTCCAGCGAGGGCTGGATGATCCGCAGACACATCAGGCAGGCAGCGCCGGTACCGATCTGGCTCCTGTCCCGGGGCGCTGATCGCAGGACGGAGACGGGCTTCCCGCCCTGGTTGAACCCGCTGGCCTCCCATCGCTCCTGCCAGGTCTCGCCCGGGAACTGGCTCAGGTGGTGCAGAAGGTCACGGGCGCCGCGGCTTCGGTTCCAACGGTTGTCGGCTGACCTCGTTGGCCATTGTTGTGCGTACCGCCTGCGCGATCTCCTCGATGGAGGCCCTCGCCAGATCGCCCTGGGGACGCGGCGGGACTGCGGGGGCTGGAGCGGGGGCGGCGTTCGCGCTGACGAAGCGGCTGATGCCCTTCCGGCTCGGCTGGGTCAGGGCCGCGAGTTCAGCCACCGAACACCGCCTTGATGTTCTCCGGGTCGTACCCGGCGGCGAAGGTGCGCTGGGGACGCGGTTTGGTGTAGTGCTCCTGGAGCTTGTCGTGCAGGTTCTCCACGCGGGCCGTGAGGTAGCGCCCGGTGGTGTCGAGGTGAGCGTGCCGCAAGATCGTCTGTACCTCGGCGAGGGTGAGCCGTTCGTCTCCGGCCATCCTGACCGCTGCCGTGTGGCGAGCGTCGTGCAAGGTCCATTTGGTTCCGAGCTTGTCGTTGGCCCGCTGGAGAACGCGTCGCATCGCCCAATAGGTCAACGGTCTCGGATCCCCGCGGCGGGTGCGCCACACGGGTTGGCCCGGGTCCGGCAACCCGTCGGTGGCCAGGTAGCTGCCCAGATGGCGGAAGGCGTCCGGGGATGCGGGCACGGGCTGCCGGATACGGGTGCCCTTGCTGATCACGTATATCAGCTGGCCAGACCAGTCGATGTCGTCCAGACCGACGCCCAGCAGCTCGCCCGCCCTGGCCCCGGAGGAGACGTAGAACTCCAGCAGCGCCCGGTCACGGTCGCAGCCCATCCCGGCGAACAGTTCGTCCCACAGGTGGTCGGGTATGGACCGCGGGGTCTGCACCGGCACCTTCTGCCGCAGTCGGCCCCGCCGGAACACCGGCGTCGGCTCCAACGGGGAGCGGTGCGCGAGAGCCTGACGACGCCCACGCGAGGCCGGCACCGGATTGACCACCGGACCGGCGCCGAACCACGCATGGAACGCATAGAAGCCGCTGAGCACACTGAGGTTGTGGTTGATCGTGCTCGGCGCGTACCCCTCCCGAAGCGATGGCTTGCCGGTCTTCAGATTCACCGACCCCGGAGGGGGAAACGCGCTGTTCCGCTTGCGGAGCCGCTGCGGGTTGCGCGCTTCCCGCAGCCAGCCGACCAGCGCCGCGACCTCGGCCTCAGTGGCCCTGTCCCAGGGAATCTGCAGAAACCAGAGCAGCCGGTGCCATCGCAACAGCCCGAATCCGTAGCTCCGGCAGGTCAGCGGGCTGACGTCCCCCAGCATCAGATCCCTCAGGTAGGCACTGACCGGCCCGACCTCGCAGCCGTCAGCATCCAGCAGGACGAACGGAAGGTCTCTCGTCGTCCCAGCGGCCACGGCGCCGACTTCGGGAAGCGAGCATTTCCCCTCCATCAGGGCACGTCTTACGTCCTCCACCACACCACGCTCCTGGAAGGACCAGGCGATCCGCCTGGTTCACGATCGGGACATGGTGCAGTTAACAGGTCGCCACCACCGCAGCAAGTCGTTGCCGTACGACCGCAGTGTGGTTGCCGGGGTGTCCGCCGCGAGCAGGTCCTTGAAGTACACGGCGACTGGCTCGACCCGCTGACCGTGCTGATCGACCAACCGGTACGGCTCCCAGACGTCTCCCGTCGCCAGCAGCTGACCGGATTCGGGCAGGGCGAAGCTCCTCAGATCCCTCCCGGGACCGCTGTGAACAAGCATGCCGAGAAGCTAACAGAAAAGTGTCCTGACCTGCGAAAACGTCGAAGTTAGTTCAGTCAACACACCGCGGACCATCTCAGGGCCGTACTGCCACGCTGCGCGGCCGTTTCCGTCCCAGGTGAGTTCGAAGACGCCGGGCGCGCGTCGCACGCCCTTGATGCGGAGGCCTGCGCGGAAGCGCCCGGCACGCAGGTCGTCCACGAAGACGGTGACGGCCTGTTGGAAGCGTTGGCGCTGTTCGGGGGTGAGGCGGTCCAGGTCGGCGGTGAAGCGGGGCAGGGCCTCGTAGGTCGGCAAGGTGTTTCTCCTCTGGGAAGCACGAAACCGCCGGCGGTGCCGGGGGCGGTGGGTGTCTCGCTCGGGTGGGGAGTCGGTGGTGACGAGTGCGCTGAATACCGCTGGAGTCGGTTACTTGGCGTTCTTGAGGCGTGTGAGGCGTGTGGGGCTGGCCGTCGCGCAGCATTTGCATGGCCCCGGGTGGTGTTCGCCTGGTGGGCATGACGTTGGTGCAGATGCCCGTCCGGCGGGATCGGCCGTGAAGTTCCGGTGAACCCTCCCACCCCCACGGGATCGGGCTTTCGTGCAGTTCAGATCGGGTGTTCGCTGCCGGGATGCTGAGTGTCGCGAAGGTTCAGAAGCGGAATGCCTGGCGCTACCACGTACGCGGGGTCGCCTTCGGAGACGGCCGCTGTCCGGCCCGTGAGCTGTTGAAGGACGCCCAGGAGAAGGCCGGCCTCCCGCCCGGGGTGTGGATGGGCCGCGGCCTGCCCGCGCTCGGGCTCACCGTCGGACAGACGGTCACCGAGCGACAGATGGAGCTGGTCTTCGGTCAGGGCCGGCATCCGGACGCCGACCGGATCGAGCGAGAGCTCCTGGACGACGGCGCCGAACCGGCCACGGCACGGCTGGCTACTGTCCTCGGTCAGCCGGTCGAAGAGATCGAGCAGCGCGGACAGACCCCGCTGCTCGCCGTCGACTTCGTGTTCCGGGCGCAGGCGTCACTGGTCGTGCTGTGGGCGCTGGGGGATGAGAGGACGCGCCGGGTCATCGAGCGGGCGCACAAGCAGACCGTCTCCAAGACGCTGCGCTGGCTGGAGGATGAGGTCGCGGAGGTCCGGTGGGCGTCCGGCCGGGAGCGCGCGAAGGCCCCGGCCCTGGTCGTCGCGGCGTTCCGGCACTACGACAACAGGAACGGATTTTCCCTCCTGCATGAGCACTGCCTGATCCTGAACCGGGTGTAGCGCCCGGACGGCTCCTGGTACGCGCTGGACACGGTCCGCCTCTACAAGCACATCGTGGCGGCCGACGCGCTGTACACCCTGGAGATGACGACCGAGGTGTGCGAGATGCTCGGGCTGGCGACCGTGCCGCGGGAGGTGACGCCGGGCCTGCGCCCGGTGATGGAGATAGCCGGGGTCGACCAGGAGCTCATCGACTGGTCCTCCACCCGCCGCCGGCGAATCGAGGACGTCCTCGAGGGCATCACCGATGAGTACGTGAAGAAGCACGGTCATCTGCCCGGCGAGCGAGCCCGTCACGGTCTGGCGTGGTGGGCGGCGCAGGAGACCCGCCCGGACAAGAAGACCCCGCGCCCGCTGGACCAGCTGCTCGCGTGGTGGCGCGTGTCCGCGCTCCTGAAGTTCGGGCAGCGGATGGTCGACGGGCTGCTTCAGCGGTGCCAGGCGGCCGGTGCGGCGATCCGGGCCCGGGTGGGGCCATTGGTGGACACCGCGCTCGCCATCGCCGATGTCGCCGCAGTCGTCTTCACCGTGCGCGGGGTCTTCTCCCGCCGCCACGTCCTGGCCGAAGCGCGTCGGCATCTGATGGAGACCCTGCGCGGCCGCGCCTACGTGCCTGGCGTCGACAGCCACATCGCCGACCGGGCCCTGGAGCGCTACGGCCGTCAGCTGACCGTGCCGCAGAAGGGCCGGCGAACCCCGGCCCCGGATCAGCTCTCCTACACCGCCGACTTCGCCTGGCCCATCCGCTGGTGGATCGCGGGCACCGATGGGAAGCCGCCCCGGGAGTCGTCCCGGTACGAGCGGGCCCGGGTCGCCAGCCTCGCCCTGCAGAACACGATCCGGGCCACCCTCACCGCACCGCCCGCCGTAAGGGACGAAGCGCTGGCCGCGCCGCACGCCGTCGACCACCCGGGCCGGGACGCCGCTCGAACTCCGGCGCAGCGGGCCGCTGCCTCCAGGCCCACCAGCAGGCCGCGATGCCGCAGGAGTACCTGGAGGGCCGCACGACGGCCCCCGAGACGTGGATGACCTCGCCGCAGAACCTCGCCCGTATCGCCGCGCTCACCTACGCGGCAGAGGCCCGCGGCCGCACGGTCGAAGAGCAGGCGGACCAGACGAGGCAGGCGACCCAGGCGGACCAGGCCCCGGCCGCCGACCCGGGCAGTCAGCAGCAGCACCCGACGCAGCCGGACCAGGGCAGGGGAGCGGGCGGCCGCCGCCGCTGAGGGAGACCGGAGCCCGCCCGGCGGAACGGACGGCGAAGTCGTCGAGCCAACTGCCGGGACGCGGCCGGCACCCACGTCCTGGAGGCGGCGGGGACGGGCGAGGGTGCGGGGAACCGACCCGCCGAAGCACGGAGGCCCGCATGGTCGACCCGATCCCGCCGTACCTCACGCCGGAGCAACTGAAGCACCTTCAGCAGCTCGCCGACGCGTCCCGACTGCGCGTGGCACTGCGTCCGTCTCCTGAGCCGCCGCCGGTCCGGCGCCGCTCGCGGCAGTACCCCGGTGGCCGACCGAACCCGTGGCGGTCCGCGCGCCTGCGCCGAGGCCGCCAGCGGTGAGTACGGAACATCCCGTTCATCCGGTGCGCGCACCGACGATGTTCGTGCGCCCACCGCGCACCGCGCCGCGAACATCGGGTGCGCACGGCCAGCCGCGCCGCGCGCACCGGCCCACGCACCGGCGATGTCGTGCACTCCGCCCGGACGTACCGGTGCGCACCGCGATGTCCGCGAGAGTGCCCGGCACTCCCTTGGTGCGCATGCGCTGAGTGACGGTGCGCAGGGCCGGTGCCGCCGGTGCGCACCCCTTGTCCAAAGAGGCCGGGCCGGTGCGCACCCCTTGTCGAGTTGAGAATCAACCCTTGTCGTGGTCGAAGGTTCCGACGTTTTCCCTAGACCACGTTCGCTACCGCCGGCATCCTCCCTTATGCGTGCGCGATGCTGCGCACCGAGGGGAGAACTCTCCCTCCCGCACCCGCCCTTGAGCCCTTCACGCTGCGTGAATTGGTGCGCGGTGCGGTGCGCACTCCGCACGGCGATGCGCAACACCGTGCGGTGAGTGCCCTGCACCGTGCGCACCGGGCCGGGTGTGAACCGCACCGGTGCGCACCGGAGGTGGAGAAGTGCGTTGCGTTGTGCACTACACATCGCACAGGTGCGCGCCACGATGCGCACTCAGGTGCGGCCGACGACATCGAGGACGACGTCGCCGGCCGCCGTCCCGACCTCTCAAACCGCAGCCAGCCCGTGCCCACTGTCGACGTTGCCGCGGACGTCGGCAAGGAACTGGGAGACCTGGTCTACCTCCTGCATGCACTCGATCAGGAATCCCGCCGCGATCCAGGCGGCCTGCGCCCCGCCACCGGCCAGGCACCACCGCTTGAGGTACCGGCTTGCCACGGCCACCAGCTGCCCGAGGGCATACCCGGACTCGCAGTCGGTGTGCTCATCGGGCACGATGCTGATGTAGTCGGCCAGCAGCAGCGCGCCGAACTCACCGACCAGCACCGCCAGCTCCTGGCCGTCGGCATGGAACTCCGCGAGCGCTGCCTTGTCCCGCTCGCTGTCCTGGTACAGCCAGACCAGCTCCACATAGTCGGCGGCCCGCGCGATCTGCTCCGGGGCAAGCTGGGGCACCGTCGACGTGGTCGTCTCCATGACGCTTCCTCACTGTTCGCACGTCGGGCGCCTGCTGCACCCGGCCGCTCTCTACGGTGCAGCCCCTGGCCTGTGGATAGATTTCGGAGCCGGGGCGGGGCACTGCTCGTGAGGTCGGTCACGGACGAACCGTCTCGTCAAGGGGTGGTCAAGGGTCATAACGGACAGCCGGGAGCGGTGGCCGTCAGGTCGCGGACAAGGGGTGCTTTCTCACGGTGGCTGGGGCCCGTACGCCTCACGTGTGCGGGCCGGACCTGTCACCGATCCGGCCGCGTACGGTCGGAGAATCCCGAGGCCGCGATGTCCACCGCACCCCTCCCGCCCCTCCCTCCGACGCCGCCGACCGGGTCGGGCAGCGCTGCGACAGCGAGCCCCGCAACGAGCCCTGCGGCAAGCCACGCTCCCAGCCCCGCAGTTCCGAGCCGTCGTCTGTCGGTTGTCGCTGATCAGACCCCTTGTCGCCCTGCCCCGGCTGGTTGCAACTCCTTGTCTCCCAGCACTGATGTGCCTGGAGAAGCGTCCCGGGCCCGGAAGGCGGCGACAAAGGCCGGCACGGACATCCGCGGCGAGGTCCTGCTCACCCTCGCCCAGCTGGGCCTGGCCACACCCCGCCAGCTCAAGGCACTGCTACTGCCGCACCAGCAGGACACCGACCACGTCCGTCGCGCGCTGCGCAACCTGCTCGCCGAATCCCCGGCCCTGGTCGGCCGGACCCACCGCGCCCAGCAGAGCTACTGGTACTGCACCCCGGCGGGCCTCGCCGAAGCCGCCGCCTCCGGTGAACTCGCACCGACGGCCGGCCGGACCACCGGGAAGCGCATCGCCGCCAGCAAGACGGGTCTTCGGGAACACGGCCTCGCGCTGGTCGACACCGTCATCGCCTTCCACTAGGCGGAGGTAGCCGACCACGCCGACTGGCAAGTAGAAGTCGCCCATCCCACCCCGGCCGGGAACCTGGTGCCCGACGCCGTGGTCCTCCTGGCCGACGGCTCCAGCGCGTTCGTGGAGATCGACCGCACCATGTCCTACGCCCGCCTTCTCGCCAAACTGGAGCGCTACGACGCCTACCGCAACGCGCCGCCGTCCGGACGCGGCAATGCCGCCCGGGCCCCACGCAACCACTGGCAGGAGACCTACGCCGGGCCGTCCCTGGACCGGCCCTTCCCGCCGCTGCTGTTCGTCTTCGCCCCAGCCCCGCGCTGCGCGGCCCCGGCCACCTGGGAAGCGGCATTCCACCAGGCGCCCAGCACGTCCACGGCGTGAACTACCGGATCATCGTGGCGACTACGACGCTGGCTCAGCTGACTCAGCACGGCCCCGATGAGCCGGTGTGGCGAGTGGCCGGCCGCGGCGAGGGGGAGGAACGCCGCTCTCTGGACGCGTTGCCGAAGGCGCGGTGAGCACGGCGGCCCGGCCTGGATGAAGGAGGCTCGGGCCGGGCCCGCCGCCGCGCGGGCGTTGTCGGTGGCGGCTGCGGAGACGTCGAAGGCCCGGGGGCTGTTCAGGCGTCGCGGGTAGCCGCGCGGTCCCGGGGAGTCTGGGCACGCCACCCTTGAGGACGGCTTGCCCAGCAGGAGACGACTGGGCTCAGGAGTGTGGTGAGCCGAGTGCGGGAGGGTTGCTGTGGTGGCGCATCCGGAGCCACAAGGGGTGGTCGGCGAGGGCGGCGAGGAGGATCGCGGCCACCGACCGGTCGACGGTGCGGGTGCGCTTCACTTCGTCGATCACGAAGGGCGTCTGCCGGGCCCACAGCTCGCGGGCGGCCGTGTTCATCCGTCGGCTGACGACGCCCAGGGCCGTGAGGGCCGGCTTGCCGGTCAGATGCGGGGAGAGGTACTCCGCGATGACTTGCCCCCGGACGCCGGGTGGGCCGGGCTCCGCGCACACCCGCCACACCACGTCCAGTTCCTCCACGGTGTGTAGCGACTTCACCCAGGACCGCAGCATCTCCTCAGTCCAGGCCGGGTAGTCGTACCGGCCGGGCGGCTTCCACACCACATTCTCTGGCAACACCTCCGGCCGCCCACCTGGCTCGGGCTGCGGCTTTCCATAGGCCGCGCGCACGGTACGCATTGCGTCCTCGTACGAATCGGATTCGGTGTCGATCGTGAATCTCAACGCCCACCCCCAAGCTCAGCGCACTCTGCCCGGAGGTTACCCGACACGTACTGCCGGAACTGCGTGTTCTGGGGAAGTGGGCCTTCTTGCGACGACGACTTTCCCGCGCGATAGCCGTGGGGAAGAGGCCCCTTCCACCGCTGGGGTCGGCGCGGGACCCACGTTGTCGGTGGCGGCTGGAAGGCTGGTCGGATGAATGGTGACGAGCAGCTGCACAACGGCCGCGTCTACGGCCACGACCACGACGACCCCAACCCCGGCCCGCTCCCGCACCGGACCTACGCCGAACTGGTCGGAGGACCGCTTGACGGCCTGCTGCTGGACTTCCACGGATGGCGGACCGTGGAAGTCGACGACGGGGTGGCCCTGTCCACCGAGCTCGGGCAGTTCCCCGGCGGGCGGTCGCTGTACGACCCGCGCCCCGGTGAGCCCCGCTCAACGGGCCCGGGTGTGAGCTGCCGCTTCTACTACTCCGGCGACACGCCCTGACCACAGCCCCGACCACGGCAGGTCAGCGCGCTGCCCGCTCGCACCACCGGCTTACGACGGCCTGCCCTCGGTCAGCTGACTGGCGGTGTTCTCGATCCACAGCAGCGTCCACTCGACTCCGGCCTGCCACCCCGGCTCCGCGCCAGTGTACCGGCCTTCGGCGTCGGCGCGGATGTTGGCCGCGAGGGTGCGCAGGTCCTTTTGCAGTCCCTGCCGCCGGGCCGTGTCCACGGCTTGGCGCATCTCGTCAGTAATGTCACCGGGTCGGAGCTCGCTCATCGCCCCCTTGGACGACCGCCCCCACCGATGACCAGACCGACCACGGCGCCGCCAACCCCGACCATGGCAGGTCAGCGGGACGCGGCCGGAGCCCGCAGCGCTACAAGCCGGGCTCCTGGCGCAAGTCCAGGAAGCAGCGCAGCCGTACACCGGGCTCGCCCGGTTCCCGGGTCGTACGGTCCGCCGGTGCGACCGCGCACCGCGCGGCGAGCAGCTCCTGGACCGCGAGCGCGGTTTCACCATCGGCCGCCGCGACCTCCACCGCGGCCAGGCCCGGCTCTGCCACGTGCGCGTCAGTGATCTCCCTCATGCCTGGCACTACGCGCCGCAACCCACAGAAGTTCTCCGACCCTGGCGTCTTCACCCGACCGAGTAGGTCGCGGACGATGCGGTGACCAGCCCGCCCGCCAGCCGCTCCGCTACACAAGGCCCCGGGTTGCGCTAGGTGTTGTGGTGGATGTTGCGCAGGCCCTCACAGCGTCCTGGAGTCCGCCCAGGTCACCACAGGCGTACGGCGTGGTCGGGCCGCTGACATCCCCGTTGCGACCCCCTTCGCCCATGCCCTGGCAGGAGTTGAGGAGTGGGAGGGTGGGATGGGCGGCGCGGACGCTGCCGGGGATCGGGGCGCGCTCGCTGGCGTTGCGCGCCGGCCGGGGCCGCCGCGCCGGGGCCACCGACAGTGCGGCGGCCGGGGAAGTGGTCGGCGGCTAGCTGGAAGCGTCGGCCATCTGCTGCTCGTGGTGGTGCTTGAGCGCGGTACGGGCCGCGAGGACGTTGGCCGGGGCGAACTCGCTCCAGTACGCGTGCGTGACGATCGTTCCGGCGAGTTCGAGCTCCCGCTTCCGTAGCCGGGCGATCTCCGTCGCGTCCTAGGGGTCCCAGCCGGGGGAGGCGGGTCGGGACGACGGCCGCCAGGCGTTCTCGTGGGTCTCCCAGGCGTCCAGTGGTTCGGCCGACCACGGCACCCGCTGGTAGAGGGTCTGCAGTTCAGCGCGGACCTGACGGAGTTCGTCCTGCGCGTCGGTCAGGTCCTGGGGGAAGTCGTACGAGGCTGCCACGGTGCAAAGGTACTGCTGTTCGAACCGCGCTCCGGTCCGCCGCGCGGCGGCATCTCCTGCGCCAACCCTTGCGTCTTCTCCAGCGGCATCTCTTGCGCGAGCCTCGCCGACGCCGCCGCATCCGTGCAGGTCACCCCCACCGGGCGGGCGTGGTCGGGCCTCTGACATCCCCTCTACGCCCCCGGACGACGCCCCACAGCAGGAAGAACAAGGAAGGAGGTGGTGGGTCAGGTCCCGGGCGGCGGGTGAGGGCGCCAGGGCCGCCGACGGTGCGGCGAGGGGTCAGGAGTTGTCGGGGGCGGAGTCGGTGATGTGGTCGAAGCCGCGCAGCAGAGGTGTCAGCTCCTGAGCGCACCCGCACAGCGTGCATAGCCGCGTCCCCGGGTTTTCCGCGACGTTCAGCGCCTGCTCCACACCGAGCAGCGGCCCACCCGCAGGCGCCTCTTCACAGTCCGGCGCGTGCAGCACACCCCGGGCCGGGCCCCGCCCGTCGCGCACCTTCGCCAGGACCCAGCCCGAAGGCCGGCGCTCCCCGAGGACCTCGCGGACGACCGAGGCGGGCATTGGCTCCAGGCGCTCGGTGGCGACCTGGTCGTAGTCGACGCCGTCGACCGGCCGCACATGGTCGGGAGCCCGGACCCACACCCGGTACTCCGCCGCCTCCACCCCGCCGTCCTCACGATCTCTGTACGACGGCAGGCCCACGAGGTAGACCCAGCCGGTTTCCGTCTGGCGCCGCTTCCACAGCCGCGCGAGGACTTTCTGCTCCGGGTGCCCGAGCACCGGGTCGGCGGGCAGCACGACGCGCACTGGCACCGGCTTGGTCGCGTCATCAGAGGGCGGCGTCACGGCCCCACGGTAAACAGCCGGGCCCGGCCCTCCCACTGGAGGATCGGGCCCGGAGCGTATGTTCGTTCGTCAGCGGGCGCTGCGGTTGAGCATGGACCCACGGTTCCAAGCGACGCCCTTGGTGCCCTCGTCACGGGCCATCCACACCATGCGGGAATCGCCCATGTCGGCGGCTTCGGCGATGCGCTCCACCAGCGTCGTGCAGAGGTCCGCGGCTTCGTCCTCCTCGATGTCGTCGGTCGGGAATCCGGCCCGCACGTCTTGGCGGACCTCCTGCCCGCTCCGGAGAGCAACGGTCAGGAACGCGGGCTGCTTCACGTCCCACCACACCTGCTCGATGGTGTCGGCCTGCACCATCCGCACGCCCAGGGCTTCGCTGTGCAGTCCCACCCACACGTCCGTGACGGACATCAGCCCTTCCCTCCCGATGAGCGCTGGGGCTCCATGCCGATCGCGTAGGCGACCCTCCCTGCCCGGCTCAGCGGTCGGCCGCCCGTTCGCCTTCTTCCGTGACGTCGGTCACGGACAGATCCGCAGGGCAAGGGGCTCAACCCGGCAAAAGCGGAGGCCGGTTGGGTTGATCGTCAGGCTGCGGACCAGGGGTGGTTCCGCACGGTGGCCCCGGCCCGCGCGCACATCGGCGTACGGGCCGGACGCTCACCGTCCCGGCCATCAGACCGGAGGAACCGAGGACACCGTGCCCGCCGATCTCATGCCCGGCCCCGCCCGCAAGCCGCGCGAAATCTCTGGACCGACCTCCGTGGACGACGTGGACCAGGTCCCGCAGACCCCCTCCACGGGCCCCTCCATCACCCCCTCCACGGCCACTTCGCCCGCCAGGCGCATATCCGCAGGTCAGCCCCGGCGGAACAGAGCTGTCGACGCGTTCGACAACCCTTCTGTGCCTTTGAAGCAGACATGGAAGCCGACCCACACCAGGAAGAAGGAAGTGCTGAAGGCTCTCGGGGTCTTCCAGAGGGCTCCCGCTGAACACCTGTGGCGGATGCTGCGTCCCGGCGACTCGCACGACCGGATCACGAGGGACACCCTCAACGCCCTCAAGGGCGGCGGAAAGGCCCGAGTGGAGACGCGGCTGGAATCAGGACACCAGCTGTGGGTACTCACCGAGCGAGGCCACAAGGAAGCCAGGCAGCTGCTGCCGGGGAACGTCCGGGTCTCCGCGCTTCGCAAGCTCGAGTTCGACGACGACGGTGAGCCGGTCACCGGCGAGGGCTTCGACGAACACGCGGCCGCCGTCACGATGACCGCCGCCGTGCTCACCGGGGCCGGGTTCGGGATCCCGCTGTCCTGGCAGACCGAGATTGCCCACAAGCTCCCATACGGCTATACCCAGTACGCCGACCTGACGATGCGCGCGCCGGACGCCGGGGTGCCCGCGATGCTCCTGGACGTCGACCGCGTCAGTGAGCCCGTCGACGAACTGACGGCGAAGCTGCGCCGCTACACCGACTGGTTCGAACTCCTGGCGCCAAAGACCGACGCGACCAAGGAGAAGGCGGCCCGCCGCGGGGGTGCGTCGGTGCACGCGTTCCGGCTGTGGTCGCGGATCTATCCGGCGACCGGCCGGGAGGGGTACGTGCCGGTGGCGTTCGTGTTCACCGGGAAGACCGCCGCGCAGCGCGAGAGCCGGATGCGGCGTCTGGAGCAGGCCGCCCGCGCCTACTTCGGCGGCACCCGTCACCGGGGTGAGGCGTTCACGGCCGTCGACTACCACCGGGCGGTGCCTGTGGTTGTCACCGAGCTGGAGCGGATCACCGCCGACCCGGCCGGGGCTGCGGGTCCGGTGTGGCGCAGGCTTGGGCACGATGAGTGGCAGACGCTGTCCGAGGCCCTGGACAACCCGGACGGCGACCGGCTGTACAAGGTTCAGCTCGGGGAGGCCCGCCGGCGCCAGGCGGAGCGCGAGGCCGCGCATCGGGAGGCGCAGCGGCCGGTGTGCACGCAGTGCGGCACCAAGTTCACCGACGAACGCTGGCAGGAGACCAAGGGGTTTTCGTGGCCCGGCGAGTGGGACTGGCTGTGCGGGCCGTGCTCGAAGGAGTCCGCCGACCGTGCGCAGGCTGAGCGTGCTGCGCGCCGCGAGGCAGAGGAGGCCGTGGTAAAGGAGGCGGCCGAAGCGGACGCGAAGAAGGGCCGCGGACTGTTCGGGCGTCGCCGGTAGGCGCGGGCAAGCAGGGGGGTAGAGGTCCTCTCCCGCCCGGGTCCGGCGGCCACGACGCGACGCTAACGAAGCCGGTGCTCTACGTTGCCGCTCGCTCGGTTCCGCGACCGCGTCTCCACCCGGGAGACGGCGGCGAAGGCAGGCGCGGACATCCGCGGCGAGGTCCTGCTCACCCTCGCCCAGCTCCGTCTGGCCACACCCCGCCAGCTCAAGACGCTCCCGCTGCCCCGCCAGGGCCACGCTGCCGAAGGCACGCTGAGCACGGCGGGCCCGGCTTCTCCAGGCCGGGCCCGCCAGACCATCTCGGCCCGCACCCCGCGCGGTCGGTGGTGGTCGTGCCGCATCCGTGCGGGTGACCTGGCGTACTGGACCGGATCGCGGGCGGTCGGCTGACAACATGGAAGCGGGGCCGGACAGGAGTCGTGTGAATCGTCCTGTCCGGCCCCGCTGTTTAGGCGTCAGCGCATAGTGCCGGTCAGACCCCAGCCGACGTCCGCGTCCTCGCGTACGCCCCATCCCGCGTCATCAACAGCACACTGGTTTTTGCCCATGTGGTCACCCCCTTCGAGATTCATGAAGAGTAGGGGACTACTGCCGCCGGAAACGGCCGATCGCGGGATTCGTCCTCGTCCGTCCGGGAGCGGACGCGGAGCGCTGCCCGTCGCCCGGCCGTCGTCGGGTGCGTTGTCACGGCCCGGCGGTGGAGCGGGCGCCTTAGCCGTGAAGCCTGCGGAGCACCCTGCCCGGGACTGGTGCGTCCCGGGGTTACGTGTCAGAGCCCGGGAGTCAGTTTCGTTGTTTTGTCGGTACGGGTGGAGTCGACCTGCTCCCTTGTCAGGTTCTGCACGCTGGAGAGATCTGCTCCAGACAGATTCGCGCCGGTCAGGTCCGCGTCAAGCAGGTTCGCGGAGTACAGCCTTGCGCCGGTCAAGTCAGCTCGGGTCAGGTCCGCACTGAAGCTGACGGACGGCTGGCGGGTCACCAGCACCTGAACGGAGACACCGCCGTCGGCGGAGGCCCCGTACACCGCGACCGTCACACCCGCCTGACCCCGGACCCGGACCGCCATGGTCGGGGCGACCAGCTGCCGACGGTGACGTACCGCGACGATGTCGGCGACATCCATGACGCCTTGGTCGGCCTCGCCACCGAGCTCCGGCGCCGCCTCGACGTCGCCGACCGCCACGGCAGCGGCGTCGGACTGCCGTGCCTGGTCATCGTGTTCGAGTACGGCGACTCCACCCTGCGCAGGCTCGCCCGCCACTGGGAGACGGTCCGCAAGCCGGGTGACCCGAGGGTGTCCCCGGCGTTCACCGCGCTGACGGACGTCCTGTTCGCCGGCACCACGGTCCGTATGAACGTGCTCTTCGACAGCGACCCCAGCCTCAGCGTCCTGGGGCCGGAAGGCCGCGAGCAGTTCGACACCATCATCCTCGGGCGGGTTTCCACCGGCACCTGGCGCAGGTGCGCTCCGGCGGCCGGCCCCGTCCCCAAGGAGCACGGGCGCCTGAACCGAGGCCGCGTCCACGTCGTCCAGGGCGACGGCACCGTTCGCCAGACGCAGGTGCTGACCCTCACCGACACCGAAGCCCTCGGGCGGGCCACTGGCGCCTGCTGACACGGGCCCGGACACGCCACGGGCCCCGGGGGAGAAGACATCCCCGGGGCCCGGCGCTACGGCGTCACGCTGTTCAACGACGCCACGACAGCCGCGCCACGCCCGCCACCGGTCTGTGGCGGGCGCGCTCAGCCCTCCCCGGCCTGCGCGGGCTCCGCATGGTGCAGGCAGTACACGCACTTGGACCCTTCACCGACGCGGCCCATGCACCGCCGGCACTCCCCGCGTTCGCGGACCGGGCCACGGCCGTCCGCGCAGCCTGGACACGTCATCACGGGCTGGCGGAAGCCGAAGCTGACCACCCACCCGTCGCCCTGGGCGGCGTCGCGCGTCATCTGCGAGACCTCGGAGGCGGACCGTGCGTCTTCGTCGTCGCCGGTCCCCACCCTCAGGTAGACCGCGAGACACTCATTGTCATCGCATGCGACAGCCACTCCGGTCGGCATCCGGTCCCCTCCCACGCTTCCTCTGCTGATGGTCGTGCTCAACACGCCCATCTTGCACACCTGGTGTGGTCGCTCGCTGGCGTCCGCACCGGAAAAGGCCGGCCGTGGCCGCCGCTGACAGCGAGAAGCCCCCGGCAGGCCGCTGGTGCAGGCGGCCGCCGCGGGCTTCATGGCGGTCGCCCGGAGCCGACGGGGGGCAGCGCGAGGCGACGATCAGGGGGAGACGCTGGCGGTCGTCTCCAGGACGGGCGCGGCGTCCTGGAGCCGGTCCAGCCGTTCGTACAGCGCGCACCACTGGTGACCGACCGGCAGAGCTCCGGGAAGGGACACCGGAGATGCCCTGAGCCGCGAAAGAATGGGGGCCATGATTCCCTTCCCCACCCTCGCCGCCGACCGGTCGGGCGACCGCACGGTTCAGCTCGCCGTCACCCAGGCCCGGCGCTCCGAGCATCCGGACCGCACGACCTGGGGCCCGGGGACGCCCCGCCTGCGTGTCAGTCCTCTCTCTAGTTACGACATCCAGATGGCTCTGACGTGCAGTGCTTAGAGTTGGCAGAGAAAATCTTGGTTCTGCCGCTGAGCTGGGGTGGTATGTATTTCTTGATCAACTACGCTGACAGGCAAGGCACTTGACCTGCGGTGCTGTAGTTAGCCAAATAATGTTGCAACTAGAGGGATAACTAGCTTGATAGTGACCGATGGCACGGGTAGGCAAATGCGTTTTATCTGACACCATCTGTCTTGCGTGGTTTACGGCTTTGAGACCCCTGTTCTGTGGGGCGTTCGGAGGGTCGTGCAGACATGCGGTGACGGCGTCTCGGCTGCGCGTTCCTGCTTGCGCACACGCGCCAGGAGGCAGGCGAGTACTCGTGTGCTCTGCGGGTGACGAAGGGCCCCGGCTGTCCGGCCGGGCCCTTCGCCGTGTCGACCGGAGGGGGGTGCGGTGCGTTCGTTCCCGAGGGCTGACGTGGTCCGGTGTTCGGCGTGGGTCTCGGTGCGGGCGGCGCCCTGGCGCAGGGCCGGTTTCCCCTACCGGAGAGGGCGGCGCCACTCTCCGAGGGTGTGACGGCGGTGGAGTACTGGGAAAACGGCCTGGCCGGCTTCTCTCCCGAATGCCGCGGTCTGCAGGATGACTCGGTGAGCGACCATCTCGCTGCTGTCGTCCTTGAAGTTCTGCCACTTTCCGTCGTTGTGCCGCTTGGAGTGGCGGAGCACGTCCAGGAGCCCGAAGGCGTCCAGTGGCTGGTGCGTTTCGTACGCGTCGCGGCCGAGTCCGTAGAGGCCGTGCCGGATGTCGCTGAGAACGAAGCCTTCCGTGACGGTCGACCCATCACCAAGAATGCGGAGCGAAGGATTGAACTTGATCACGTCGAACCACATGAGCAGGGCTGCGATCTCACTGGTCGTCAGTACGTGGACCCAGCCGTTCGTGAAGAACCCGACGGGGATCTCCACGAACGGCTCGTTGTCGGTGGGGACGGTGTACGGGATGTTCGCGGCGCCGGCGCTCTTGCTCTTGCCGTTCTCGCACAGCAGGAGGACGCCCTGGCGAACTTGGCCCTTGGTGCCCGTTGCCGACGCGAGGAGGCCCATCTTCTCCAGCGTCTTCATGGCTTCGGCGATCTGCCTGACCTTGTTCGTCCGGACCGAGGCCGCCTGGACCCCGGGACCGGCGTACCTCGCGATGGTTGCCACCAGGCCCCGCCAGGAGTCGGTCTGTTCCGCCGTCGGCTCGATCGGGTAGGGGGCAGGCCACTCCTTGCCGGCCGTGGTCTCGCACTGTGCGGCAAAGAGCATCAGAAGGTACAGCTTCAGTGTCAGGCCTCTCGGCGAGATCATCTGTGCGGAGAGCGGGCGCTCGGACCTCGGCAACGGCTTCCGCTCGTCTTCGACCAGCCCGGCGAACTTCTCCAGCCGGATGAAGGACTGTCTGATCCTCACCACTTCCGGGCCGCCACGCTGGTGGAGCTCGCGAGCCTTCTTGATCGCGTCCGGGAGGTCCCCCTTCAGCAGGTCCGCCAACTGATCCTTGCGGACCTCGACCTTGCCGTCCCCCATTACATGCCCCAAGTTTCTCGACGTTTTATCCCCTACGGATTGATCCGTATGTGCTGCGACTCATGTCTCTACTTTCCTGTTACCGGTCTGTCGGAATCTGAGTACTGACACATGCGGATCAATCCGTTCGTCAGGATACCTGAACGGATGTCAAGTCGGCTGCACCATGGTGTCCTCGCCCGAGAACGCGGCGGGAGACCGCAGGACCAGGGCAGCGAGCCGGGAAGCAGAACTGCCCTGGTGCCTGTGCCACAACAGGAATGAGGTACTCCTAGGTGTCAATCGACCGTACAGCAGCAAATCAGGCAGGTCACGAGCCGGACGGCTCCGGACGCGGGCGAGGTTCCGGGAACGCCTTGAACTGGTGCGAGTTCATCTTCAAGGTCCTCTGCGTGGGAGGCGGGCTCACCCTCTTCTTCGGCGGCTTCCCTCTGGTCGGCCTCGCCCTTCTCGGGGTGCTGGGGATTCAGGTCACCATCAACCGGCACTGACCAGAGGGTCGGCGAAGGGAGTGCCTGTGCGCCCAGGGGCCCTTTGCCCCGAACGGCGAGGGCCCGCACCACCCAGGTGCGGGCCCTCGCTCCACTTCGGGAGCCTGGGCCCGCGGCGGCCGTGACGACCCGTATGGCCTTCTCCCAGCCCGGCTTGCTGCCGTCGGCGATTCGGTGCAGGAGTGTGGACAGGCCACGGGCCTGGTGCGGTAGCAGACGGTCTGCCAGGACGGATGGTCCACAGGCAGAGCCCGCCACTTGACGCCGGTCCTCGGCCAAGTGGCGGTTCGCGTCGGCGATGTCGCGGTGGTGCCACCGGCCGGCCGCCCGTACCCATTGTGCGCTTTCGAGGGTCCGGCGCAGATGAGAGGCGCTCTCGCGCGGCCGGTGTGCCGCGAGGTGGTAGCCGAGTTGGGTTTCGCGCAGGCGACGGGGAGCGTGACCGCCTTACTCGGAGCGGGGGTCGTGTGCTGTCCGCGAACCGGTGACCTGCAGCAGCCCGGGGGTTATAGCCTTTTCCTGCCCGGCCATGCTCCTGCGGTACCTCAGCCTTCGACGCACGGCACGGCCACCCGTGTGAAGGAGCGCGATGCGGTTACGTCCCCACCAGCAAGAGGCCCTGGCAGCGATCCGGGCGGCCGCGGGGGAGGGGCGGCCGCGGATGACGGTGGTGGCCGCCAGTGGCAGCGGTAAGACCCTCGTCGCGCAGCGTGCCTGTGCCGAACTCGCGCCCCGGGGCGCGACGTTGGTGCTGGTGCCGACGAAGGCGCTGGTGGTGCAGACCGCCCGCAAGTGGCGCGAGGCCGGGTACGGGGGCCTGTTGATCGGTGTGTGCTCCCTGTCCCAGGACGACAGCGGCCTGTCGCGTGGGGAACTGGCCATGACCAGCGATCCGGCCACTATTGCGGCCCAGGTGGCGGGGGCGCCCGGGCCGGCGGTGGTGGTGGCGACCTACGCCTCCCTCCATCACCTGACGGCCGCGCATTCCAGTGGCCTGGACCCCTGGGACCTGCTGATCGCCGACGAGGCCCACCGCACGTGCTCCGCGTTCGGCGAGGGCTGGGGCACCGTCCATGACGACACCCTGATACCTGCGGCCACTCGTCTCTATATGACTGCCACGCCGAGAATCTGGGCCGCCCGCGCCGACGCCGGCCTCCTCGACACCGAGGACCGCCCGCCCTTGGCGACGATGGAGCACGAAGAGGTCTTCGGCCCCACCGTCTACCGCCTGGGTCTGGCCGACGCCATCGAGCGCGGCATCGTCGCCGATTACCAGGTTGTGGTCGTTGTCGTCGACAACCAGGACCAGGATCTGCTCAGCATCCTCAACGACCCCCATCCCGCCGGCAGCGCGCACCACGACGGCCTGCGCAATGCCGCTGTTCAGGTCGCCGTCGTGCGTGCCATTCACGAGCGCAAGCTGCGCCGGATCCTGGCCTTCCACAACCGTGTCGAAGCCGCCACCGGGTTCGCCTGCACCCTGCCGCGGACCGCCGCCAAGGTCCACGATCCACTGCGCCGCGATCACCTGTGGTCGCACGCCGTCTACGGCGAGCAGGACGACACCGAGACCCGGTCCCTGCTCGCCGCTTTCGACGACCCCGGGCAGGACGTCGCGGTCCTGTCGAACGCCCGCATCCTCAACGAGGGCGTCGACCTGCCCGACCTGGACGCGGTCGTCTTTGCCGCACCCCGTTACAGCACCATCGACGCCGTCCAGGGAGTCGCCCGTGGGCTGCGCCAGAGCCCGGGCGCGGGCAAGCGCACCACCTTGCTGGTTCCCGTCTACCTGCCGGAGACCGGCGACGGCGCCGACATCCTCGAAAGCTCCGACTTCGCTGCCCTGATCGCGATCCTGCAGGCGCTGCGCTCGCATGACGAGTCGTTCATGGACCGTGTCACCCTGCCTCCGCCGACCCGCCACAACTCCCTGATCACCCGCGACCTGCTCTACAGCGAGCCCGAACGCGCTACCCAACTCGCCCGAGTCCTGGGCCTGAAGGTACTCATCCCCGCCGCCGGGACCTGGACCGAGGGGCTGAACTCCGCCACCGGCTACCACCGCTCCTTCAGCAACCTGAACGTCCCCCTCGACTACACCGACGAGGACGGTTTCGGCCTGGGCCGATGGACGGCCGGCCAGCGGCTTCACCACCTGCTGGGCGCCCTGCCCGCCGAGCGCCGCACCGCGCTGGAACACCTCGGCATGAGCTGGACGCCGCCCACCCAGCTCCAGGGCATGCTCGACCACGCCCGCCTGTTCGCCCGTACGCACGGGCACCTCGGCGTCCCCACCACCACCGTGGTCGGCGGATACGCGTTGGGTAAATGGCTGGGTACCTGCCGCACCCGCGCCGGCGCCGGGACCCTGGACGTCGAGGTGCAAAGGGCCCTGGACCGGATCGACCGGTGGTGGAACCCGCCGTGGGCGCCCGCCTGGCAGTCCTACTACGCCCTGGCCAAGGCCCGTTATCCCGGCCGGGGCCAGATCTGGAACCTGGCCACGCGTGCACGTTCGCAGCACGACCGTGCCGCCGCCCACTGGCTGGAGAAGCAGGAGAGAGAGTTCTTCCGCCTGACGCCTGAGCAGCAGGACCTGCTCCTGCAGATCGGAGCGCAACCTGACACCGAGATCCTGCTGCGGCCTGCACGGGGCGTCGGCCGCAGGAACGATTTCATCCTGGGGCTGCCCTTCGCGGCCCGTTTTCTCGCAGAGCAAGGTCACCTGGACATCCCCGCGGGCCACCAGGTCACGTGGAGGGGAAGTAGGAGCGGTCCCGCCGGCTCCTTCCCGCTGGGAGCCTGGTTCCATGAGCGCCTCGCGACCCTGGCGACCCTGTACCCCATCGAACGCAGCGCTCTGAACGCGCTTCTTGAACTGGCCCGCCGTGCTGCCGAGTTCGGCCAAACCCCCGGCGAGTCACCTTCCCCACAGGCACGCCGGAGCCGGACGCGGGCGGGAGCCGGCCAGCCGGATACTGTCGCAGATCTCACCGGCCGCCCCCACGCGTTGGCCGCCACCTACCGGAAGGCCCGCCGGGGCAAAACACCGACCGCCTTCGTCCTGGAGCGCGCCGACGGGTGGAGCGCGCGGGTCGACACCTCCACCACCAAGCTGGTCGTGGTGCACGGCGAAACGGCCTTTGAACTGCAAATGATGATCGGGGAAGCAGTCCGCACGGGCGAGGCTGCGTGGGGGAGCACCGGGCCCGTCCACTTCTCGGTCGGTGGACTGCCCGACGTGGAAACCGCCCGCAGCTGGGCTGTTCGCCTACACAGTGTGACCCAGAAGCATCTGCGTGATGTGATCGGCTACTACGGCTTCGTCGTCCGGGACGCGTAGTGAACCGTCCGGGAGTGGTCAGGCGCGGCCGCCCAAGGACCAGCCGCGTGGCGCTGGCTGCAGCTGAGTGGTGATGAGGTCGCCCAGCCGCCAGTGCAGACAGGAGTGGTCCGCGAACGTCGACTTCTCATCCTGTGCCAGGCCGGTGTGAGGGGAGGGCAGGGGCAGACGCCGGTAGCGGCCGCGGGCAGGACGCTCCGCGTCGTCCTCTCTCTCCTCAAGCCCGGCTCGGCCCAAAGGCCCAGGAGACGCCGGGGGATGTCGCACCATCCATTCCTCGACCACGACCAGGCCCTCCGTCACGGGGATGCCCCACTCCTTCAGCAGCACCGCCATCTTCTCCAGCCACGCCCGGTCCGCGCCCTGGGCAAGCGTGCGGCGCTGGCACTGCCGCTCGCGCGCGGCCAGACGGTACGCGAGGTGTACGGCCTCCGGGTAGAACACCAGTGGTGCGACGCGCAGCTCGTCGCGGCCCGCGCTGCCCAGTGCCCGTCTGCGGGTGCGCCATACCGGGGCGTTGAGCACGGGGATGTTCCACCAGCACGATGTGATGGCGTAGGCGTCGGCGAACATGGCCCGCCCGCCCGCGCCCAACCGGCGCTCCAGCAGCACCCGCAGGCGGTGGGCGTTCGCGACCTCGGGCACGGCTGACAGCGCGATGGCCGCGGCTTCGGGGTTACGCCGGTTGTCCAGCCACCGCCCGTGTGCGGCGCAGACCTGCCACGTCGCGTCGGCGGCCAGGTAGGAGTCCCACGCCGTGCCCTTGATACGGGCGCACATCTCGCACATCCTTACCAGGAAGCAGCCGCGGGTGTCCCAGGGCCAGTCCCATGCCGGTCCGCCCGCTGCGGTCAGCAGCCGTTTCGTGCGCAGGTTCGGCAGGGCGGACTGCAGTTCGGTGACCGTGCGGCCTGTCATCACGGCGAGCCGGTCCAGCGCGGCCGCATTGAGATACCCCTCGCGGTAGCGCGGATTGTCCGGTACGCCGTCCTTCCGCAGCGGTGTGCCGAACATGGGCCAGAACTCCTGGTCGGGGATGCCGTTGGCATCCGCCAGGCGCCGGATGTAGGAGCCGTTCGACTCCCCGCCGATGAACCGCACCGACAGCGCCAGCCGCTGTGCCGGACGCCAGGACCTCTTCCGCCGCGGCCGGCCGGCCACGGCGACTCCCGTACGAACCACTCTCACATGCCCCTTTCACTGGACCTCTGTATCAGGGTGATGTCTTTCTCCGGCACGGCATCCGCTTCTCACACCGGGACGGGCAAGCCCGTGTATATCCGGCGGCCGTCAATCTGTGCGGGCTGACGGCCCCCTCTCGCCGGTGCGGCGGTGTTCTTGGCCGAAAATCTTCGAGGCATCTCCGGTCGGCCAGTACATTCCGCGCGATCCGATGCAAGGGGCGCCGCCCCGAGAAGGGGACGGGGCGCCCATGGAACTGCGGGAGCACCAACTCGCGGCCTTGGCCGCGATTAAGGCCGCAGCGGCAGCCGGTGAAAAACGGATGACAGTCGTCTCGGCATGCGGCACGGGCAAGACGCTGGTCGCCCAGCAGGCCGCGCAGCACCTGGCACCGCAAGGCACCGTGCTGGTGCTGATGCCGACCAAGGCACTGGTGACCCAGACCGTCCGACGCTGGCGTGAGGCAGGCCGGACGGGACCGGCGCTCGCCATGTGCTCCCTCGGCCAGAAAGAGAGCGGCCTGGCCAGAACAGAGGCGGTGCTGTGCCGCCGCAGCCCCCGCACCATCGCCCGTACCGTCCGCACGGCCGGCCCGGTCACCGTGTTCTCGACCTACGGCTCCCTCCACCACATCCGCGACGCCCACGAGCTGTACGGGCTGCCGCCCTGGGACCTCGTGATCATCGACGAGGCCCACCGCACGTGCTCCGCGTTCGGCGACGGCTGGGGCACCATCCACGACGACGCAGCCATCCCCGCCAAGACCCGCCTCTACATGACCGCGACGCCACGGGTCTGGGCCGCGTCGGCCCCCACCGAGCTTCACCCGCTCATGGAGCGCGCTCCCCTCGCCACCATGGACCACCGTGAGATCTTCGGCCCGACCGTGTTCGAACTGGGTATGGCCGAGGCCATCGAGCGGGGCCTCCTGGCCGACTACCAGGTCGTGATGCCCGTCGTGGACGACACCGACCTGCACAACATCCTCGCCGACCGCCGCCCCGGCAACACCGCCCACCACGACGGCGTGCGCAACGGCGCCATCCAGGTCGCGGTCCTGCGCGCGATCGCCGAACACGGGCTGCGCCGCACCCTGGTCTTCCACAACCGCATCGCCATCGCGGAAGCCTTCGCCGCATCCCTGCCGACCACCGCGAAGGAAACCGGCGAACAACTGGGTATCAAGGACCTGTGGTCCCGGGTCATCCATGGCGAACAGCCCGGCGAATGGCGCCGGGACCTCCTGGAGGACTTCGCCGACCCCGACCCCGACCGCGCGTGCGCGGTGCTGTCCAACGTGCGGGTCCTGAACGAGGGAGTCGACATGCCCGACGTCGACTCCGTCGTCTTCACCGCTCCCCGCTACAGCGTCATCGACGCCATCCAGGCCATCGGCCGCGGCCTGCGCCAGCCACCCGGCGCGGGCAAGAAGACCACCCTGGTCATCCCCGTCTACCTCCGCCACGGCCTGGACCCCGACAACCTGCTGAAAGGCTCCGCCTTCGCGAACCTCCTCACCCTCCTGCAGGCCCTGCGCGCCCACGACAGCTCCTTCATGGACCGCATCGCCCTGCCCGCCCGCAGGGAAAGCCGCACGGCCCTCGCCCGCGACACCTACTACGCCCGCCCCGAACAGGCCGCGCAACTCGCCCGCGCACTCGGCCTGGAGATCACCGTGCCGGCAATCGGCACCTGGGAGCAGTCCCACACCTCCGCCCACCGCTACCACACCTCCTTCGGACACCTCGACGTCCCCACGCACTACACCGACCCCGACGGCTTCGCCCTGGGCGAGTGCGTGACCAACCTCCGGCTTCGCCACCTCCTGGGCCGCCTGCCCGCCGAGCACAAGCACGCCCTGGACGCACTGGACATGGTGTGGGCGACATCGACCCGCAGTTTTCAGTCCATGCTCGAACACGCCCGAGCCCAGGCGGCCGAATTCGGCGACCTCGGCGTTCCCGTCAAGGAGAAACGGGGCGGCCATCCGGTCGGCTCCTGGCTGGCGACCCAGCGCCACAAAGCCAAGACCGGACGGCTCTCGCCCGAGCACCGTCACGCGCTCGAGGCGATCGACCCGGACTGGAACTGCCCTTCGACGGACTGGCAACGCTGCTACATCCGCGCCAGAACGCTCATCACCGCCACCGGCTGGACGCCCGTCATGCGCTCCACCATCCCTCGACCAGGGAACTACGCCACCGTGAACTGGGTCCTCGCCCAGCGGGTGAAGTTCTTCCAACTCCAGCCCCGCCAGCAGGAACTGCTGATCAGCCTGGGCATCCCGCCCATGGCCTACATCCTGTTCTTCAACCGCGGCTACAACCCCGAACGCCACGCCTTCTACGCGGGCCTCGCACACGCCGCAGAGTTCCTCGACCGCGAAGGCCACCTCGACGTCCCCCGCCGCCACACGGAACCCGCCCCGCCCCGCTACACGGACACCCCCGCCTTCGCTCTGGGACAGTGGATCCACCAGTGCCGCAAGCACCCGGAAGCCCTCACCCCAGAACAACGCTCCGCCCTCGAAGCGCTGCGCATGGTCTGGAACCCCGCCCTCCGAGCCCGCCGCCCCGGCCTGCCGCCGACGTGACGCCACCGGGCCGTATGCGAGAGCACCGGTCCACACCAGAGACCGCCACACCGTGCCCGCCCGGCTTGCCGGTCACAGATTCACGACACGGCCGAGCGACACCTTCTCCAGCACCTCCAGCGTGATGCGCTCCTCGCCCGAGCGGATCGCGGTCTGCGCGGCCTGGCAGATCAACTGGGACAGCGACCGCATGTAGCCGCGGCTGCGCGTGTGCAGGTACTCGGCCACCTTCCGCAGATCGTGCTTCTGGTGCCCATACAGCACCAGCTCCGCATCGAACAGGTCGATGACCCGCGCGAAGACGATCGATTCCTCGGGGCTGAATCCCATCCGGCTCGTACGCAGCACCATGTGGTCGCCCCGCAGCTGCTCCGTGTCATCGAGCTTGGTGCCGTTGTCCCGGGTGAGGGGGTCGACGATGAACTGGGCGCCACGCCCGCAGTAGACGAACGTCGCCCCGGTCTCCTCGCTGATCATGTCCAGGTATTGGAAGGCCAGCTCCGCGTCCGCTGCTGTGCGCAGCCGCTCGATGCCGTCGATGAGGACCAGGAGCGTCCGCGCGTTGCGCATGGCCCGGATCACCGACTCGGTGGGATCCCCGCTCTCCCGCTCCTGGCCCAGGAACCGTGCGAACGCGCCGGCCCAGTTGCGCATGCTGCCGCGTGTCGGCGGGGGCACGCTCAACGCAATGACCGGGATCCTGTTCTCGTCCGGCCCGTACAGCGACGACAGCCGCCGCTCCCAGTGCACTCCGATCGCCTGCAGCAGTGTGCTCTTACCTGTCCCGCGCGGCCCGTCCAGGATGATTCCGGCCTTGCCGAACCGGCGCTGCTGGTTGGCCATGATCTGCTCGGCCACGAGCAGCTGCGCCTTGGTGATCGCAGGGGTGCTGACCGTGCGCAGGTGTCCGTGGAACAGCAGCCGCGGGTCCAGACTGCCGACCTTCGTCCCCTCCGGGGCACTGTCCTCCAGCTTCGGGGCGTGCAACGACGACTCGGCGAGCGCCCTCCACGCATAACAGTCCAGCGGCCACAACGGTGTCGGCGGCGCCAGCAGCAACGGCCCGGCCGCGCCGGTGTCGCGCAGCAGCCGCTCCTCCTCGACCGTCAGCTCCATCTTCACGATGTTCCCCTCTCCATCCGTGCAGCCCCTTCCGCCACCTCACGGGGCGTCGTCAGCAACAGCATCCTGAACCTGATCGAACTCAGCGAAGATCTGCTGGTAGCGCTCTTTGAGACTTCCCTCCTCGCCTCCCGCCCCGCCGGCACGCGCCCAAGCGTCGAGTGCGGGATCCGGCGCCATCGCATGCTGCCCCCAGTCGATCTCCGGCCCCTCGCTGCCATCCGGCCCGCCGTACAGACCGGTGTCGTCCAGACCGAGAGGATCACTGTCCGGGTCCGGGACGCCCACGGGAACCTTCGACCAGTCGATGGGACCACGCTCCGCGTACGGGTCGAACTCCCGCTGCGGAGCCGGTTCGGGCAGCGGCGTGTAGCCGTCCGGCACCAGCACCCGCCGAACCTGCTCAGGCCCTCGTTCGGCCCGCTCCAGCAACTCGGCCAGAGCGTGCGCGATGGCCTCCTCGTCCTCAGTGCGCCCGCCGCGCTCCAGATGCTGGGAGACGGCGATGTCCCACAGGAACTGTGTGAACGGCGCCCCGATCACATGGCTGTGCACCCATGTGGCCTCCACCCAGTGGTTGGTGTTGTGATCACGCAGCCACACCCGGGACAGGTCGTTGGGGGTGTACCGGACCTCCCAGCGCCCCTTCCTCTTACCGCGCAGGTCCGAACGCGTCCGCCGGTAGGGGTTCAGCCCCTTGCGCGGATCCCGGGAGGGGTGGTCGTAGGTGCGGTTGTGCAGGCGGATGCCCTGCTCGCTCACCCCGACCCACGCCGTCGGCAGCAGCCGCAGATAGTCCTCGCGGGTCAGCGGGATCGGCAGATAGCCCTCCACCGCCACGCATGCCGCGTACATCTGGTTCGGCGTCAAATGAGGCAGATATGCCTCATAGGGGTCGGCGAGCTCCGGGTGAGGCGTGTTCTGCCACTCCAGGGCGATCCACTGCTGAAGCAGGGCGTCGAGTTCGGCAAGCGTCCACAGCTGCTCGCCGTCCACGGTCCGCCGAACCCGCACCGGATCCCGACCGGTGTAACTGTTCACGTGCTGGCTGAACTTCGACTTGACCGACCCGAAGCTCCGCTCCACGACCGCCTTGTCCTGGCCGGTGCGCTTGCGGGCCGGCCGCACCGAGATACCCAGATACTCGCAGGCGTCGAAGAAAATCCGCCCGGCGAACACCGTGCCGTGGTCAATGACGACCAGGTCGGGAATGATCACCGGCCGGGCCGCGGCATGCGCGAACCGGGGGTCGACGGCGACCAGTTCCTCATACGGCAGGTCGGAGAAGCTGGCGTGGACGGCCGCGTCGTACCCGGGCCGCATCGGCGCCGGGACCAGAGCCTGCGCCAGCAATTCGCAGGCGTCCACCGCCTTCGTCGCCCGCCCCTTGGCGCGTGGAGCCGACACCAGGCCGCCCTGGCCGACCGTCCGCCGCCTGCCCCGCCGGCCCGGCTGCTTGGGCCGCAGCACCGCGGCGATGATGCTGCGTGTCGCCACACAGATCGCGAGCGTCAGCTCAACCCGGGCGGGCTGGCCGTCGTCCCCCAGCACCCACACATCCAGATCGGTCGAGTCGATCTGGACCAGCTCGCCCGGCATCGTCGCCTTCGTCACCGAGAACGGCGGCCCCATCCGCGCTCCTGCCGCACGCGCACCCCGGGAAGAATCCCAGTCCCTGGCATCGATGCCCAGCCGTCCCAGCAGCTTGTACAGGGTCGGCTCCTTCGGGACCTTGACCCTCTCCCCGTGCGCGGCACGCATCACCCGCCGCAGCGACTTGAACAGCTTCCGCGCGTCCGACGGCGCATCCACCCGTCGCCGCTGGCGGTCGACCAGCACCAGAAGCTGCTCCACCACGAGCGCGTCGGTCGCCCCGTACAGCCGCCGCTGCTTCGTGCTCCGCCCGTCCAGGAGATCGACCACGCTGCGCCGCTTGCAGTAGGCGAGCCGCTTGGCCTGCACCGTCTGCCAGGACACCGGCCCGCCCAGCACCGCGCTCAGCTCGGCCGCCTTGGCCTGGTACCGCTCAATGAGCGTCGTCGTCGCCGGATCGAATGCCGGCCGCGGCCGCGCACCCGGCGCCGCCCCGAGCGGCAGCCCGGTGTCGACCTCGATCACTGCACGCTGCCACCGCCGAGCCGCTTCCGCAGCACTGGCCGGCACACCCTCCAGCTCCGCGAAGTCGGGCATCTCCGACTGGACCAAGGGATGCCCCGCCGCGTCGAGGACAGCGAAGTCGTCGGCCGCCGCCAGCACCGACAGCAGCACGGCGGCCGGCACCCCGCCGCCGCCCACCGGGCTCAGCACCACCGTCATTCCGTCGAGACCGGCCACAACATACCGGCCCCCGCGCCACCGCACCTCGTCCCCGCGCGCCAGCACCCCACGCGGCGCGCTGCGCACCTTCAGCGACGCCCGCTCCGCCACGGGCACCGGCCCGTTCACGGCTGCTCCGCCGCGAACGGGCGGCCCATCGCCTGCGGTTCGCCCACGGCCATCGGCCCCACCAGTGACCCAGGCCCCAGCGGCACAGCCCAGTCCACGCCCAAGCGCCGCTTCCACAGCATGTGGTACAGGCGGGGCAAGGCCAGCAGGCGCGGCACCCCGCACCCCCTGACACCCTCCGCCAGCGGCCGCGGCTCCGCGAACGTGCCGGCCAGCGCCGACTCGACGTCCGCATGACTGAAGCGCGGATGCCGCCGCCGCGACACCCACCGCAGATTCGCCAGCGCCGTCCTGCTCGGCAACTGCGGCGTCGCCAGTTCCCAGCCCGCCTGTCCGCACGCCTCGCGACACACGGACATCTGCCGCTCGAACCGCTCGCCCGGCTCCTTCGCCGGCCGGGCGACCACCATCACCGTCGACCCGGAAACAGTGCGCACGAAGAAGTCCGGCACCAAACGCCGCTCACGCCCCCGCTCCCGCCAGACCAACTGCGCCGACCAGGCACCGAAATCGACCACACCAGGATGGAAGTCCAGCAGCATCGCAGTCGCCAGCCGATCCAGCGAACGGCACCCCACAAGCCGACGGTTGGTCTCAGCCCACCACCAGGTGACAATGCTGCGCTGCGAGGGATGCCGCGTTGGCTTCCACACTTCGCCCCGCTCCGCCAGTGCTGCCCCTGCCAGCCGGTCCGCCGGCAGGCTCCGGCGCACCCCGTTGGCGTCCAAGTGAAGGACCTGCAACTCCTGTGCCATGACGCCTCCCTGGCATCACGTCGTACTGCCTGCGGCGCGCCACAGACAATGGACAGCCCGACCAATAGCACAACGATCACAGCCCCGAAGCGGCAGACAACGCGATCCGGACAGCCATGCGGCCCGTCGCGGAACCCGCGGCTGCAGAAGGCCACAGGGCCACCCCAGCATCAACAACGCACGGGCCCCCATCGTGGGGTCTATCAGGAATTAGGTGTGATTCGTCTGTTTGGCCTACGAGTTGTTCGGTGGGCTGTTCGGCCTACACCCGTCCGGCGGTAAGGCGGCCGTCGAAGAGGACGTCGAACTCGTTGAGGGCGGACTTCCAGCGGTTGTTCCAGCGCTGGCGGCCGCGTCCGGTGGGGTCGAGGGCGAGGGTGGCCAGGTAGAGGCTTTGAGGGCGGCCTGCTCGTTGGGGAAGTGCCCGCACGCCTGGGCCGCCCGCCGGTAGCGGGCGTTGAGGGACTCGATCGCGTTGGTGGTGTAGACGACCTGGCGGATCGCGTCGGGCAGGCCGAGGAAGGGCACGAACTCGCTCCAGGCCCGCTGCCAGGTGCCGGCGATCGAGGGGTAGCGTTTGCCCCAGGCGGCGTCGAAGTCGGCGAGCCGTTGCCGGGCTTCTTCCTCGTTGACGGCGGTGTAGACGGGCTTGAGGTCGCGGGCGACCTCGGCCCAGTCGCGGCGGGAGGCGTAGCGCAGGCTGGCGCGGATGAGATGGACCACGCAGATCTGCACGACAGTCCGGGGCCAGACGGTGCTGACCGCGTCGGGCAGGGCGCTCAGCCCGTCGCAGACCAGCATGAGCACGTCGCGGACGCCTCGGTTCTTGATCTCGGTCAGGACGGTGGTCCAGTACTTGGCGCCCTCGCCGCCGTTCCCGGCCCACAGGCCGAGGATCTCGCGGTGGCCGTCGGCGGTGACCGCGACGGCCACGTAGACGTCGCACTCTTCTGCGGCAGGTCGTGCGGGAGGTAGGCCCACTGGCAGCCGGTCCGCCCTTGGTAGAGGATCGCGTTCACGATCTCCCGCATGTCGTACGTGCCCTGATGACCGCTGACCGAGCGGTGCCGGTCCTTCCACGCGGTGATCACCGGCTCGATCAACGACCACTGCTCGTCCGATAAGTCGCTGGGGTATGGCTTGCGTTCGCTCATCCCACCAACCCCAGCAGACCCCGCACCACGGACCCGCGGGTTCGCCCCCACCCCACACCATCAGGCGACCACAGAACGACTCAAAGACTCACGAACCGCCCACTTACGGGCCCGAGGCACAGTGAGTCCCATGTGGTCGGCCAGGTCACGAGCGTGCATGGGTTGGTTGGCACGCGCAGTGAATATCTGGCAGAGCTGCTCCCAGGGACTGGATGGCTTGCGAGTCGGGTCCAGTGACGTTGGGAGAGCGGGGGCACGGATGGTGATGTCGATGGCAGTGATGGGGCTGCTGTCGCGGGGCCGGTGATCCTGATTCCAGGTGTGGTAGCGGGAGATACCGCGCTTTGCCACGCGGGCGGAGGTCCTGGGACGACGTTTGGGGAGCATGGTCTGCAAGAGCCGGGTTCCGATGTGTCCGACCAGGTCGGCTTGGGTGCCGGGGCTGTGACCCGCTATGGGGCCAGTGATGACGGCGACGGTGTCGCGTGCGGCCTCCAGAGCGATGATGAAGGAAGCTCGGTCCGGATCGGTGCAGTACCGGGTCTCCATGGCCGTGACCATGACCGATCGCAGGTGTCAGTTACCTGTCTAGTTGCCACATCATGAGATCGTTGACCTGGGGTGCTGCAGTTCAACGGGTAGGAATCGTGGGGGCTGTTGAGCAGCGGCTATGTGACCGGCTCTAACTTGATCAAGCTTCTGACCTGGTGTGCGTTAGTTGTAATGAGAGGTGTTGCAACTTCGCGGGTAAGTCCTTTGAGGCGGGGGAGTTGTAGGCACGGATGATTGATGTGCCCATGCCGGATGGGGTGGGGGTGGTGGTCTGATGCCGGTGCTGGAGGCCCATGGAGATGGGCCTCCAGCACCGGCATCAAGGCGTGTCGGTGACGTCATCTGCACCGGAGTCGAGCACGTTTCTTCTGCCGAGGAGACGACTGCCTTCGTCGGGAACGTCGCAACGAGCCTTTACGGGCGTCGCCTTACGGCGCTGCGGCTCGCGGTCCCTTCTCGAGGTCGGATACCGGTCGTTTCAGCTTCTCCCGGCGACGTCACCCGGTCCGTCTGCTCGACCAGGTCCCGTTCATCGGGGCGATGCCGGTGCGCCTTCGTCGGGGACGTGGGGAACGTGCGTGGCATAGCGCTGGGGCCACGTCGTTCCCCGAGGGGGCGTGATCTTCGTAGCGGACGGCAGTGCGGAGAATCTCCGGGGCGAGACTCGACGGCGTGCAGGACAGAGCGTCCTTGTCCCTCCACATCAAAGGCTTGCCGACAGCCCTGCGGGTCAGTACACCTCGTCCGGCAACTGCCAGGGGGCCAACCTTCGTTGTGGCGGTATCCCCTTGTGCTGCGTTGTCACCGTGCCCCGCGGCCCGGTAGCCTGGCTTTCGCCATGCGGGCCCGGACCAAAGTGTGCCGGGCCTGACAGCGACCAGTCTTCGAAACCATGCGCACGGGCTTGCAGCTCGGGCGACACGTTGAGCGGGCAGGCTTCCCATTGGCTTCCGGCGGCAGACGGCACGTGCGTGCCGGCGCCGCTTTGAGACGTAATGTGAGAAAAACGTGATCCATTCGTTCATCGCGCACACCAGCCCGGGACGGAGCAGGGTGTTCGCCCTTGTCAGGGGATCTCGCGACGAGTTGGAGGCAGTGACCACGCTGGGAGGGGACGATCTCCACCTGACCGGAGAGGTGGTTGATGCGCTCAACTGCTTCCTGGCCGACCGGGACGAAACCGCTCTGGACGTGGCGCTGGCGCGCCTCCCGAAGCCGGTGCGCATGGCTGCGCACCACTACCTCAGAACCAAGTGCACACCCATGCTCGGAGCCTTCACCGAGGTCGGGCCGGTCGAGGTGGTTCGCACGGCCGTCTACTTCAGTGAGATTGACGACGAGCTGGAGGAGTACCTCGAGAGTGCCTACACGATCGGGCTCGGCATCCGTATGTCGAACGAACGCGGAAGCGACGGCCGTGTCGATTGGGTTGTGCAAGTGCTTAGTGACGAGGTCTTCGTAGCAGCCAGCGCCGAGCCCCGCACGTGGGCGCTTCCCGACGGCGCGAAGCTCTTGCATACCTGGACGAGCCGGCAGCTGGCTTCAGGTGTCGGGCCCGTCCGCAGTGCGCTCAATGAGGCGCTGAACGCAAGCGGCCAAGGGCGTTGGGTGAGAGTCCATACGCTGCTGCACAGCTACAGTGATGTCGATCTCGTGGGCAGTGGCGCCTCGGAGTTCACCGTCGACGTCTTCGACGCGTCGGTCCCCGCGCGCCGTACACACCGGTAGGCGCTACGGTCGTGCCCAACGCCTGCGGGTGCCGGGACAGCCTCCGTTCACGGCCCGGCCGCTGGACACACCCTCAGTGAGGGGGCAGAGCGCACGCCGCCTCACTGCAGGCGGGAAGAAATGTCTTTCTGCCGCTACGGGGGCTTATCGGCTGCTCGGCGGCTTCGGCCACGGGTCTCCCGCGGCGGCTGCGTCCAGCAGGTCGCCCAGACGCAGCCAGGCGGTGGGCCCGGAGCTGGTGGCGGGGCAGGCCGCGAAACGGTCCCAGGCGTCCTGGTCGGTGCCCAGGGCCTCGCGTACGGCTGTGACCACCGCAGGGTGCGCGGTTGCGTGGCGGTCGCCCCGGGCGCGCAAGGCCGACCAGGCCGGCAGGGCGCGCGCGAATGCCGGGCCGACCTCCGGACTGGCCAGGACCAGGTGGGTCCAGGCATCCCGCCAGGAAGGCCCGCCGCCGAGATCGGTGCGCAGGCGCTCGGTGAGGAGGCGCAGCACCGTGCCGGGGGAGCTGTGACGGCGCAGCACGCTGTCGAAGTCGTCGTGGGACCGGTAGCTGCCGGCGGCGCGGGAGAGGAGAGCTTTCTCCACGAGGGAATCGTCGCCGGCGTGCCGGTCCAGGTAGTCGCCCAGTTCCTGCGTCTGGACACGGGCCAGGTCGCGCACCGTCACCTCGTCGGGAGCTCCGAGCGCGGTCCGGCGGCGTTCCGCGCCGGTTACGGGGACAGGGTCGGCGAGAACACGTTCGATCGTGCTGAGGATCTCCTTGATCTCGCCTCGCTCGTCGTGACGTGGCTGGAGGCCGGGGTGAGCGTAGTTCAGCCGCTCGCGCGCGTCACGAATGAGGGGACGGACACCTGCCTTGACGTCCTCGGTGATGTTCGGAAGGCGCAGTACCAGGTCGCGGACCCAGGCAACCTCGCGCGCGGTGATCCCCCGAGAGCGCTCCGCGCGCTCCCAGTAGGGCAGGGCGCGGGCTGCGGTCTCGGCGAACCGCGTGGCGAGATCGGTGAGCAAAGCGGTGGAAGCCTGCCAATGGACAGGTTGGAAGCCGTCTTTGGCCTGCGCGGGGTTGAGGAGGTGGCGCCAGGTCCCTGAGGCCGCCTGCTGCACCCAGGTGACGGGGGCGTGACACCCCATGTCGAGCAGTGTGACGCTCTTGCGGCGCAGGGCATGACGCAAGAGCACCTGCTCGTCGTCCGCCAACGCGGACAGGTCCGTGGCGAAGTGCTCCAGGACCTCCTGCTCGTTTGATCCGGCGCGGACCATGCGGCACCCGCGGGCCAGCAGCACCTCGAAGGAGAAACGCCCGAGGTCGGCCTCGGCAAGTTCGGCCAGCAGCGCCGGCTCGACCGCCCAGGGCAGCCTGCCGAGCAACTCGTCGCGGATCGCCCGCTCGGCGTCGGTGCCGACAGCCCACCCTATGAGCTCCCGGTGACGCTGCGGGTGGCGCCCGAGCACCTGACGCCACATGCTCTGCCACGACTCGTAAGCCTGCCTGTACTGCTTCCACACGGCGTCGGCGTCGGATCCCTCGCCCGCCTTCCCTAGATCAGGCGCGGTGGGAAGCGTGTCCCGGGCGGCCTCGAACACCACAGTGTGCAACGGGCCCTGCCGCAGTACGGCCTGAGCCACAGTCGGCGCCTGAAGCAGCTGAGGAGTCATGGGCAGCGGTGCACCGCTGCGGGCACCCAGCTCCGCGGCGACCGCGGCGGCGAGGCATTCACCAGCACGTGGCCCTCCGAGCAAGCCCAACTGCTCATCGGTGCACTGTTCGAGCATCTTCTCCCGCAGGCCGGCCGTGCATGACGGGTGCTCAAGGGCAGTCGCGACCAGTGCTAGCCGCCCGCCGAAACCAGATGAGTCATCCCCGTCCTCCACGCCCGCCGCCACAGCTGTCTCCAGTAGCCACGATGACGCCTCCCGCGCATACGGACCCGACAGCAGAGCCTCCAGGAGAACTGACTGGCCATGCCGAGGCCGCACCGACTGGACCTGCTGCGCCGCCAGTTGCACCACAGGATCGTCTAGACCGCAGCCCGCCATAGCCGTGCGGAGGAAATCCACGGGAAGCACAGTGCTGAGCTCTTCGCCGGTCACGGGTTATTCTCCGTCGCTTCTTGTAGGGCTGTTTGCCTCGCATGCTGCCGTACGGCACTGACAGCGGCCACACCGACACCAGCACAGCCGACCTGCCGCGGTCCGCCGCCCTTGCCCCAAGACTTGGTGACGGAAGCGTCCATGCGCTCTTCGCTGAAGCATCCGGTCGCCGACTCCCCTCGCTCCCTCCGCGAGCCGCTGACTCTGACACGCATACGGCACGCGAGCGGCATCGCCGGCTAACGTCCGGGCCGGGTCCGGCACTCGAACGCGCCACGGCCCTCTCCGACAGAGTCGGTCGAGCACAGGGACCACAGACTGCGCAGACTGTCTACCAGCAGCTGGGCGGGACGCGCCCCCGCAGGGTGCGCCCGGCGCACGGTGGTCCACTCCACCAGCATGCGGCCCGCCCCACGGGCCATCGAGGGGGAGTTCACATCGAAGCGCCGGCAGCGCCCCTCCGTCGCCATGTGCCACATCGCGTCCAGAGCCTCTTTCACCTGTTCCCGCAGGGACCGCAGCTCCTTCTCGGTCACGGCCAAGAAGGTGTCAAGCCGCTCCGAGCCGGATGTTTCGCTCCGCTCTGCGAGCTGTTCGCTGTGGCAGTGCGCGGCGAGCAGCCACGCAGCGCGTGACTGCTCGGGCGGACCGGCGAACGCCATGGCCGCGCGCAGGTCCGCCATGAACACACTGTCGTGTGTCGGCAGGGCCGGCGCGTTCAGCCAGGTGAGCACCCCGCAGACACGTCCGTCGAGCTCGTGGCGCGATGCTGTCGCCAGGTCGCGGCGGCGCCGAAGGTTGTCCCTCATCTGCCGGACAGCCGCTTGGTTCTCCATATCCACAAAGGCTGCGGCCTCAGCCCAGTCGTACCAGGGCTCCTCCTGGCTGCGGTGCTTCGCTGGGATCCGCTGCAATGCCTCGTCCTTTCGCTCCCGGCCCTTGCTGTACTGGGGGAAATAGGCCGCAAGCAGGGCTGCGCGCACTGGATCGAAAGGCACCGGAACCTCATTGAAGAACGCCAGAAGCGCCAGGTCGTCGATGGATCTGCAGTGCGGAGCACATACCAGGAGCCCTGCGACAAGGGCGGCTGTCTGCGGTGGGTAGACCTTGGTGTCACCGATCTTCACCTGTGTATCCGGCCCAGGCCGGGGAATCAGTCCGGCCGTGCGCCACCGTTCCAGCTGGTAGGGACTCAGCTTCAGTCCGGATGCGGCTGTGATGCGGATCAAGTGGCCGTCTGCCGCGTTCGGTTGCGTTCTCACCATAAGTCCCAACGTACAAAAGGGCGTCGCGACGTCAGTGCAAGTGAGCGCGGGGAGCCGGGCGTTCATCGGCAGACCAGCCGAGGCTGTGCCCGTTGCGGATCAGAATGGGAGCGGATCGGCTGGGTGATTGTTCGCGGTGCGTCAGACCATAGGCCGGGCCTTGATGTTCGCCGTGACAGCGAGCGCCGCAATCTCACCAGCCACTTCACCGGAACTGAGGCGTGATTTTTTGAAGAGCACTCTGACCACCGACCAACTCGTGGCCTGGACAGCGTCGTGTACTTCCCGTGGCACCCGGGCACCCTGTTTGAACCCGCGACAGCGGCCTTCCTCAGCACCGTGGGCATCCCCGGCACGCGCCTGTTCAAGACGCGAGCCGACGTCGGCCTTGAGGATCCCGACCCCGTCGGGCTCGGTGTCCTCCTCGACCTCAAGGACGGCGGCTGCCCGGTCATCGGCGAGCGCCACGCCCGGATCGAGACGAGCCTGACGCCCCAGGAGGCCCCTGGCGCTGCTGGGGTGGCCGGCCCGGAAAGTTCGAGGTGACCGCTGAACGCCGAGGGCTGCCTCCCGGACCACTCGGACGATTCCCCCGGGCCGCCGTCGAGGCACCGGGTGAACAGCACCGCAGTACAGGACGCAGCGCCGGACAGCTGACCACCACCATCGCGCCGTCGCCGTGCAGTTGTGCGCCCGCGGCGAGGTGCCCGCAGGACCGGGAAGGAGGCGCCAGCTCCTGCCTCTTCCGGCAGATGCAGCCGCATCCCGATCGCCGGGGTGGTACCCCACGGATGCCTCGTAGACTTGATCGCCGTTCCCATCCGGGAGGACTTTTGGACAGACAGAGAAAAGGGCACCTCAGAGTGGACACGACAGTCACACAGGACAACGCGCCCATCTACGCCGACCTCGTCCGGGAACGGGGCGACGTTCCGGCAGATGCCCGGGACACAGCCGAGAAGACGTTGCGCACGATGGAGCAGGTTATGGACTTCAGCGCTGTGCGTGCGCGTAGGTCATGAGGGGCCGCGCACCGGGGTCGCTCGCGCACAGCGGGAGGGACGACGGGCTCCGGGAACGGTAAGCGGATACGCGCCCTTCTGGTGCCAGCCGGAACTGCAGAGCATGAGCGATACCTCGTGGGCGGCGGCCGCGAGGCGGCCGGGACGCGGTGCTGCAGGGCGGCGATCCCGTGAGGTGGCCAGCGGCCCGGCCAGCCAGGACATGTAAAGCAGAGACAGATGCCCAGTGCGCAGAACCCCTTGCCGACGGGGACACACCAATCCCCGCAACGGAGGGCGGCCTTCGGCCAGTTCGGGGCCCGCGGACCGTTCTGCGCGAGTTCTGCCGTCCGGCCCGGACAGAAGCGAACGCCCAGGATGAAGCGGCCGACCGTCCTCACGAGGGCGGAGGTACCTCCCGAATGAGGCCCAAGGCGTCCCCGAACCGCAAGGCCAACGACCGGCCACCATACGTATCCGCAAAGCCGCGGCAGATCGCTGGCTCGACACCTGCGGGCGCCGACCCCGGCAGCGTCGAGTGACACGTCACGTGCCCGTCGTCCGCCGCAGCATCGGCGACCATGTTCCGGCATCGTGCTCCGAAACGGGTTACCCGGCCGGAAGATGCAGGTCGAACACTGCTTGGACAGCGGCCGGATCTCGCCGGTCGCCTCATCGGCAACCGGAGCACAGGCCACCGTGCAGTCGTCGAACAAGTCGTCGGTCTCCCCCGGCATAGAGGTCATCATGCCCGATGCCCCGCACCGCCACCTGTTCGTCAGACCGGCGGTCCCGGACCGGGCCGTCCTCCGGGGCCGTCTCAGGACACCTGATCTCACGAATCACCGCTCGAAGCGGGCCCGGTGGAGTTCGCCCCGGTGGGACCGCCGGCGACCGCCATGGCCAGTCAGAACGACAAGGGGGCGCAGAACCCCGGCCGACGTGGACCTCCTTGACCGCTCAGACACGGCCAGCACGCGGCCAGAGATACACTGCGTCCCCCGCGGGTGGCCTCACGGAAGCATCACGGCACACAGGCCAGCAGTTCCAGATCCGCGTCGGACGCAGGCTCGTCATCGCACAGGACAGACGGCACCACGGCAGCTGTCCTCCTGCCGCACGAGTGCGGCGCCCGGCGCCGACGCTCCGGCAACTCCGCCCCGGCTGCCGGAGTCTGGGGCAATGTCCGCCACCATGCGGACGGTCGTCGCCGACGAGTTCCCGAGCCGTTTCCGGCGCCGTGAGAGGGTCAGGCCGCCGAAGTGAACAGTGTGAGCCGTTGCCTGATGCGCATTGCCTCTTGCGGCAGGGCGCACTCGGCGACGAAGGTCGCGGTTGGTTTCTCACGCACCAGGTCCATCCACGACCAGACTGTGTGCTCCTGGCCTACCTGGACGATCTCTTGAGGTCCCTTCGCGTCGACCGAGAAGTGAACCCCCACGATCTCGTCCTCCTGGGCTGTGACCAGGATCAGGTCTCGTTGCGCGTCCGCGATGAAGCGCATCACGGAGTGAGCTGATTCCTTCGGGCCGGCGATCAGGAGGACGTGCTGATCCGCGCCGTTCTTGACCAACGGCAGGTTCAGGGCGAACTGGGAAAAACTGAGGGCACCACCGCATCACCCCCTGTGAGGTGAATCACTGCCGACAGCCGGAGAAACGTGGGCGAGGTTCGGGGGGAGGATCCACCACCGCGTCTACGACCTAGGTTCTGTTTGGGGTTCGGATCTTTGCGAGGCTCGGTGGGGTGCTGGGTGTCGCTGGTAGAACTCGGTTGTGGCGCGTTTTGATGTGGCGGATGCCGAGTGGGCTTTGATCGAGCCGTATCTGCCGGTGGCGGCGACCGGGCCGTTGCCGCGGCGGGTGCGGGACCAGTTCAACGGGGTGCTGTGGCGGTTCCGCACCGGCAGTGGGTGGCATGACGTGCCGGAACGGTACGGGCCCTGGTCCACCGTCTGCTCCCGGTTCAACGGCTGGGCCGGGGCGGGTGTGTTCCAGGGCCTGATGGACGCGTTGATCGCCGGAGCGGCGGCCCGTGGACAGGTCGGCCTGGAGCTGGTGAGCGTGGACTCCACGATTGTGCGGGCGCATCAGGAGTCGGCGGGGCTCGCGGTGGCGGGAGAGACCCTGGACGCGCTGGAGCAGGCACTGACCGAGGAAAAGGGGGCTCCGCTTCCCCGGCAGCCGCCGGTGCTGCGGGTGATCAGGTCACGGCCGCTGCGGGCCCGAGCAGTTCAGGTGAGGCCCCGCAAGAGGATCGTGCCGCTACGCGCCGGCGCCGCAGGGCCAGGGCGGCTGCCGCCGGGCTCGGACGGTCCCGGGGCGGACTGAGCAGCAAGGTCCATGCGGCGGTCGACGCTGCCGGGATGCCGCCGGCGTTCGTCCTCACCCCCGGACAGGCGGCGGACTGCACGCAGTTCCGGACCGTGCCGGGCAAGATCCGCGTCCCCGGGCCTGCCGGCCGCCCGCGAACCCGGCCAGGCGCGGTGGCCGCGGACAGGGCCTACTCCTCCAGAGCCAACCGGACCTACTTACGTCGGCGCGGCATCCGCGCAGTCATCCCCCGACAAAATCGATCAAAGGGCCAACCGGAAGAAGAAGGGCTCCGCCGGAGGCCGACCCACCACCTATGACACCGAACGCTACAAACAGCGCAACACCATCGAACGCTGCTTCCAGAAGACCAAGACCTGGCGCGGTCTGGCCACACGCTACGACAAAGCTCCCGACAGCTACGAAGCCGGACTCCACCTCCGCGGATCAATCATGTGGCTGAAGCTCCTCACCACAACCACATGATCCGAACCCCAAACAGGTCCTAGGGCCGGCCGCAGGGCGGCGGCCAGGCGGACGGTGTCCTCCGAGAAGCCCCACCGGTGGCCGACCACGGCCCGCGAGTGGTCGTCGATGAACGCGAGGTACGTTTTCCTGCCCTCGACCATCGGCCCGTGTAGGGCGTCCCTGGTCCAGAGTTCGTTGGGTCCGTCGGCCTCGAACCGGCCGAAGACGGCGGGAGAGGCCGGGGCCTGCAAGGCGGTCAGGCCCTCGCGGACGATCATGCGCTGGATGGTGCGGTCGTCCGGCGCCCAGCCGAGCTGGGCGGCGATGATCCGTCGGATCTGCGCGGCCGACCTGGTCGGGTTCTCCTTCTTCAGCGAGGCAGCGAACTCCATCACCTCCGGAGGGGTGCGGGGCCGGGACTGCCGGGGCGAGGGCACCAGGGCGTCGAAGCCGCCCCGGCGCCATTCCATGATCCAGCGGTCCAGCGTCCACCGGGTGATCCGCACTGTCCGGCCGTCCGGATCGACATGGTTCACCGCCGCCAGGTCCCGCACCAGCGCGCCGCGCTGACGGCGCGACAGAGTCGGGTCGGCCGCTTCCCTGATCAGCATGTATCGGAACAGCCCGATCGCCTGGGCCCGTTCCAGCCGCGTCTGGTCTTCCTGTCCTGCCACCCGCCCACCAGTCTCTCGATCACGGCGTCGACAGACGCACGCGCAGAGGCTGACTGGAGTGACCGGCGTGGCGTCAGAGGCGACTCGTGTTGATCGTTTCCGCAGGCCAGGCGGGAGCCAGCAGTATCCCGCCCGTCACGGCGCAAGCCGCAAGCCAGGGCGACACCGTGCCGACGGCCGGCCACCTCGACGTCATCGACCACCAGGCCCCGACCACCGCGGCGACCGCGTCAGCGAAGACCGTGCCGGCCGTTCCGGGAGGCGTCGGGTCAACCCCGGCATCCACGAGCAACACCGTGAAGAACCGCCGCACCACCTCGGCCCGGGGCAGCGAACCGGCGCAGCCATCCCCGCACCGTCCCCACCGGCCGGCCGAGCTGTTCAGCGATCACCCGGACCCCGGCGCCGGACGCTTTCGCCGCCAGGGCCGCCCCGATCACCTCTGCCGTATCCGCTCGCCTGACCAGTGCGAACACCGGAAGGAGAACGTGCGGGATGCCACAGCTGACACACCTCGTCCGTCGCGGACGCACCACCGCCAACCCGCCGGTGCCGTCCCGCAGTACACGTGAACGTGCCCAGCCCCACCGGCTCAACAGGCCCTCGCATGCCGAGCAGATCAACTCGCCCGCAGCCAAACGCATTTCGACCCACGCCGGGTCGGCCTCTACCGTGAGCACAACGCCTCCGCGCGCTACACGGCCCTCCCGGCGCTCGGCCAAGAGATACCGGGAGGGCCTTTCGCGTGTCCTTCGTGGCGAGGTGCCGCCCCAAATCTGCACCTATCCGTCGGCAGGCACGCTTACCGATCTTGTCGGCATCAAGCTGCCCAAACTGCCGCACTCGTAGGCATTTTCAATGACGCTCAACACCCTACTCCGCACGCCATACCGCCCACCCGCCACGGCCGAACAAGAACGGCGCCGCAGCCGATGACACCCGCTGGATTCCTTCGTGTGGCCCGGTCCCGTCGTTTAAGGGCTCGCAGAAGAACAACGTGTCGCTTCCGATCCTTCGGCTCGTTGATTTGTTAAGGGAAAATCGAGGTGGGGCCAACTTGCCGCGATGGATCACCTCCGTGCCTCGTACGAGCGTGTTCCGCTGCTCGCAGGACGGCGCCCCGGGTCTGGAGCCGGCCGAGTACGGACTTCACTTCCTTGCCTAGGGCCCACACCCATCAGACTCCTGACGGGCCAGATGCCCGGCCTCTTCGCGTCAATAAATCCCTTATGGCTGGCTCGAGTGGTCTCCAGCAGGCTTGAGAGGCAGTCACCTCCAACTGCTTTGATCGGGTTGTACGGAGCTGACGGGGCAGGGGAAGGGGCTCGAGCTGGCCTGTGGGGGAGGTGCTCGCGCTCTTCTTCCGTGAACCGTGGGGGGCTTGATCTTGAACGTTGGCATGAACTCGCTTAATCGCGTGCTGTCGTGACCGGATGTATGTAGCTTGTGACAGTCCGCGTGGGAAGTGTGGGCGTCGTGGTTCTGGTGTGGCCATCTGGTGTTGCTCTGGGGAGGGCGCGTGCGTATGCACGGCGAGCGGTTCGGGGTAGGTCTGTCCGCGCGGTGGCGGTCGCTGACGGTCGGCGTGCTGGCGCTCGCCCTGTCGGCGGGCCTGGTCTCGGCGGAGGCGGCACCCGCCGATCCCGCGCCAACACCATCGGCCGCCACGAGAGGGCCGCAGGCTCCGCGGCCACCGGCACGGCCGGCTGACAGCCCGTCGGCCGCGGACGTACCCGTCGCCGCTGCGGCGACTGACAACGCTGTCTACGCGTACGACGCGGCCGGGCGTCTGGCCGGGGTGACCGATCCGGGTGGTGAGACGGCCCGCTACCGCTATGACGAGGCTGGCAACCGCCTGGGTGTCGACCGGTTCGCCTCCAGTCAGCTCTCGGTGCTCTCGCTGGTACCGGTACGGGCTGCCGCCGGGGCGACCGTAACCCTTTCCGGCACAGGCTTTTCCACCACCGCCGCCTCGAACTCGGTCTCGTTCGGGGGCAGCACGGCCGAGGTCGTGTCGGCGTCCGCGACACGCCTGAAGGTCAAGGTCCCGGCCGCGGCCGGAAACGGGAAGGTGTCGGTCACCGTCGCGGGCAGCACCGCGCAGTCCCCGGAGTCCTTCACCCTTGCCGCGCCCGCGCCGACGGTGACGAAGATCGAGCCCGCATCCGGATACGCCGGTACCCAGGTGGTCCTGACGGGCTCGGGGTTCGCGCCGGCCACGACCGACAACGTGGTGCGGTTCAACGGGGGGACCGTCGCGGAGATCACCGCCAGGTCCGGCAGCGCCCTGACCGTGGTGGTGCCGGTGGGTGCGGCTACCGGCCCCGTCGAAGTGTCCACGCCTGACGGCCTGACGACCTCGGCCACCGAATTCCGGGTCACGCGAGGCGATGGCGGAGGCGAGATCGAGTCGTCCGCGGAGACCTCCGTGACGGACGAGACCCCGCCGACGGTTTCGGTGACGACCCCCGGAAATCAGACGCAGGTGGTCTTCGAGGCGAACGCCGGCGACGACCTCAACTTCGGTTTCACGGAGTCGACATTCAACGCACTGGTCTCGGCGGGACTGAGAGATCCGCAGGGGCGTCGTCTGGATTCCTTCTCCTTTAACGGCCCGGTGGGCGACTGGGAGATGTCGGACCTGCCGGTCAGCGGTCAGTACGCGCTGGTCCTCGACCCCGGAGTGGGCAACATCGGTGCCATGAAGGTGACCGTGTCCAACCCCCGGCTGTCGGTGCTCGACGTCACCGGCCCCACAGTCGAGGCGGGGTTCACACGCATCGGACAGGATCATCTGCTCACGTTCCCTGCCCTGTTGGGGGACTCACTGAGCCTGGGCATCGACGCGACCGGACTGGGCAAGTCCGTGCGAGCGAATCTGTACGGGCCCAATGGCGCCGAGGTCGACAAGGTCTATGTCTCGGGGTCGAGGATCGGTGGACTGGACCTGGATGCCCTGACCCAGTCCGGTGTGTACACCCTCGTGCTCGATCCGGACGACGGGGCGCTGGGCACGGTGAAGGTGACGGCCTCGCGCTACGCGGACGTAGGAAGCCTCGATCCGACCGGTCCGGCGGTCGAACTCTCCATCGCCAGAAGCGGACAGGACGGCCGGGCACGTTTCTCGGCCGAGGCAGGCCAACGAGTCTCCCTCGGCGCGATGGCGACAGGCTTCGGCACGGGCACCCGGGTGGAGATCCACAAGCCGGACGCCGGTCTCCTCGACTACTTCCTCGTCCCGGACGGCGATCAGGATGAATGGGACAGCGACGCTCTCCCTGCGACGGGTACGTACACGATCGTCGTGAACCCGAGCAGCGCCATCGGTACCGGCAAGCTGACGATGACGCTGTCGCGGCCGTCGGCGTTCGCCGCGCTCTCCACCACGGGCACCCCGGTGTCCGCCGGCGTCACCAGGATCGGGCAGAACGCGGAGTCGACCTTCCAGGCGCAGGCGGGGGCCCGTCTTGCGCTCGGCGTCACCGCCAACACCTTCACCCAGTACGTCGACGTGACCGTGATCGCACCGTCCGGCGCGACGGTTGTCGACGGGGTGAACGTCACAGCCGGCGCTTCCACATCGATCCCTGTCCCCGCCGTGCCCGAGACGGGCGCCTATCAAGTGATCCTGGACCCGAACAAGGGCGCCGCAGGCACCCTTGTCCTGACGCTGTCCGCCGAGGCCCAGGTATCTCTCACGGCGGACGGAACGGAGACGCAGGTAACGGCGGACCGTGCCGGACAGCGCGTCAGCGCCACGTTCACCGCGCCGGACACCGCTGCCCTCGGCGTCGCAGTGACCGCGAACTCCATTCCGGAGTCCACGGAGATCAGGCTCGTCGGTCCGGCCGGCGGCACCGGCACCCTCGTAGGACGCGTGTCCAGCAAGGCATCCGCCGCCTACGATCTGCCGGATCTGACACCCGGAACCGCGTACTCCCTGGTACTCGAACCGGCCAAGGCCGCGACCGGAACCCTGACACTGTGGCTGTCGACATCGCTCCAGGTCGGCACCTTGTCAACCGGAACGCCCTCACTCACGGGGACCATCACCCGCCCCGGGCAGCAACTCGAATTCCTTGTCGACGCGGTGGCAGGTTATGGCGCCGCCGTTGTCTTCAGCGACACCACGCTCACCAAGACGTCTCCGCTCATCCATCGCACGCCGGCGGGCGATGAGGCAAACATCGGGTCCCTGGGCAAAGCAATGCTCGACGCCGATCTCCTCGCACCCCTGACGGCGGGTACGCACCGGGTGTTCGTACGCCCCGGTGAGCCGGTCACCGGTCTCACCAAGGCCACTCTGGTGCCGGACGCCGACGGCGGAGTCCTGGCAACCAACGGCACACGCAAAAGCGTCACCATTACGACGGCGGGCCAGAACGGGCACTACACGTTCGCCGGGACTCAGGGCCAGAAACTCACTCTCGGTCTGGACACACCACCGGGCTCCTGGTCCCTGTCCGTCTACGGCCCGGACGGCAAATGGCTTGTAAACAAACGCTCCATGACCACGACGGCTCTGACCTACGCGCTGCCCGCTCTTCCGGCCGACGGCGCCTATACCCTGTCGGTCAATCCCACCGCACTGAGGACCGGAGCCTTCAACCTCGGCCTGACCCCGGTCGCGGCGGTGCGCCCGGCCGGGACGCAGGCCGACAACGTGTCTGCGGAACGTCCCGCAAAAGCGGACAGGAGCGCCGACTCCGCGTCGCCGGAGGCCGGATCCGTACCGGCCGGGCCGGATGCCTGGCAGCCCGACAAGGAAAACCTGTCCGGCTTCGACTGGCTCATCCGCCGGGGCAAGGCACCCAAAGCCCCGACCATGCTGCGGGCCCCGCCCGGCTCGACCGCGCTGACAGGACGTGTGCTGAAGCTCGACGGCAAGCCGCTGGCGGGGGTCACGGTCTCCGCGGGCGGGAAGTCGGCGCGCACGGACGGACGGGGGAGGTTCCTGCTGGCCGGGCTCAGCTCGGAGGTAACCACCCTGACGGTGGACGGCGCGAGCGCCGACACCGAGCGGCGCCAGTACGGCCGGTTCGACATCCGTGTAAGCCCCAGGACGGGCCGGACCGTCGACCTGGGATTCCCAGTGTGGATGACGCCTCTCGACACGAAGCACACAGTGCGCTTCGCCGCCCCCGCGAAGACCGAGGTCGTACTGAAGACCCCCAAGATCCCGGGCCTCGAGGTACGGATTCCCCAGGGATCCGTGGTCCGGGACGAGAAGGGCCGAGCGGTCACGGAGCTGGGGATCACGGCGATCCCGATCGACCGGCCGCCGTTCCCGCTGCCGGACAATGGCGTAGTACCGGTGTTTTTCACCGTGCAGCCCGGCGGCACCTATGTGTTCCCCGAGGGCGCCCAGGTCATCTACCCGAACTACACGCGCGAAGCGCCGGGTACCCGGGTCGAGTTCATGGACTACGACCCGAAGAAGAAGGGCTGGTACGTCTACGGCCATGGCCAGGTGTCCCGGGACGGGCGTCAGGTCGTGCCGGACGCGAAAACACGGGTCTGGGCCTTCCACGGCGCGATGTTCAACATCGCCGATGTGATCCCCTGGGAAGACTCCTGGGTCAAAGACGTGGTCGACTGGCTGTCCGGTGACCCCGTCGAACTGTCCACCGGACTACTGACCGATTCCCGTACCGACCTCGCGGTCAACGACTCACGTGGATCGGTTGACATCACCCGGTCCTACTGGCAAGGCGACACGTACAAGCGGTCCTTCGGTATCGGCCGCGACCTCGCCTACAACGTCTTCCTGCATTCCGAGGAACAGTTCCAAGAAGTAGACATGTATCTGCCGGGCGGCGGCAAGGTCCACTTCGACCGCACCTCGGCCGGGACCAGTTATAACGACGCCGTCTACGAGCCGATCGACACGCCGTCGGCCTTCCGCGGTTCCAAGATGGTATGGAACAGACCCAGGGCCGGCTATGAGCTGAACTTCCGCGACGGCACGATGTGGTTTTTCCCTCAGTACTCCCCGCTCAAAGAGATCCGGGACCGGCACGGCAACACCACCAAGATCACCCGCCTGGACGACGGGCGGGGCCAAGTCACCCGGATCAGTTCGCCGGGCGGCCGGTGGCTGTCCCTGTCCTACGACACGGAGCACAGGGTCGTGGGAGCGAAGGACAACACCGGCCGTACCACGGGCTACACCTACGACAGTGCGGGCCGTCTCGAGACCGTGACCGACCCGGCGGGCAAGGTCAGTCGCTACACCTACGACGGCACCTCGAACCGCATCAAGACCGCTGTGGACGCACGCGGCATCACGTACATGAGCAACACCTTCGACGCGAACGGCCGGGTCAAGGAGCAGACACTCACCGAGGGCGCGAAGTACACCTTCGACTACACCACGAGCGGCACCGGCGCGGGCCGTGTCACCGCGGCGAGCGTGACGCAGCCGGGCGGTGCGGTCCGGCGGGTCGAGTTCGACGCGAACGGCTACGGCACCTCCGACACCCAGGCGTACGGCAGCACCCTTGCGCGCAAGACCGTCTACCAGCGCGGCTCGTACCACCGTATCGACGCCGTCACGGACCCCTACGGCCGTCGTACTGAGCTGGGTTACGACGTGAACGGCTATGTGACGTCGGTGAAGGAGCTGGCGGGCACGCCGCAGGCGCGTTCCTCCGGGGCCGCTATCTTCGACGGTCCCTTCGATCAGCCCACTGCGGTGACCGATCCGCTGGGCAAGACCACGCGGCTGGCCTACGGCGCCGACGGTGACCTGGACACCGTCACCGATCCGGAGAACCGGGTCACGGCCTTCACCCACACTGCCGACGGGCAGGTGGAGACGGTCACCGACGCGTCCGGCGCGGTCACCGAATACACCTATCAGCATGGCGAGTTGACCGTGGTCAAGGACGCGGAGGGTCGTAGGGCCGGCCAGTTCCTCGACGCGGCGGGCCGGCCGGTGGTGACGACGGACGAGGCCGGCGCGCGCACCACGGTCACCTACGACGCTCTCAACCAGGCGCGGAAGGCCACCGATCCGCTCGGCCGGGCGATCACTCTGGACTACGACGACAACGGCAACCTCACCACCCTCACCGACGCCCGGAACAACACCACCACCTGGGCCTACGACACGGCGGACCGCCCGAAGTCAGCCACCGACCCCCTCGGCGCCCAGGCGCTGTTCGCCTACGACCCGGCCGGTCAGCTGGCCAGGGTCACCAGCCGGACAGGCCAGGTCGCCACCGCCGAGTACGACCTGCTGGGCCGGGCCAAGAACGCCAAGTACGGGGTTGACCTTGCCGGGCAGGCGGAGTCCACGACGACATACGCGTACGACAGCGTCGACCTGCCCAAGACTGTCACCGACACTGCGGCGGGAACCCAGTCCTTCACCTATGACGCGTACGACCGCACGAAGACCGTCACGGGCCCGACCGGCACGGTGGGCTACGACTACGACGCCGCGGACCGCCGTACGGAGATGACGGCCGGCGGGACGGCGACGCGCTACGGCTACGACACCTCCGGCATCCTCACCTCGGTCACCACCGGCGGCCAGGCGGTCACCTTCGGCCTGGACGCGGTGGGCCGGGAGAAGACCGCGTCCCTGCCCGGTGGCTTCACCCGCACCACCGGCTACGACAAGACCGGCTGGACGACCGGCATCGCCTACACCCGCGGCGCTGTCTCCGTCGGTGATCTGGCCTACACACGCGACGAACGCGGTCTCCAGACCGGACTGACCGGCAGCCTCGCGAGCGTCGCCCTCCCCGCTGCCGAAACGGGAGCGGTGTTCGGCAAGGACAACCGGCTCACCACCTTCAACGGCCGCTCCTTCACCTACGACGCCGAAGGCCAGCTCACCTCCGACGGCAAGCGCACCTACGACTGGAACGCACGCGGTGAACTGACCGGCCTCACCGAGACCGGCGGACGTGCCAGCACGTTCGCGTACGACACGCTCGGCACCCGTACCGGCACCACGCTCGGCGGCACGACCCGCAAGTTCCTCACCGACGGCTCCAACCCGCTGGCCGAACAGTCCGCCACGGGCGAGACCACCGCCACGGTCGCCGCCTCGGGCCTGGACCAGTACCTCACCCGAACCGAGAACGGCCGGACGCAGGTCTATCTCACCGACGCCCTCGGCACGGTCGTCGGCCTGGCCGATCCCGATGGCACGGTCGCCACCCGTTACACCTACGACCCCTACGGCCAGCCCACGGCATCCGGCGCCGCGTCCACCAACCCGTACACCTTCACCGGCCGCGAGAACGACGGCACCGGCCTGCTCTACTACCGCAACCGCTACTACGACCCCGAAACCGGCCGCTTCATCTCCCAGGACCCCATCGGCCACGCCGGCGGCCCCAACCTCTACCAGTACGCACTCAGCTCCCCGACGACCTACACCGACCCCTCGGGCAACAACCCACTGCTCGCGGCCTGCGCGGGCGGCGCGCTGTTCGACGGCGCGATGGACTGGGGTCTCCAGCTCCTGTCCGGCCGCAAGGTCAACTGGGGCCAGGTCGGCCGAGCCGCGGCGACGGGCTGCGCCTTCGGGCTGGTCGGGTTCGGAATCGGGAAGTTCCTCCGCCCGTGCAACAGCTTCACGCCGGACACCCCGGTCCTGATGGCGGACGGCACCCGCAAGGCCATCAAGGATGTCAGGATCGGCGACAAGGTCCTGGCGACGGACCCGGAGACGGGCGAGAGCGGCGCCAGAGAGGTGACGGCCCTCATCGAGGGCACGGGCGACAAGACCCTGGTCGACATCACGATCGACGACGGCTCCGGCTCCGCCAAACTCACTGCCACGGACGGCCACCCCTTCTGGGTCCCGGACCTGCGCGAGTGGGTCGAAGCAGCGAAGCTCCAGCCGGGCCAGTGGCTCCAGACAAGCACAGGCACCTGGACCCAGATCACCGCGGTCAGTTCCCACACCCAGAAAGCCAGCGTCAACAACCTCACGGTCGCGGACCTTCACACGTACTACGCACTGGCGGGCGCCACTCCGGTCCTTGTCCACAACTGCGGCGGAACCTTCTCTCTCGGTAACAGGAAGTGGGAGAATAGTTACGGCGGCGACCTGGCCACGCAGGGTGTTGAAGCGACACTGGACAGGGATGGCGTACTGGAGATGGTGGTGCGTGCACCCGGGGGCGTTTCTGGACTCCCCAGAGGTTCAGCAATGGTCACGGGCGCGATTAACGCCTTCCAAGGTATAGGCAGGAAGGTCAACGGAATCCGCGGGGTTTGGAATGCGGGACCGTTGGGCGATAATTTGAACTCTCTCAACGCTGCCGTGCGCGGCGGGATGAGTCCTCAAGATGCTATCTGGGAGACATTCACTGGAAAGTTTGCCCGAAGGAACGGATTTACGGAGGCGTCGATCGACTGGGACAGTGCGGCGGGTGGTCTCGGGAATCATACGGAATTCGTTGTGAACTTCATGCGTCCCGGGAGTTGAAATGGGTCCAGAGGAATACAGGGCAAAGAAAGAGAAAGTTGCTCGAACCCTTCAAGCGTGCTGGATGCGCGACGGATCGATCATCGGTGTCCTGCATCTGCTGGTGTCGGAGCTCGGTCCGAGAGATGACCTCGGGGCTATTGCATTCGGTGTAGTTGGCTGTATGCATGACGCATTTGACATGTCGCTAGGGGAAGCGAAGAGAATCTCGCGATGGCATGCAATCGGAGGGGATCTCTCGGATTTGGAGATCGAACGGCGAATCGGCACTCTGGTGCCTCGCGAACTGGAATCCTGAAACCTGATTCTTTTCCTCGCTGAAAAGTTGAGATCTCGTGGAAATTTCGGTGAGGCTCTCCACTTTTTCTGACGGGCGGCTGAATTGAGTCGCGATAGAGGATCGCATCGCAGGATATTCGAGGGCCGCGAAGGTGCAGCCTGGAGCCAGTATCGCCCGAGATCAGAAATCGAGGTGATTGCGATGGCTGCCGTGTGCAGGCACGAAGTGTTGTCGTAGTACGGTTGCTCGTTCCTCCGTGGTCGAGTCCGTTGCCGTGTTTCCGTGGGGGAAGTTGATGCGACGCAGGGCGCTGGTGGCGGGGTCCTCGGTGGTTGGGCTGGGGATTGGGGGCGGGGCCGTTTACGCGTTCGGGCGGCGGGGCGCGGATGCGGAGAGCGTTGCGACTCGGTTGCCTGGGCCGCTTCTGGGGGATGGGCCGCCGGGGCGGGTTGCGGTGGTCGCTTTGGACCGGGAAGCGTCCGCGGAGCTTCGGGTGCTTGCTCATGCGGTGGCCTCTGTGCAGACGGAAAACTTGACCGCCGCCTTGGCCCTGGGGAGCGGGGTGTTCGGGGTGGGCGGTCGGCCGCCCCGGCTGCTTCGGCCCATGCCGTCCTTCGCGGGCGATTTGCTGGATCCCACTCAGTCTCATGGTGATGTGCTGGTCCAGGTGGCTGGGGAGCGGGCCGGCGATACAGCAGAAGCCATGGATCGGCTCCTACGCGTCGCCACCGGGTGGCGGGTGCGGTGGCGGGTTGAGGGGTTTCGCGCTGCCAATCGCGTTGAGGGTGGGCGTGGGCTGGCTCGTAATCCGTTTCATTTCACCGAGGGGTTCGGGAATCCGGCCGGGGAGCGCGAGACCGCCGAGCGGGCTCTCGTACGGGCCGGGCAGGGCGAGCCCCAGTGGGCTGTGGGTGGGAGTTATCAGGTCGTACGGATCATCCGGTTCGCGACCGAGTTGTGGGACAAGGATTCCGTGCACGAGCAGGAGCGCATCATCGGGCGGCGGCGTGACGGGCGGTGGCTTGATGGGGCGCCGGTCGGCGAGGAGCCGAACTTCGCCGCCGATCCCAAAGGTCGGCTCACCCCGCTCGACTCGCATGTACGGCTCGCCGCGCCCGATCGCCGCAATCCGCCTCCCCTCGTGCGCCGCAGCTGCAGCTATGACCGGGGCGACGGGGACACCGGGCTGGTCTTCTCCTGCTTTCAGCGGGACCTCGCCCAGGGGTTCGAGGCCGTACAGAAGCGGCTTGAGAGTGAGGCGATGGCCAAGTACCTGCTCACTACCGGTGGCGGCTACTTCTTCGTACCCCCGCCCGGTGACGCCTGGCTCGATGCTGTCGCGCCGGTCTGACAGCTCTGTGGAGAGCACGCTGCCTACGCGCAGATGCCGTGCTGCCCTGGTACTCGTATGAAGTCGTTCACCGTCGTTCTCACGTTTTCTCAGAGCTGCTGGGCGGAACAGGACGGACTTCCGCTGGCCGGAGGAACGAGTGCCAGGCCACGGTACTGGCCTTTGCCGCCTTCTTGGCGCGCACCGCCCGGTGGCCGGTGCGCTTCAGCCGGGCTGGTCGTCAGCGCAGGAACTAGTCTCCACGCCAGTTCCTCTGATCCAGGGGCGATCCGCCAGGCGGCGACGAAACCCGTCTCGGCGAGATGGCTGAGCGTGCGGGGCACCTCCCGCGGAGGCAGGCCGCACATCCGGCCCAACTCGCCCCGCCCTGCCAGCCCCTCCGGGTTTCCTGCGGGCGTGTGGGCAGCGAGGGCGAGGGCGGCCAGGCGCCCGGCTGCGTCGAGACGGCGCAAACGGTGTGTACAGGACATACGCAGAGCCCAGTCGGCGGCCTGCATTCGCTTGGTCCGGCTGAGAGACCGAGAAGGCACGGTCGGATCGAGGAGCCGCACACTGGTTCTGCGCGACGCTGCATGGTTGATGGCGGGCAGCCGGTGGAGCCAGTGAGCCTGTTCGAGGTCCTGCCACGGCGTGGGATCGCCGGCGAGCCGCAGTCCGCGTAGCAGCCCGGCCGGCAGGTGAACCAGGCCGCAGCTGTCCGTGCGCAGAGCGCACTGCAGTGCGAGGAGGCGTGCCTCGGGGCCCGTCTCATGGGGCAAGGCAGCGGCGAGGTGGCTCAGTATGGCGCGGACCCGCGCCCGTGTACCTGAGGCGCATGCTTGCTGGGCCCAGTCCTTCGGAGATACCGACGTATCCGTCGGCCGGGTTTCTTCCGCCCCTGCCAGCAGGATGTCGGGGACGACAGCCGCGTGCGGTGTGGCACCCGCGCATGCGGCGCAGACGTCGGCGAGCCGCCAAATCCGTCCGCTGCGTTCGCAGGTGAGGACGAGGAGGACTGGGCCGGTGCAGCCGCGGTGGCGGGGATGCCAGTGGCAGCGGAACTCATGGCACTGACAGGTCCGAAGATAAGCAGGCAGAGTATCGCGGCGTGCGTGCTGAGCCAGATGAGACAGCGCCGCGGACCTGCTGGAGGCACCGGGCGGAAATGGTGAGTCCGCCGGGCACTGAGTGCAGACGAGTGCCAGTCCGTCGTGGTGGGGGCGTAGTTCGACGGTCCAGGTGCGTCGCGTCGGCGTGGGTGTGGTGCGCAGCCTCATGGAGCGCGTATTCCTCCTGCCTGAGCCGCGCCAGTACCGACTCCCGCTCCCGGTCCCCGCCGGGGCGGGGGAGAGAGGGGTGATGGCGGCACACCGTAGTGCAGACCCCTGCCCCCTTGCTCGGTCGGGCCACCCGCGCAAATAGGGCAGAGGTCTGCACTGACGGGGCAGGGGTCTGCACCTTCGGATGGGAAGGTGACGATCTTCCCGCCCGACCCCAACCTTGACGCGCTGCGCCTGGAGCTGTCGCGCCTTCGGGGCGAGCGCGGATGGACCTACGACGAACTCGCCAGCCGCAGCGGCCTGTCCAGGCGCACGCTGATCGAGATCGAGCAGGGCCGCACCATCGGATCCCTGCCCACCTGGCATGCCCTTGCCCACGCCCTCGGTGCCCCGCTCGACGAACTCTTCGGCACCCTCTGCAACGGCCACACCCCACCCGGAAAACAGACCGGCTGAACCGGCCTCACCCGGCCGCGGCGCCCGCAGGCAGATCACCCCTACCAGCGACGCAAACCGAACACAGCAACTGCTCATCGCACACGTGTAGCCGTCAAGGGGGCCGTCCGGGGGACAGGCGCGGCCGTGACGCCCTGATGACGGCGCGGCTGCTGGCACGGTCCCCGTCATGCACTCCACACCCGCACCGGCCGGCCGTCACTGGGACGGCACCTGTACCCATGTGCGCCGGGCCCGTTCCCTGGGCATTGCGCCGACCAGCGCCAGCCGTCTCCTGCGTGCCGGCCAGAACAGGCACTGCACCGCCTGCGGCAACCTGGTCGAGCGGTACGACCGCACCGGCCACCCGCCCATCGGTCTCCATCCCCACGAACTCGCCGTAACCGCAGTCCCCCTGACGTGCCGCTGGCACGTCAGCTCCGGCATCGCCCACCCCGCCGGCGACGGCACCCCCTGGTGCCGTATCCCGCACCGGCTGCTCTGCCCCGCCCGTACCACTCCCGCAGCACTGACACCCCAGCTGACGGGACTACGGCGCCACCTCGCCCTGCGCACCCGGCGTCTCACCGACAGCGGCGCCTTCACCCCCGCCTCCGCCCAGCCCCAGCCGACCGAGCCCGCCACCACACCCGACGCATGCCAACCGATCCGGCCTGTCATGCAACTCCTTTACGGCCGCTACCTTGCCGCCTGTCCGGTTGAGGACATCCAGTGCGTCGCCCAGACCCGCAGGCGCCACCGTTGTACCCGCCCCGTCCTCGATCCCGCCGCGCCGGGAACCTGGATCCTCCTGCCCACCGGTCCGGCTACCGGACAACGAGCCCTCCCCGACGTGTTCATCGCCGTCTATGACCTCAGCCCGCTCCCTTATGCAGAGCAGCTGCGCTGGCGCACCCAGCGCTGCCCCAGCCACGTCGCCACCCCGGCTGCCGCCGACCTGGTCCGGGCCGACTGGGAAGTTTTCGACCCGCTCCTGCACCACCAGCACACCGCCCCCCGCCTGCCGGCCACCACCCGGCACCGCCTCCGGCGGAGGCAGGCATGAGCGCCCCCTCGTACAGGAGAGGCAACAGCGGCCTCCCCTCGGCCGAGCACCCTCTCCACCGTCCCGGACACCACGCCCGTGGCAACTCACCAGCGCAGCCCCACCCTGCCCCACAACAGCACACACAGGTATCGCTGAAACCGACCGATGAACAAGCGGCAGCAGCAGAGGCCTTTGGCGCCGGTGACCATCTGGTCCTCCAGGCAGGCGCTGGTACTGGCAAAACCAGCACTCTCGCCCTCCTCGCAGCTTCCACTCCGCGCCGCGGCCGTTACATTGCCTTCGACCGGTCCATCGCCCGTGATGCCGCTACCCGCTTCCCCCGCACTGTCATCTGCAAGACCGCCCACGCCCTTGCCTTCGCCGCAACTGGTCATCGCTATGCCCGCCGCCTGGGCGGTCCACGCCAGCCAGGCTGGAAGACCGGCCAGGCCCTCGGCATCATCAAACCCGTCCGCATCGGCCGTCAGGAGATCTCCCACAGGGCCCTCTCCCACGCCGTCCTGCGCACGGTGACCCGCTACTGCCACTCGGCTGACCACACCCTCGCCCCCCACCACGTCCCACGTCTGCGCGGGCTTGAAGGAGACGCTGCGCACGTCGAACTGGCGCACATCGTTCTGCCCTTCGCGCGCAAGGCATGGGCCGATCTCCAGCAGCCCGACGCGGGTGTTGTCCGCTTCGAGCACGACCACTACCTGAAGATCTGGGCCCTGACCGAACCCAGAATCGACGCCGACTTCCTCCTGCTCGACGAAGCCCAGGACACCAACCCCGTTCTCGAACAGGTCTTCACGGCCCAGCGCATCCACGCCCAGCTCGTCATGGTCGGGGACTCCGCCCAGGCCATCTACGGATGGCGCGGCGCCCGCGACATCATGACCGGCTTCGACGGCACCCACCTGACGCTGTCGCAGTCCTTTCGCTTCGGCCCCCGCCTTGCTGAAGAAGCCAACCGCTGGCTGAGGATCGCGGACGCCCCGATCCGCCTCACCGGCACCGCCGCCGTCCCGACCGAGCTCAGTCCCATTGCCCAGCCCGATGCCGTGCTGTGCCGGACCAACATGGGCGCGATCACCGAAGTCATGAAACACCTCTCGGCCGGCCGCCGCGTGGCCCTGACCGGAGGGGGCGAAAGCCTGCGTGCCCTTGCCCAAGCCGCCCGGGACCTGAAAGAAGGACGCCGCACCTGGCACCCGGAACTCACTCTCTTCCCCACCTGGGGGGAACTGCAGGACTACGCCGGCCGCGACCCCGCCGGCCGCGACCTGCGCCCGTTCGTCGACCTCATCGACCAGCACGGCACCGACGCCCTCCTTGCCGCAGTCGACCAGCTCGCCCACGAAGAGCAGACCGATGTCACCGTCTCCACCGCGCACAAAGCAAAAGGCCGGGAATGGCCCAACGTGAAGATCGCAGACGACTTCACCCCACCCAAAGACACCGACCAGCACGACGACACCGGCCGCCCCATCCCCGGACCCATCGACGACACCGAGGCACGCCTCGCCTACGTCGCCGTCACCCGCGCCCGCAACTGCCTCGACATCGGCGGCCTCTCCTGGATCAACGATCACCCCGACGGCTCGTAGCCCACCCGCGGCCCGGGCCAGGGCTTCCCGTTCCGCCGGGTCGACCGACAGACTCCAGCTCGCCTTGGCGGATACCCAGTCCGCCACGTACTGGCAGCGAGAAGGGCGCTGGCTGCCGTCCTGCCCAACCGGCGAGTAACCGATCCCAGCGACGAGGGCAACCGGGCACATGCTGTCTCAGCAACCAGCGACCTGGTAAGGCGGAAGCGGTACTACTGATGCACTCACCCGGGTGACACGCACGCCAATCACACCTCATACATCCCGCTTCGCCAGTATCAACGGCACATGAAGATGAAGATCACGCAGAGCCTCGCAGTCGCCGCTCTGCTCGCCCTGTCCCTGCCCCTGGCCGCAGCCGCCCCGGCCGCAGGCGTCGGCCCGCATCCGATCGCGGTCCCGATGACCCTGGCGGACGGCATCCGCCTCCTGCCGATCGCCGCAGAGCGTCGCGAGGGGTACCAGCGGACGTCGTTCAAGCACTGGACGGACGCGGACAAGGACTCCTGCAGCACTCGGTCGGAAGTACTGATCGATGAATCACAGGTCGCGCCGACCGTCCGGGCCGGCTGCAAGGTGACCGCAGGGCAGTGGTACTCGTACTACGACGGTGTCACGGTCACGGACCCGTCGAAGCTGGACATCGACCACATGGTCCCGCTCGCAGAATCCTGGGACTCCGGCGCGTACGCCTGGACCGCGCAGAAGCGGGAAGCGTACGCCAACGACCTGGCGGCCGACCGTAGTCTGGTCGCGGTCACCGCGAAGACGAACAGGTCGAAGGCCGACCAGGATCCCGCCGCCTGGCTGCCGCCACGCGCTGATGCACGCTGCCAGTACCTGGCGGACTGGGTGTCCACCAAGCTCCGCTGGAGCCTCTCCGTCGACCCGGCCGAACGGGAAGCCCTGACCCGTATCGCGGGGAACTGCCAGGAGTCCGTGGAGTACGAACCCGCGCTGTAACCGTCAGACGAGCCGCCGCGCACCGCCGATTGCGGTGCGCGGCGCCGAACTCAGGCGTCGTGACCACCGGCTGCGGGTGTCCGGCGTTCGGCTGCGATGTGCCGCGCTGTCACGCAGCGAAGGACCACGCAGTGATCAGGCAGGCCCGGCGGGATACGTCCTGGGCCAGCCCCTGACGACACGATTTCCAGAATAGGCGCCGCCACTCCGTCGAACCCCGTGGTCTCGAAATGACGCCTGCGCATCGGACGCCCTGCCGCCGTCGTCGGAAGGGCGCCGCGTGATGTGCGGGGAAACGCAGCGGTCGTCGGCCGCGGGTGCCTCTCTGCAGCGGTCTCCGCACTGGGTTATCGGGGACACCGCCGTTCCCGAGGTGACGGAAGGCGCTGAGTGAGACCAGCCAGGCTGGAAGCCGCCACGTATTCGTTGGCGCCCGCACGATCGTGTGATGTGATGCCTCCTGCTGCTCAGGGCGGGCGCGCGGGCACAACGCGACGGATACGGATACGGGGATGGGACAGCGGGACGGGGGCGCCATGTCGAGCGGGCAGGACACTGCCGTGACGGCCACCGGTACCCAACAGCTGCTGACGCGCGCCTTGACCCGGGAGTCAGGCCGGGCCCGGCAGTTCCTGACTGCCGGGGGATGGCGCCCCATCGATGCGGACGCCGACGCGGCGGCCGGGGTCCTGGCCCGCCTCACCGCCCCGCTCCCCGCCCGCGGGGCCGGCAGCACACGGGCCCGGGCCATGGACCGTGACCGACGGCTCCAGCGGATCTGGCGCACCACAGTCCATCACCTCGATGCAGGTGCCGTCAGTGCGCCGGCCGCCGCCCTTCTAGCTGCTGTCGCTCGCGCCCTCCTGCCCTGGTACGCCGCACCGAACCCGTCGGCCGCTGCGGCGGCTCCGCGCTACCTGGTTCCCCAGGACACGGCAGACGGCTTGCCGGTCCCGCCGACCGAGGCGGGCGAAGCGCTGCTCCCCGACCTGACTGCGCTGTTCGCCGTCCTGGCTGCCCCGGGTCCGTCCGGGACCGCTGCGCTCACACCCCCGGCCGTGCCGTGGGAGGTCCAGTACGCGGGTCGGTTCCGGCATTACGGTAGGCCCGCCCCCGACGTGTGGACGGCCGACACCATCCACTGTCCTGGGTGTGCGGGTGCGGACGGTACTTGGACAGTGGCCTGCGACTGGCGCCTGATCACACTGAGCTGCCCGTGCGGGCTGGTGACCAAAGAGCACGGCCTCACCTTCTCCGAAGTTTGGCTCCTCCTGCCGGACTCGTGAGCGAGCTTCGCCATCAACCTGCCCTGGGCAGACCACGGCGCTTCACGTACTCGATCGAACGCTCGCCGGCCGGTTGAAGCGCTCAGTCACAGCACGGGCGCCGGTGGCTCACCGGGAAACGCGTCACTCTTCACGGGACTTTTATTCCGCACAGGCCACGTGCCAACAGGTCAGCGAGTGCGGACGCCAGCCAGGTGGCGCACTTGTGCCGCAGGCCGAAGTAGCGCGGGGCTGCTGCTGGAGTACAGGCGGCCACGGCCTTACGTTGCCCGGCGGACGGGCTCAGTGCTTGCGCGAACGTACGGTCGCCGCGCCCACGAGCAGACGTCGGACACCCCTCCGGCCCGGCCAGCAACTGCGACGGCCGCGCCGCCAAAGGCACTGACTCCGGTCCGGGGTCGGGGTGCGCCCCGGGCCAGCGCCTGGCTGGTGGCAGAGCCGGGGCCAGGATGCCTTCGGCGGCCCTCTGGCCGAGGCAGTTGAGGATCCCGGCTGGGCCAACGGGCTAGCCAGCGCATCGAAACAAGGCTCTCAAGGGCCACTACTCCGATCCGGCGACGCAGATCCCGAAGGGCCTTCTCAGACGGAGACGGCACTGCTTTGCCGAGCGCCCCCGGTTGAGCCCGCCGTACAGGGCTCCGTACCCACGACGGTGTTCAGGCGTGGGAGACGCTCGGCGGCCAGGCCCGCACTCAGGGCTGCTCGGTGGTGGACTGGCGCGCGGGCAGCCCGGGGATCGCCCGGTCTGTCAGGCTGCTGCGGAGTTCGCGCACGGCCTGACCGGGCGAGCCGTGGAACTGCCGCAGCCAGGGGGGCATCTCTTCTTGGGTAGCGCTTTCGTCACTTGCCAGCCACCATCTAGGCTGAAATGGAGAGCCCTGGCACCCCTAATTGCATGTAGTGTGCAGAAGCTTGGTGGTGACGCTCGATGAGGAGACCGGAGTGAGTTGGGTCTGGAGGTCTTATGCGGATGAGTTGGCCGTGGCCACGTTCATCGGGATGCCTGTTTGCCTTGGGATTGCTTGGGTTTTCCACCGCTGGCGCGGGGCAAGTGGAACAAGGAATGGGGGAGCAAGAAGTGTACTGCTGAACGGCTTGATCCTTGCGTCAGTGCTGCCTTTTTTCTATGCTACTTTGTCACGCGGATATGGAATCCAGAGCACCATTAGCCTGGTTCCATTTAGAGAGATATTCGTTTCTTTCAGCTCTCCGCAGGTCGCTCTTTCGGACGTAACACTGCTGAATCTTGGCGGCAACGCCGCTTTGCTATTTTTGTTCGGCGCCCTCATCCCAATGCGCTGCAAAAGCTTTGCGAGAACGGGGCGGGTGGCGGCTCTCGCCGGGCTGCTGTCGGTAAGTGTTGAAATCGCGCAATACGTCCTGTCCGTTGGCAGAGTTTCATCCGTTGATGACGTGCTGCTGAATACGGTCGGGGCGGTGGTTGGCGCGCTACTGACCCGCCGGTGGTGGCGGCCACGAGACACTGACCGAATGGTATTGGCTGCCACGCCCAGGCCGGTCGTGCGCCGGCATGGGTGACTGGGCAGAGTCTGGCACCGCAGTTGCTGCGGTGCCAGACCCGTGGGGTCCTAGAGTTCGATCAAGGGTAGGTAGTCGTACCGCTCAGCCGACGGCTGGTCGTGTCGCCGCTGTCCCAGTTGCCCGTGACTCGGGCGTAGAAGTAATAGGTGTCGGCCGGCATGCTGGTCCAGCTCGCGGACCCGCCGGAACAAGGCACGTTCTTGGTGCCGTAACTCTGATCGCTAGGGAAGGCCTCGCGGTAGAGCGTGATCTGTACCACCTGGGATCCGCTGCAGTTCGCGGGACTTTGTCCGCTGGTGTTTAAAACGGCACCCGTCGAAATTCTGTGAGTCCCCGAGTTCACTGCGGTGTAGGTGCGGGACTCGAAGCCGATCTGGAAGTCTGCGGTCCAGTCGAACGATCCCGCAAGCATGCCCCTGGCGGCTGCGGCAGGTTCCGACCTGAAAACAGAACCATTGTTGAACTTGATGGTTTCCGTGGCACCCTTCTTCGAAACACTTACTGGTTCGAGAGAGGGGGGCCCGGCAGCGCCGGCCGGGACTGCAGACAGGCCGACAGAGGCCATCGCGGCCAGCATGGCCAACGACGCGCCAGTGATTCGCTTCACGTTTCTCCTCAGCGGTTTGCGTGGACATGACACATCCACGATCACTCGTTGGTCTTCAAATATCAAGCAATATTTTTCCCTTTCACATCTGGACCGAAATAATCCGTTGGCTGATTCCCGGTTGTTGACCGGATGGAATCTGCTATCTGTGCCGCAATCCCTCAAGGGATCGACGGCACTAAAAAAGAGGCCCGTTGGCCTAATTCGCACAGTCGGCGACCGTTTCACGCCAGAGATATCGGCCGAATTTGATCGAGTGGAGTCGTAACTGAGGCAGGGCGGGCATACGTGACCGAGCAGAACCGCCGCTGGTTCCGGGCCAGCCCGATCGGCGCGGCCGCCGTCGCCTCTCGGGAGCGCACGGCCCAGTACCTGATGACGAAGAGGCTGGAGCAGTTGCGCGAGCAGGCCGCGTGATGCCATCGTCTGCGCGATCATCGGCGACGTCGGCGGATCGGTCGCAGTCGGCCACATAGCCCTGCGATACCAACACCCCACACCGTCCGCTGCCCAAGACGCACCCACGAGATGGCGTGTCAGACCCCACCCGCTCCTCCGGGCTGAGGCGAACACCGTGTCCGGCTACGTTGCGCGGGACTCACCGACGGGAACTACTCAAACCTCTGGGGGAGCGCCCCGACCACCGGGCCCACAAGGCCAGTCGGCGCAGACCGACGGCCAGCTTCCAGACGCCTGGTTCTGCCTGCCGGTCTCTGCGAGACACCCCGGATGTCTTGGGCTGGTTCACGGAACTCAGGGCAAGCTGTCCCAGCTGGACGCCCTGCACCATTCCCGGTCCGAGGACGTGGTTCGAGAACTGATGAACCGTGACGGCTGCCGGGATGCGGTCCGTGTCGGGGGCGGCGGTGACCTCGGGGCCGACGTGAAGGCCACCGACCCCTACGGACAGCGCTGGGTGATCCAGTGCAAACACCGCCGCACCCTCGCGATGTGGGCCTCCGGCTCACGCCCCCTTTGTGGGAGTTGCTCCAGGCCGTCCCGCCGCCCCGCAGGCCGACCGCCCCCTCCTAAATTGGTGTCAGCCTTGCCTGCGGTGGATCATGCGGGCGTACCGTACGAAGCGGGAAGGAGGCCCACGGACGCCACCCTCAAGACCGTCAAGGACCGCCGCCAGGACGTCGTGCCGACGTCGTCATCCGCTACTACGTCAGCGATGACGTCCTGGTCGTCACCGTCGTCCGTGCCCGTCTACCTCTGAACTCCCGGCCAAGAAACTCTTGCTGTTCGGCAGTTGGCGACAGTGGTCTGAAGCACCCTCCGGGCCAGGGGGTTTGCGCCGTTGCGATGAGACCGAGGAACGAGTGGCACAGATCATCGCCGAAGTCTCACGGACGTTCAACGAGTTTCTGCTCCTGCCGAACCGGACGCGGACCAACTGCTCGGCTGGGACGGTTGACTTGCGTACGCCCCTGGTGCGGCACATCGCGGCGAGGCGTCGGCGATCGAGCTGCGGTCCCCGTTCACGTCCGCGATCATGCAGGCCGTCAGCACGCCCGATCTCGCGATCGCACTCGCGCGAAACGGTGGTCTCAGCTTCCTGCACCACAATCAGCCGATCCAGGACCAGGCCGCGGCGGTCCGTACCTGGAAGAGCATCTCGGCGCTGCGGCGGTCGAGTTCGATGTCGATCTTCTTGGCTGAACAGCGGCACGGCCCTGACTGCGCTCCTTGATCTGGACATCGGCCGGTCCGGGACCAACCGGAAACTGGCTCCGGATAATTGAACACTCGTACCCCTCGGCGGCCTCCGTCGATGCCCCTGATGGGGTCTGCACACACACCGGCCCAAGGGCAGTAGCAATCGGGCTCAAGGTAACGGCCGATCACCACTGACGCCGACCGAGACGCCCCGGGCGAGCGAAGCCGCCCTCTGCCCTGCCCGCTGATCGAGGGCGATCCGGGTTAGGCGGTCGTCCAGCGCTGCACTGTCTCTTCGTTGCGGATGAGCCACGTGCCGTCGCCGAGCGGCACGGCAGTGACTCCCGGCGTCTGCGGGTAGTCGAGCTCGGCGAGGGGCCTGAGCGTGCGGGCGTCGAGGAGGAGGTGGGTGCCTTCCTCCGCCCACTGTTCCTCAGCCGTCACGACCAGAATCCGCTCGTCGTCGACGAAGCCCGGGGTGTAGCCGACGAAGACCCTTTCGTCCGGGAGAACATCGCTGGCCTCGATGATCACGTCGTCGGCGCCGTCCTGCGTGCGGCAGAGGTATCCGCCGCCGACGTCCTGGCTGACCAGCGCTCCGTCCGCGCCGAGGCCGACGTAGGGTTCCTCGGCGGTGCCCGCTGCCCGGACGTCGAGCCCGGCAGCCGTGTAGGCGACCAGGAGACAGTGAGTGCCGTCCTGGCCCATGGAAGCGGTGAGGAGAACCTCAGGGCGTGCGTCCGGGAACTGCTGGAAGGCATACGCCGCTGAGAAGGACGGCAGGACATGCTCGGCGAGCACCTCGCCGGTGGCCAGGTCGAGGGCGCGGCAGATGTCGCCCGTGGAAAGCCCGTCGGCTCCGAGGGGTCCGGCCATGGTCGCCAGAAGAACACGGCCGGCCGGGTCGGGCGTGCACGCGCCAGCGGCCCCGGGCGAATGCTGCCAGTCCCGGTGGCGGTGCTCCCAGCGGACGGTTCCGTCGGGCTCCTGGATGGTGACGGCCTCCCGGGTGCTCATGGCCGAGGCACCGTCGGGCAACGGCGAGCAGTACAGGCTGGGATCGTCCGGAGCCGGGTCGCTCCACGCGGCGCGGGCAGCGACCACCTGAGAGCGATCGGTGCTGACCCTGTTGGCGGTGATCGTGCCCTCGTGCCGGGTCACGAGCCAGTGTGCGCCGTCGCGCAGAAGCCAGCCGCCCATGTTCCCCAGTGCCTCGGTGATGCCGGGCAGGGACTCATGCGCGAGCAGCCGTACGGGTACATGGGGGTAGTTCATGTGCTCTTCCTAGTCCGTGTCCGGGGTGTAGCGGCTGGGCCAGTAGAACTGCCGCCGGTGGGTGGGTTTGTCGTCACCGTACGTCGGCCCCGCGAGCATGCCCTCGATGCGGATGATGGGGGCGCAGAAATCGGGGCAGACGCTGCGCATGGCCGCGCCGTGGGTGGGCAGCCAGTCGTCCGAGCCTTTGTTGTGCAGGCGGCTGAGGTAGTGGATGATGTTCTGCTCTGCGTGCCCGCCTGGGACCTTGGGCGGTGTCGGGGGGAGGTACTGGTCGTTCGGGAGCGGGTAGAGGCCCATCTCCTCGGCCAGTTTTCGCTGGGCGGGGGTCAGTTTGCTCTTGCTTGTCCCGGCGACGATCAGCACGTCCTTCCCCTTGTGACGCGTGGCGATGATGGCGACGGTCTGTCCCTCTTGTCCGCGCTTGGGCAGGACCTGGGAGATCTTGTGTGCCATGTCCTCCAGGTTCTGCATACAGGGCGCCAGCCCGAGGGGATCGGCCTCGGTGGCGGGGTTGGTGACGTAGCCGGCGGGGTTGGGGGCGGGGTCCAGGCCGAGGGGGTCGGGGCTGGCGTAGCGGCCGGCCTCGGGGTCGTAGTGGCGAAAGAAGTTGTAGTGCAGACCGGTCTCGGGGTCGGCGTACTGGCCGGGGAAGCGCAGCGGGGTATGTGCCGTGGCGTCCCGGTTCCAGGCGGTGGCGCCCCACTGGGTGGCGCGGCTGCGCCAGGCGGTGGCGCCGGTGTGGTCGACGAGTTCGGTGGGTGTGCCGACGAGGTCGGTGACGATCGCGAAGAAGCGGGCGTCGACGGAATCCTGGTCGCCGCCGGGGTCCTGCGTCGTGCGGCGCTCGGCCTGGGCGATCGGGCGGTGGCCGTCGTACTCCCAGGTCAAGGTGATGCCGGTGGAGGAGTCGGTCTGTTCCGCCAGACGGCTGCCGTCCCAGCTGAAGAGGGTCTCGGCAACGACGGTCCCGTCGGAGGCGTGCCGACGCTTGGCTGTGCGGCGGCCCAGCGGGTCGTAGCGGTAGGTCCATCGGGTGCCGTCGGGTGTGGTGCATGCGGTCAGCCGGTCGGCCGCGTCCCATTCGTAGCGCCAGATGTCCGGCTTGCGGGATATCCGCTTCTTGCGCCGTTCGACGATGCGGCCGGCCGCGTCGTAGGTGTAGTGCAGCGCACCAGCGGATTGCAGCCGGTTGCCGCTGTACGCACGCGGCCCCCGGGACTCGGCGTGCGGGGCCTTGTCGGGCCAGTGGGCGGAGGTCTGATTGCCCTCGCTGTCGTAGGCGTAGGTCTCGCTCCAGCCGCGGGACTCGACACGCAGGGGCCGTCCGGCCGGGTCGAGTTCGTAATGCCTGCGGTTGCCGGTCAGCCCGTCGGTGACGGTCTCCAGCCAGTCGTCGGCGCGGTAGGCGTAGAGGCGGCGGCTGAGCGTCCGGTCCTGGGCGGTGAGGCGGTGCTCCCGGATCCGGCCCGCGGCGTCGTAGGCGGTGCCGAGGACCACGGGCTGCTCGGAACTGCCGAAGGACCGGGCCACCTCGCGGCCGGTGGCGTCGTGGGCGAACGCGATGCCGTGGCTGTCGAGGACTACGTGCGTGCGGTTGCCCGCCTCGTCGTGGGTGAGGCGGGTGGTGGACCCGCCGGGGGTGACCCGCAGGGTCCGGCGCGAGAGGGCGTCGTAGCCGTACCGGCTGGTGCGTCGGTCGACGGTCTCGGCGACGGTGCGGCCCATGGCGTCCCACTCAAGGGCGAGGACGGAGTCGGCGGAGTGCGCCTCGGTGAGGCGGCCGGACCGGTCGTAGGCGTAGGTGGTGACGGCGCCCTCGACGTCGCGGGCGATGACGCGGCCGGCGTCGTCCAGGTGGGTGGTGACGGTCTGCCCCAGCGGGTTGGTGCGGCTGTGTCCGCGGCCCGAGGGGTCGTAGCTGTAGTGCAGGGTGCGGCCGTCGAAGTCGGTCTCGGAGACCAGGCGTCCCACGGTGTCGTATGTGTAGGTCCAGGTCAGTCCGGCGGCGTTGCGCACCTCGGTGAGGCGCAGTTCGGAGTCGTAGCGGAACTCGTAGCGGGCGCCGTCGGGACTGGTACGGGAGGCCGGCTGGTCGAAGTGGGTGTACTCGTAGATCGTGATGCCGCCGTTGGCGTCGGTCTCGGTGAGGCAGTTGCCCTCCCCGTCGTAGGTCCACCGCTGGGTGGCGCCGTCGGGGCGGGTGTGTGAGGTGAGGTGTCCTTCGACGGTCCACGTGCATGTGGTGGTGGCGCCGTCGGCATCGGTGACGGAGACGGGCCGGCCGAACGCGTCGCGGACCAGGATGGTCGTCCTGCCCTGGGCGTCGGTGTGGGCGAGGACCATACCGGCCTCGTCGTTGCGGTAGGTCCGACTGTTGCCCAGCGGGTCGGTGACCGCGGCGAGGGCGCCGTTCGGGTCGTACGCGTAGCGGGTGGTGACCCCGTCCGGTGTGGTCAGGGAGACGTTGTTGCCGCGGTCGTCGTAGGTGCGGCGCCACACGCTTCCATCGGCGGCGGTCACGACGGTGGGCAGGCCCCGCTCGTCGTACTGCGTGGTGGCGAGAGAGCCGTCCGGCTCGCGTACGGAAGTGGGGTTGCCGTCCTCGTCCCAGGTGTAGGTGACGCTGCAGCCCTGGCTGTCGGTGCGGCTCTGGAGCCGGTCGTAGCGGTCCCAGACCTGGCTGACCGTGTTGCCCAGGGGGTCGGTCTCGGCGACGACCTGGAGGAGGCAGTTGAAACGGAAGACGCTTGTGGCGCCGGTGGAGTCGGTGTAACGGGTAATGCCACCCTCGCTGTCGTAGGAGAAGCGCGATGACAGGAAGCCGTCGGGTCCCACGGTCTGGACGACGCGGCCGGCGGCGTCGTAGACGTACAGGTAGGCGGACCCGTTGCGGTCGGTCCATGAAGTGATGCGGCCGGTGGGGTCGTAGGTGAAGCGCGTCGCCGTACCGGAGGAGTTGGTGACGGCATCGAGGTTGCCGTCCGCGTCGTATCCGTACGACATGACGGTGACCGGGCCCTGCGGGGTGTGCAGACGCAGGGCGCTGATCCGCTTGTCGGCCACGTCCACCTTGACCGTGTAGCCGCTGCTGTGGGACACCGTGGAGGGCGCGCCGTCCGGGCGGCGGGCGAGGACGACGGTGTTGTCGTGGCGGTCCCTGAGCTCGGTGAGCCAGTAGGCCGGGGAGGTGCGGTACGGACTCCCGGTGAACGAGCGGCTGAGCCCCGCGGGTTCGGACAGGGTGTAGGTGGTTTCGTCCTCGTGCACGCCGCTGTGAGCGAGGGCGATCCGCGGTCCCTCGGTGGGCAGGACCCGATCATCGCCAGGCCGCGGGAGCCGGGGGTAGACGAGACACGATCCGTCGCTGCGTGCCCAAACGACACCTGTTCCTACGGGGTCAGCTTCCAGGCGCTCGTCGAACAGCGAGGACCAGCTGCGGCCGAACCAGTGACCGTAGCGGTACTTCGACAGGTGTGTACGGTCCATGACGAGGGGGAGCACCCCGGGCAGGGAGAGGTCGACCTGCGGCAGGGTCATCTCCCCCGTGGCGATGTCGACCGGGTCGGACTTGCACGTCTTGCGGTCCAGCGGGATGGAGTGGCGACGCGCGTCGTCACGGACCTCGCGCAGCCCGTTCGGCCTCGTTCGAGCGCTGTCGCCGTCACCGCGGCCACGACGGTGATCGCCCGCGCCGCCCGCGCCGCCAGCACCGTCCCGGCCATCGTCATCCCTGCGCTGGCGGGCGAGGCGTTCGCGGGTGTCGTCGTCGTTGTTTTTGTGGTCCTTGGATATCTGCTTGACGGCCTGGGGCAGGGTCTCGCCGACGTGGTCGCCCATGGTCTTGGCCGACTTCACCAGAGCACCCATGGCCTTCTCGATGACGGGGTCCAGTGCGTCGGCGATGTCGTCCCGGCCCTTGTTGCGGCCCTGGGCCGTCTTCGCCTTCGTCAGCTTGCCGGCGGTCTTGCCGTGGATGCCGACGCTCACCAAGTTCAGCCTGGTGCCGGCCTGATCATGCTCGTCGTGCTCGATGTGGAAGCCGTTGCCTTTGGGGCCTACGCCACCACCGCCTCCGGCGGAGGCGAGGTTCATGCCCTCCTTGGCACCCTGGACACCCTGGTCGAAGCCGTCCTTCCCGGCCTGCTTCGTCTGGCCGAGGTCCACACCGTTCTGCACGCCCAGTGCGTTCGCCCCCAGTTGGACGACCAGGTCTGCGGCCATGTTCTCCAGCGCCGCCACGGCCGGCTCGGTCATCACCGCCACGATGTGACCGATCGCCTCCTCCATCGCACCCGTGATGAGCTTCAGCAACTGCTTCTTCGTGAAAGCGATCGCACCGGCGCCAAGCAGTGCCGACAGACCACCGGTCACCGGGATCAGCGCCATGGCGAGACCCGTCTGGCCGGCCAGAATGCCGAGCTCCGCGACCGCCTTCCACTTCATGGCCTCGATCGCGCCCGCCGCCATGTCGAGTGCACCCGCAATCGTCCGGGCCGCAGACACCATGTCCCTCAGATGCTTGCCCTTGACCTTGCCCCAGTGCTCATTCAGCGCGTCCATCGCCTCGCCGTGACCCGACGACAGCAAACGCTCCATGTGGTTGTTGGCGAGCTGACCGTCGTCGGCGAGGTCGTCCGCGAACTCCCGTAACGCGTCCGCCATGTCCCGGTAGGCGTCCTCGTCGACGTTGGGCCAGTTCACCCCCACCAGATCCAGCAGCGTGTCCGCCCAATCCGGCACTGTGACACCCATGACCCCGCCCCCCGTATCAGCCGTAGATCATCAAGCCAAACAGTCCTATCACGGCCGTAGACCTTGGAATAATCCGTAACCAAACCAGGCGACCGACGGGCCGGATGGCGAACTGCTCGCATACATCGGGCCCCGCTCCTCGACGAGGCACACGAGACCGCCGACCCCGCGCACCTGATGCGCGTCTTCGGAATCGCCGACACCACCGCCATAAAATACGTCCAGGCAGCCCACCCACACCGCTTCGCCAAGGACCCGACTCGCCCATAAGAAGCTGTGTCACGTCCTCTTTGTACTGGTCACGCTGCTGGGAAGTGGGGGGGGACCCGGTTCGTCGGCGGTTGGGTGCAGGGGAGTTGTGGTCCCCGGCGCGGGCTGACGCTCGCGCAGGACGGCCAGGACCGCTTGGGCCAGCTGCTCCACGACGAGGTGCTCTCCGCTTTTACGGAATCGCTCGATGGAGATCCCATACGCCGTGGCAGCGTTCCTGCGCCGGTCGCTGGCGCGATCGCTCCGGCGACCTGGCAGGAGACCGAAGCTGTGCACCGCTGCCTGGCCCAAGGATGTGTCCTGGCCGAGGCGGTGGACGGCCTCCCGAAGGAGCGTCTCGGTTCCGTGAGGCTGATTAAGTTCGGTGCTGAAACCGCTGGCCAGGGCAGCAGCGCTTAGCGCCGGATATTGGCCTGTGCGAAGGTCCGCCAACCCAGCATGGCGCAGGACACGCAGCTCCTGAATGAGTTGTGCGTGTGTGGGCGGCAACTCTTGAGTGCCCGTGTCGGTCGGCCCCGTGCCTGTGCGGCGCTTCAGTGCCGCAAGGGCGGACTCCACATCCACATGAGGGGTGAGGACCTGTGCGAGGGCACTTTCGGTTGCGATCAGTGTCTCGCGTACAGGGGTGAGGTCATCGTCACGTCCTGCCTCACGCGGTTCCTGGCCACTCATTCTTGCCCCCTCTCGCCCTCACCGATGACGCCCATTTCCGTGAGCTCCACCCAGATCGGGCGGAGAGCTTGCCGTGCCCGGTACAGATGCGCGCGCGCCGTCCCCTCCGTGATGCCCATTTCGGCTGCGACAGTGCCAAGGGTCTCGCCCGCAATGGTGCAGCGTGCGATCACCTCGCGTTGCCGATCGCTGAGAGTGGCAACGTATTCGCAGACCTTGCGGTAGGCGTCCTTCAGGTCGACAAGTGCCGCCCAGTCGAACTCCACTGAGGTTCGAGCGTACGCTTCCTCTCCGACGACCTCGGTCCGTGCGTTTATCTTCACGAGGCGCAACACCTCGTGAACGAGCGTCGTTCTCAGCCATGCCGGCCAGTTGGTCACGGCTGCGAGATGTGTCTGCTGCATCCGTCTCCAACACTGCAGGAAGGATTCCTGAGCGGCGTCCTGTGCCAAGGCAAGCCGTCCCCCGGAAATCACGAGGGCCTGTGCCACCAGCCTCGGGTACCACTCACGGAAGAGGTCCTCGAGCGTCTTGGAATCATCGGAACTCCGGGCGTCATCGTCCTCACCTGGTTCAGGGAGCGACATGGCGTTCACTCGGGATCACGACTTCGCAAGCAAATCTCCCACGTGGTTCCATCCTGGTCGGTTACTTCAACCCGTCCGCACCGTTCTCCGAGTTCCCGCAGCACATCAGCCATCATCCTGGTGCGCGCGTACTCGCGCAGTAGGTAGGCGCAAGAACGCACACCCATTCCCACACCTGCACAGGCGATCGCGCCGACGATCGCCCAAGTACTGTCTGTTGTCACTGCGTTGCCGCCTTCTGTCGGCCTCCGTCATCCATCAAGTGGTAGAGGGGTCAGGGCGGAAAAACGTGTACACGTGCAGGTTCAGGAAGATCGCAAACGGCCACTGCCAGCCTCCGCGCCCGCGTTCTCCGCGCCCGACGCGCGCTGACTGGCCTGGGTGCTGGGCTGGTCTTGCACTGGCGTTTGAAGGGCACAGGCGCAGGCGAATGGGCAGGTCGTTGCCGGTTACGTCCTGGCCCTGACGAGTGTTCATTCCCGGAGTGGCCTGCCGCTATTGATCAAGCTGCTGTGGTCACCAGCAGCCCGGGACCTGCGGGCTACTCTGCCTCTGTATACGTAAGCTCCCTCCGGTTCCCTGAAATCGCCCCCGAGAATCCGCGAACCCGTCGGCTTCGTACCCCACCGACTGGCAGCACGTGGTGGCTGCGGGCGGGATCACCCCGGCCACCCACACGGAGGCCCGGGTCGGCAAGCGCCGGTGGATCGAGGTACCGCTGTTCCGGACCCGCGACGTCGAGAGCCTGCGCGATCTGCCGGGGTGCCGTGGGAGGAGGTCCGCGCGGTGCGGGCCGGAGAAGCGCACGGGCCCTTGCCGCCGCTACTCTGGGAGCGAGGGCCCGGGGACCGTCCGGAGCCCCATGCCCCATGCCACGGGAAGGCGGGCAGCGGCCTCGGGGAGGTGCGCGGCCGCGGGCGGGACCGCCGCAACAGTTGCTCGCGTACGTACTCGCACCCCTTCACCGCCGGGAGCCCCCCGACCGGGGTGATCGGGTCGTCCCCCTTCCGCAGGGTCCAGGATTCGTCGTTCGGCGAGGTGCATCGGGCGCTTGCCCGCCCACGCGGTGTCGGCCGCGATCAGCTTCTGGTCCTCTCCCGGCCGACCTGGGACGATCAGGCGCCCGCGGGTCACGTCCCGCTCCGGGACCACCAAGATGAACGAGCGCCCGCCCGGGAGGTCACACAGGCGCGAGCGAGCTCCGCGCTGAAACGGGGGGATTCGGCGCTGGGCTGTTGACCCACTCTGCCACGGAATTGCCCGCCCGTACCCTGTTTATGAGCCTGGTGTGCTCCGTAGGTCAGAACGCCTGTCAGGCGAGAACTTGCCCAAGAAGGTCCCGTGGGCGGCCATCGAGTGCCTGGTGCAGGGCCTTGGCCCGAGACCGGATCAGGCCGCCACGATAGGGGGCCGGAAGACGGTCGAAGATGCCTGCCGCCATCTCGGCAGACGCTGAAGGGTCGCCGTCGAGCCGCAGGCAGACAGCGGTGTCCATCGCGATCAGGGCCCGGGTCATCACCGATGGGGAATCGGTGAGGTCGAGGGCGTCGTCCTGGGCCGAGTAGGCGGCTTCGGTGTCACCGAGGAGGGTGTACGCCTGGGAGAGGTGGACGAAGTGCTTCTGTCCCGGATAGCCGAACCAGGTGTCTGCTGTCTCCTGTCCGTCGAGGCGTTCGACGAGGTTCCGCACGTCTGTGACCGCTAGCCGGGCGCCCCGAAGGTCACCGATGGCGGCCAGGGAACGGGCCGTGACTGCCGCCGCCAATGCGCCGGCGGCGGTGGGCGTCCGACCGGCGGCCCTGCGTGCTCGGGAGGCGATACGTACGGCCGCCTCGGGGGCGCCGTAGTTCAGCGGCACCATCGCGTGCCGTGCCAACACCCAGGCGGTCATCCTGCGGTCGCCGGACTCGAGAGCCGCCTTCTCCGCCGTCGCGAACCACCGGAAGGCGTCCCCCTTGTCGCCGCGATCGTGCTGGACGATGGCGACGAGACCGGCAATCCCCGCAGCGGTGCGGGCGAGATCAGCGCGTGCACCGGCGGGGTGGGGCTGGTTGAGGACCTGACCGAGGAGATCGAGGTCCGCCTGCATTTCGCTCAGCACGTCGTCGGGCGCCCGGCCGTGGTAGCCGCCCCGGTGCCGCTCGAATGCCGACTCCAGGTAAGCCAGGTCGCCAGCTCCGGAGCCTGTCAGGGCTCCGTCGATACCCTCGCGTGCCTCTGCGATGCCAGGCAACGCGGTTGAACCCACGGCTGCGGCCGCCACCCCGAGGAAACTACGTCGCTTCACGTCCTCTTTCCCCCTGTGCTGGCTGCGTCGGTGCTGTCGCGATGCGGCGACTGCCCGCTGCACGTCCGCGACGCTCAGCCCGTATGCGCGGGCGATCGTCTCGTGCCAGTCCGGGACCGGTAACCGCTTCTCCAGTTCCCACCGCTTGATGTTTTCCCAGTCGAACCATCGGCCGTTCTGGGCCTGTTGAACGACCTGGGCCTGCTCATCACGAGTGCGCCCGGCACCTTCGCGGATCGATCGAAGTAAGACGCCGATGCCGTCCGGGGCCACCATGACACTTTCCCTCCGTCGCCGTCGGGTGGGGCTCTCATCCTGGCCCCCCGGAGCGGCCCCCGCCGGGAAACGCACCCCTTCGTGGCCCCTCATTCCTTGTGTTCCCCGGCAGTTCAATGGGCGAACGCCGCTGCCCCCTCGGCTCGCCGCCGGAACGGTCTCGGCGGCGGGTCGGGGTTCCACCGGCCGCACGGCGCCACCCGGACAGACAGGCCAACTGGAGGGGATCATGGACACCGAAGCACCCGTGGATCGGCTGCCGGCTCGCGCCGCGTGGGAGGAGACGGGAACGGCTGTTGTTCCGGGTGTCCTTGAGGCGGACCGCTTCAAGGCCCTGGTCGAGGAGGCGCACGGTCGGGTCGATCTGGTCACCCCCCACGTCCACGAGCACACGGCCGCGCACCGTGACGGCAGCTTCGCCTCCCCGGTCCACTGCGGCTTCATCCCGCCCGGCCCGGTGCTGGAGGCCCTGGCCTATGACAAGGCCCTGTTGATGGCCCTGCGCGAGGCCACCGGCATTCCCCGGCTGATCCCGCGCGGTGGTGCCGTCGTCCTTTACAAGGAAGGCGACTTCCAGGGCCTGCACACGGACTCGGTGAAGTCCACCGTGACCGTCGCCGTCGCGCTGACCGAGGACCTGCCACCGATGGGTTGGGCCCCCGACCTGATGGGAGCCTTTCCCGACCGCCTGGGGGAGGTCGTCACCGAACACGGCATGTTCCCCGAGGCAGAGGGCTTCATGACCCTGGCCCACCCGTACAGCGACGGCAGTGTCCGGGCGTTCGCCGGGTACCACGTGCCGCACTGGCGCCAGCCAATGACGTCGACGGGCCTGCTGGTGACGATGTCGTTCATGGACCTGTGATGGCCATGACCCCACGTCAGCTCTGGCTGGCGGAAGGACGGGCGGTCGTTCCGGAGGACGTGGTCGACCCCGGACTCTGGGAGGAGCTTGCCGAGGAGGCCGACCGGTGCGAGCCGCACGCGGTCGTCCGCCACAACCGGAGGCCGGGCCTGCTGGTGATGCGGGACGGCTCGATCACCTCCCCCCAGCGGTGCCGGGTCCACACCGGGGGAGACAAGCTCAGCCAGCTGGCCATGTCAAAGGGCCTCGCGGAGGTGGCAGGGGAGGCAACGGGCAGCGCCCGGATGACCCCGATCCGCTTCGGTCTGAAGTTCTACGAGCCCGGCGACTACATGCATGTCCACCGCGACGACGGGAAGTGCTCGATCACCTTTTCGTGCGGCCTGACCCCCGGTCTTGTCTCGATGGGCTGGCTGCCCCGCCTGCGGTGGCTGACCACCCAGCAGGTGGCCGACCGCCTCGGCGACACTCCGTATCCCGACGGCGGCGAGACCTTTCCGGTCCGCCACCGCGTCCTCACCGGATTCGACGGAAGCCGAATCCCCCACTGGCGTACCCCGCTCGACTCCCAGTCGCGCGAGGTACTGATCACCATCTGCTTCACCGACCTCTCGGTGTAGCAGCGTCCTTCCCCGGACCCCAGGAGGAACGACCATGTCCCAGCAGATCCCCTCCGCCACGACGCAGGCCGTGGACCCGGCCGACTTCGTGGCCGAGCTGCACGCCGAGGGCAACATGCCGCAGAATTCCGGCGGCGACCCGGCCGTGCCGGACTCCGCCTTCCCCGACACCCACACCTACCCGCTGCCGTCCGCCTGACGGCGCCGTAGGCGGTAGCTGAACCCGCCCGGCCGCCGGGGCACCCTTCATGACCTGGGTGTCCCGGCGGTCGGGCTTCGGCATCTGCGAAGGGAAGAGCCCATGCGCAAGGCGTACTTCGACGGCACCCACAGGACCCGTCATCCCGATGAGACCTGGGAGGCGATCCGCCCGCTGCTGATGGCGTACGGCATCACCCGCATCGCCGACGTCACGGGCCTGGACGACCTCGGCGTCCCGGTGACCATGGCCGTGCGGCCGCTGGCCCGCACCCTGTCCGTCGCACAGGGCAAAGGCGCGACGCTGGCCGCCGCCCGCGTCTCCGGGGCCATGGAAGCGATCGAGGCATGGCACGGCGAGCGGGCCGTCCCGACCGCCGAAGTGCGGGCCCCGGCGGACGGCCTCGGCCTGGACCTGCCCTATCCGGTCACCGCCCTGGAGAGCCACCCCGGCTCTCTGGTCACCGGCCGGACCGTCCTGGACTGGATCACGGCACGATCAGCACCGGACGGCGAACCCACGCTCGTTCCGGCGGCGTGCCTGCAGCTGGGCCGGGAAGCCCACGACCGGTGGCGGCTGCACCTGCCCAGCGCGTCCACGAACGGTCTCGCCTCAGGCAACACGCGCGCCGAGGCCGTCGTCTACGCCCTGGCCGAGCTGATCGAGCGCGACACGATCAGCGCCCTCACCGACGGGTCGGGGCACGGCCGTCTCATCGCCCCCGGCACCGTCGAGGACGAGCACTGTGCCGCCCTGATCGACCGGGTGCGGGCGGCAGGGGCCTGGCTGGAGCTGTGGCACCTGCCGAACCGGTTCGAGGTGCCCGTCATCAGCTGCTACCTATGGCGCGAGGACCAGCCGACCCTGCTGGTCTCCGGCTCCGGCGCCCACCTGGACCCCCACGTGGCCCTGTCCCGGGCGATCACAGAAGCGGCTCAGTCCCGGCTCACCCAGATCACCGGCAGCCGGGAGGACATCCACCCGGCCGCCTACCGGCCCGCCGTGCACCACGGCCCCAAGCCCGCCGCGAGCCCTGGCGCCCCATGGACGGAGGTCACCGCGCAGCACACCACCGGCTTCGCCACGGACGAAAGCGAGGCCGAGCACCTGGCGGCCCGCATCAGCGCGGTCACCGGCCACCCCCCGCTGATCGTGGACCTCACCCACGGACCCCACCAGCGACGTGAGTTCGCCGTCGTCAAGGTGCTGGCCCCGGCCCTGCGCTACGACGCCAGGCACGTCATCCCCCGACCGACCCAGGAAGCAGTCGCGTGAGCGTTCACGTCTTCTCAGGACCCACCGTGCCCGCCGCCCGCGTCAGTGAAGTCCTCCCCGACGCCGTGACGCATCCCCCGGTCCGGCACGGGGACTTGATGCGGCTCGGAGCCGGCCCCGGCGACACGGTGCTGATCATCGACGGTCTCTGGCACCAGAGCGCCCCGGTACGGCACAAGGAGATCCTGGCTCTACTGGCCGACGGCGTTACCGTGGTCGGCGCCGCCAGCATGGGAGCCCTGCGGGCCGCCGAGCTCGCTCCGTACGGCATGGTCGGCATCGGCCGGATCTTCGAGGACTTCCGCAGCGGCACTCTGGATGCGGACGACGAAGTCGCCGTGCTCCACACCGACGACGGCCGCCCACTGTCCGAAGCACTCGTGAACCTACGCGCCGCCCTGACCCGGGCCGCCGCCGACGGACAGCTGGACAACACCGAAGCTGCCCGGCTGGCCAACCTGGCTCGCTCCCTGCCCTACACCCGCCGGTCCTGGACCGCCCTGGGCCGACTCGCGGCGCAGGAGGGGTTGCAGCCCGCGTTCAACCGGGCGGATGCCTGGCACCGTGCGCACCCCTGCGACGCCAAGCGGGAGGACGCCGAGCGGGCCCTTGCCCTGGTGGCCGCCGGCCTGCCCCCGGCCCCCGGCACAGCCGGGGCCTGGGCTGGCGAGCCGTGGCAGACCAGCTTCGTCCGGTACTGGCAGGCGACCTTCCGGCCGGTCGCGGAAGCAAGCGGGCAGTCTGTGAACTGCCTCGCTCTCCTGAACTATCAGCAGCTCTACGACCCGGGGTTCCCCAGCCGGTGGCGCACGCGGGTCCTGGCTGCCCTCGCGCATGAAGGGGGCGACGACGTGTGCCGCCCGGTGCGAGCCGCCGCGGTGGAGCGGTCCGCTCTACGGCGCGTTGCCGAGGCAGGTGTGGAGCTGGGCAGCATGTCCGGCGACCAGCTCGCCCACTGGCTCACCGAGGACGAGGTGAGCCAGCTCCCACCGGAGGAAGCGCTGGTGCGGATCATCGTCCGCTCCGCCCGCCTGGACGGAGCTTGGACGGTGTGGCCGGTCACGGTGGCCGAAGCGGGCGACCTACTCGGCTTTGTCCCCCCGGTGGCCGAGGCCGTGGCCGCCGCGTTCACCTTCAATGCCGAGGTCGAGGCGGCCGACCCTCACCGCACCACGGCCCACCTGAGCGCTGACCGCATCGCCGCATCGCTTGTCCAGCGGTGGGGGCTGCCCGAACGGAGCGGCCGGACCGCGCTCGACGCAGCAGCCCGGGACCGGGCGTTCCGCGACTTCGCCGGCGCCGTCGAGGTCGCCCGAGCGTTCTACCTCTCCGCCCGCGCCGGCACTACCGGGCCGTCGTCCTCTTTGGTCACCAGCGGCGCGAGGCAAAGCCCCCGGACCTGAGCAATGGCCAGCGGCACGACAGCGGCGGCCGCAACGATCAGGGCACCCACCGCCAGTGTCGTGCGAAGACCGAACACCTGGGAGGCGGGACCGGCCAGGAGGTATCCGACGGGCACGGGAAGGATCTGCCCGAGCGTCGAGTAGGACAGGGTCCGGCCCAGCCGGTCCGCCGGAATCCTCTCCTGCACCAACGAGGCCCACACGGTCATGCTGACCGCCAGCCCCAGGCCCGCCAGCGCCGTGGAGACCACGAGTACGGGCAGCGGTACGGCCGCCGCCATCGCTCCCAGCGGCACCGCCATTGAACCGGTGCCCGCACAGACCACGAGCCCCACCTGACGCGGCTTCCACATCAGGGCGAGCGCCGCCCCGGCCACCAGCCCGGCGGTGAAGCCGGACACCACCACACCCCAAGGGGCGGCGCCGCCGAGAACCCGCTGTCCGTACACCGGGCCCAAGAGCTGGTAGCCGACCAGCCATACGGGAACGATCACGGCAGCCTGGCAGACCATCACCCACAACCAGCGGCGGGAGCGGAAGTCATCCCAGCCCTCGCGCAGGTCGGCGGTGAAGCCGGTCCGGACCTTCACGTTCTTGGCCTTGAGGCTGATCCGGGAGAAGAGCAGGGCCGAGGCGGCGAACGTGAGAGCGTCCCAGCCGAGGGCCCAGCCAGGGCCGACCACGGCGACCAGGACGCCGCCCAAGGCGGGCCCAGCCACCTTCACCGTGTTCTGGCCGATCTTCAGCAGGGCATTGGCCGCGTGCCGGAGTTCGGCGGGGACGACCTCCACGACGATGCCGCCGGCCGCGGGGGTGAAGAAAGCTCCCGCCGCCCCGCAGATGGCTGACATCGTCACCAGGTGCCAGACCCGGGCCGTGCCCGAGAGGAGCAGCAGCACCGCCGCCGCCTCCGCGGCCGCGCAGACGACGTTGGACCACACCATGACCCGATGTCTGGGCAGCCGGTCCGCGACGACTCCGCCGACGAGCAGCAGCAGGATCTGGGGTACGACGCTCGCCGCGAGGACCGCGCCCAGCGCACCGGGCCCGGCGCCGATCCTGAGGACCGCGAAGGCCAGCCCGATGGGCGCCACGGCCGAGCCGGTCCAGGAGAGCAGGCGGGCGGCGAAGTGCAGCCGGTACGGTCTGATCGCCAAGGGGGCGCCTGCCTCCCGGACCCGGGCCGCCCAGCTGATACGTGGGACGGGACCCGCTGGATTCCGGTCGTGCAACCGCGCCTTACGCAAGATCCAACTCCACCCAGAGAACACGAAATCCCGGCAGCGAGACGCCACCGGGAAGGTCGTCCCGACTCTAGAGCACCCCGAAGATCGTCTGTCGCAGACGCACCAACAGGCACCCGCGGAGCCAACAACGGGGCAGCCCGCCTCGGCCACAGAACGGAACCCCCAAGCGCCCGCAGCCGAGAACCGGCGAGCGGAGGTGTGCGACATTCCGTGAGTTCCCCTGAGCCCCTGGGCCTGTAGGAAGGGGGTTCTTCCTCCTTTGTGCGCTCTGCTGGCTTGTACGTATGGCTTTGTTCATGAGAACGGGCAGCAGATGTTCACCACTTTGGGAGGCACCGCTGTCCGGCGCTGTTCGATTGCGGAGCAAGTCGGAGACCGACTACTGGCACCTTGGGCAGTCCGCTAGAAGAGGCCAGCGTGCATGTGCTGCGTAAGGTTCTCGGGGATCTCCCGCAACCACGAACTGCGGACGGCCGGTAGCCGGACCAGGGTGTGCTGAAACGCGCCAGGATCGGCCCGGAACAAGTACCGGGGACGCGGTGCGGGCGGGTCGTCGCGGAGGACGCCGTCGGGCATGCCGCCTGACGCGGGAACTGGCAGGTGCGGCTTGGGGAAGGCCAGCCACAGCCACACCCCGAACGGCACAGGCACCGGGTACGCCGTAGCGGCAGGGTCTGCCGGCTTCCAAGTCTCTCCGGTCTGCGGATGGGTCGGCACGAGGACGATGTCAGTGTCCGCGTGGGGGGTGGGCTGTCCTGGTCCGGCCAGGACAGCGCGCCGTGCCGGCGGACCTGCGGGCAACAAGGCGTCGAGGGCGCGTTGGAACACCTCCTTGCTCAGACCGTCCGGGACGGTTACCCGCCGGCCCTCCGAGGCCGCTAGCAGGTGAGCAAGTGCCCGACCGACCGCGGCCTCCCACTGCGGACTCCACGACCAGAAGTGGTTCGGCCCGAGCCGAGACCCCCATGTGGCGACCGGCTCGAACGGAGGCGTGCACTTCCCCTCCTCCAACAGCTCTGCCCAGGAGAGCGGTGCGGAGTCGCCGCCGTCGACGTGGATGCGGCGCACGGCGTTGGGAGCAAGCCATACCGCCTGCCAGAGTGAGCAGTCGTCGATTCGGCTCGCCACGGGCAGGCCGCACTTCTCACATGCCATGTTGGGACCGTCTGCCTCGTCGAGGCCGCAACAGTAGCCGCCGGCCCGCTCCGGGATCAGCAGGGTGCCGCGGGCGTCGCCAGGTGCGATGACGATCGAGCCGGGGGCGCCGTCGGAGAGGACGTGGACCGGCGCGTAGATGCCGCGGGCCACCGCCTCGTCCGGATGGATCTCCTCCCATCTCCGCCACGGCGGTCCCCAAGGCTCCGGCTCCACGGCGAACGTGCCCGATTCCATCAGCACTGGGAGCTGAATTCCGTTCCCGTACTTCTGATGAGCGTGGGCCGGCAGGGCGACCCGGGACAGTGGGTTGGTTACCTCAGCGCCGCACCCCACACACACGAAAACGAACAAATGCCCTCCGCGAGAAGCAGATGGCATCGTCGCAGCTTCGTGGCAGACAGGCCAACGTGTTTTGGATCCACTGCGGCGGCCCAAGCACAGCCACGGCGTTGAACATCACCGTTCGAATCCTCGGCGTGCTCTGCTGCCTCCCGAATAGGTGAACATCTGCTGTCCGCTCTCGTGAACAAGGCCGCGTTCTTCCAGGCCCAGCCGGAAGACCGCCGTATCGCCGTAGCCCCCGTCGGCGACGACGAGCGGGACATCGACGCCCCATGACCTGGTCTCGTCGATCATGTCCAGGGCCAGCTGCCACTTCTCCACATGGCCGACATCGGCGGGGATGCCGCACCGGGTGCGGCGGGCCACCTTGCCCGGATCGGCCTTGGGCGAGGCGGGATCCCAGCTCTCGGGCAGGAACAGACGCCAGTCGACAGCTGCCGACGCATTATCGGATGCCAGGTGCAGGGACACCCCGGCCTGGCAGTTGGTGACCTTGCCCGCGGTGCCTGTGTACTGCCGGGCCACACACGCCGAGGCGTCACCGTCCTTGAGGAACCCGGTGTCGTCCACGATCAGCGCGGTCGGCTTGATCACGTGCTGCATCCGCCAGGCCAGACGGGCGCGGACATGCGCCGCGTCCCACGGGCTGGTGGTGATGAAATGTGCCAGGGCCTGCCGGTTGCCGTCCTCGCCCAGGCGGGCGGCCATCGGCTCCACCGACTTGCGCCGCCCCTCCAGCAGCAGGCCCCGCAGATAGACCGTTCCCCACCGGCGTTGATCCGCCCGCGCGAACGGCTCGAACACCTCCGCCGCGAAGTCCTCCAGATCACACCGGACCGCAGCCAGCTCCCCACCCATCACAACAGGTCAACGGAGCAAGCGATCAAACGGACACGCCACCGGCGAGTGAACCTGACCAGGCACTACTAGTGGGTGCGGGGGGCGTACATGATGACGGCCATGCCTATGAGGGAGACGGCTGCGCCTGCCAGGTCCCACCGGTCGGGCCGGTATCCGTCGGCGACCACGCCCCAGGCGATCGATCCGGCGACGAAGACCCCGCCGTACGCGGCCAGGATGCGGCCGAAGTTTTCGTCGGTCTGCAAGGTGGCCACAAAGCCGTAAATGCCCAGGGCGATGACGCCCAGGCCCACCCACACGGCGCCCTTGTGTTCCCGGATGCCTTGCCACACCAGCCAGGCGCCGCCGATCTCGAAGAGGGCGGCGAGGGCGAACAGCAAGGCGGAGCGAGCGACGGTCATGGCGGGGCGATCTCTTCTCTGCGACGGTCGGGGAAGTCAGGACGCGGGTGCGAACAACTCAGCCAGTATTGGCGCACCCTCCTGAGGTGAGCGGACTTCCACGTGCATCGAGGCCCCATTGAGATGGATGCGGAAGTCATAGAAGGGGCAGCACTGTTGCTCGGCGGCGGCCAGTTCGGCGAAGGCCCCGGCGCGGTCGATGGGCAGGGTAAGCCGCAGTCCGTCGTCGATGGGTTCGCGCCTGCTGTCCTTGAGCACTCCGTGCCAGCGCGCGGTGCGTTCTTGCAGCGAGGCGGAGTTGAGGCTGCAGGCCACCGGGGCCACACGCCACCGCGCCTCTTCCTGTCCACCACTGCCATTGCCTTCTTGCACGGTGGGCAGAACGTCGCAGCCCGTATCACACGGGCCGGGCCGGGAAGGCAGCCCGTCGAGGTGGTCCACGACCCGGCGCAGTGTGGTGATGAAGGTGCCCAGTCCGTTGATGTGCTGCTCGGCATCATCGATGCGGGCGTGCAGGCGCGCCCGCAGCTCCGTCTTGACGTCAGTGCAGTCCCCGGCCTCACGGACTCGCAGCAGGTCGGCGATTTCCTCCAGCGGCAGACCCAACTGCTTGGCCGTGGTGATGAAGGAGAGCCGTTCCACCGCCTCTTCGTCATAGAGGCGGTACCCGCGGGCGGTGCGTTCGGACTGCAGCAGCCCGAGCGTCTCGTAGAACCGCAGGGTGCTGGTGCGCACGCCCGCACGTTCGGCTAGCTGGGAGATCAGCATGGTGCTCACAGGAACAACGGTAGACCTTCAAGTCATCTTCAAGGTCAAATCCTTGCTGCTCTCCCTGGCGGCTGCGGCCCTGTTCCCAGGGCGTTCCTGCCACCGGAGCACTCTGTGGAGATCAGTGGTGGTGCGGGGGTTTGCCGCGGGTAGAGCCGTGCAGGGTGTGGCGCTGGCGCTGGTCACGGCGGCGGATGATCATGAAGGTGGCGGTGAGGAGGGCCAGCGCGAAGGTGAAGGCGAGGCGGGCAGCGCATTCGTCGGCCGTCCGGGCGAGTGCAGCGAGGCCGGCACTGGCTGCCGTGGTCAGTTGGAGGAGGACGATGAGACCGAGTGAAGGCTGGCAGGGGCGCGTGGGCACGGGATTCCGCCTTGGGCCGGTGGGACGCGGGCGTGCGGTGTTGGTGGATGCTCACTGCCGGCAGACCTGGCAGGCGGTGGTGCCGGTGTGCTGCGCCAGCAGGCCCGTTATCTCCTGGCGGAGCTCGTCCAACAGGACCATCTCCGCTTGCAGGGTGCCCAGGTGGCGGCGCAGCAGGTGCTCGGTGCGGGCTGTGGGAATGCCGTCACGCACCGAGAGCAGCTCCGTGATCTCAGCCAGGCTCAGGCCGAGCCGCTGGGCGGACCGGATGAACCGCAGGCGGTCCAGAACAGCCTCCTCGAAGCGTCGGTGGCTTCCCCGGGCGCGGGAATGGACGGTCAGCAGGCCCAAGCGGTGGTAGTAGCGCACCGCGCTGGCGCTGAGCCTGGAACGGGCGGCGACTTCGGCGACCGTCAACAGATGCGTCACAGCGGCTGCTCACTCCCCCTGGGGAGGAAGGTCCTTGATCCACTGAGGGTCTGCCGCGACCTCGCCCATCCCGGAGGCGCCTCCGGGCGAGCCGACGGTCACGAAGAACTCTTCGTTGGCCGTGATGTAGTCCTCCCACTGAGGGGGCACGTCATCCTGGTAGAAGATGGCCTCGACCGGGCAGACGGGCTCGCACGCCCCACAGTCGACGCACTCGTCGGGGTGGATGTACAGCATGCGTTTGCCCTCGTAGATGCAGTCCACGGGGCATTCCTCGACGCATGCTCTGTCTTTCACGTCGACGCACGGCTGGGCGATGATGTAGGTCACGGGCCGTCCTTTACAACCTGCAGAACCGGTGGGGGCGGCGGGCACGAACGGGTTCAGGTTCGCGCCCGCCGGGCGCAGCGCATCACCGCTCCGGTGACCGGAAGTGCCCGTCAGCAGCCGCAGTCGTCGTCCGCCTTGCCCGCGCTGACCTTCACCGGCTGCTTCACCAGATGGTTGTTGTTCGCCGGGGCGGCGCCTTCGGGGCGCCGCACGGCGCGCCCGATGGCCATGGCCTCGATGAACTGCCAGGCGCCGGGCATCTTGGTCTCGTCGAGATCGACGAGCTTCAGGGAGGATCCGGCCAGCGTCTCCAGGGTGGGCCGGTTGCAGTGGCACTCGTTGCCGAACCAGTACCAGCCGAGCTGCACTAGGTCCTGGCGGCGGGCGATCTTCGGGTCGCGGTTGCGGACGTGCTCCAGGAACAGGTACTGGCCGCCCGGCTTGAGGACTCGCTCGATCTCCTTGAGGACCACGTCGGGGTTGGGCACGGTGCACAGGATCATCGCCGCCGCGACGGTGTCGAAGCTGGCGTCGGGGTAGGGAAGACGCTCCGCGCCGGCCACGGTCAACTGGATGCGCCGCGGGTTGTCGCGGATCTTCTCCTCCAGCTTGGCCACCATCGGCGGGTAGGGCTCGGTGAGGATCAGCTCGTCAACGGCCTCGGGGTAGTGAGCCAGGTTCAGACCGGTGCCGGTGCCCAGCTCGATCGTGCGGCCGTAGGCCGGCGCCAGCATCTGGGCGCGCTTCTCCGACAGTCCGTGCTTTTCCACGTGTGCCAGGAATTTGTCGTACATCCCCGCGAAGACGTACTTCCCCCATGTTGCGTTGTAGGCCTTCTTCAGAAGATTTGCCACGTCACTCCTCAGAGCAGTCATTTTTGCTTCCCGTTTTGGGGAGCAACGAAACCGAGCGCTGTGTCGATGCGTTGCCGTACGCACTTTTGAGGGCCTGTGCCAGGTATCTCAAGAGACCATTTCCATATACCGCTGCCACGAAAGAGAGCAATCCGAGCAGGTTGCCCGAATCGCCCATTTATCGCGAGCTGGTGTGACGTCTCATGTCCCTTCTGTCTGGAGCCGAGGCCTGGATGACTGATCTCTCGAACGGTAGTGTGGCCGTTGAAGTCAGCTTCAAGTCAACACCTCGGGGGAGTCATGGACGACGCGTTGCTGTCGATAAGCGAGGTAGCCCGCAGGGCCGGCATAGCCACATCGGCCCTGCGATACTACGAGCGATGTAGCTTGATCCCCGAAGGGGCGAAGGTGGCTGGTCGCAGGCACTACTCTCCGGACGTCCTGCACCGCCTGTCGGCCATCAAGATCTGCCAGAAGATCGGCTTCAGCCTCGCCGAGATCGCGGATCTGCTGCAGAGCAACATGGCCGGTGAAGGTATGTGGCGCGACGTGGCCCGTGCCCGCCGATCCGCCGTAGAACGCGAGATCGCAGCCTTGAACGGCCGGCTCCACTTGATCGACCAGACGCTGGACTGCGATTGCCGGGCCTTGTGCGACTGCCCGCACATGAGCCCTGAGGGGCAGTTCGCGGCCGGTCTGGAGGACACCTCGGCCGACAGTTGCTGTGACGCGGCCAGCGGCTGCTGCGACCTGCAGACCCTCTCGTAGCCGACCGAACACTGTCCCTGCTCGCGGGGCCCGGCGTGCACTCCGGGCCCCGTAAGCGGAGGTTTCAATTCTGTCCCGGATTCGCGGGCACGCACGCTTAAATCTGACCTTCGCTTTTCTGGATCTTTTTTACCTGTTGTTGGGTGTAAGCGGAACGATGTTATTTCACTTTCGCCCGCGTGGTGACCCTGCGTGATTTCTGGCAACCATGGTCCGGGCGTGCCCGGAGCGTGGTTGCAAAATTCTCCGACGTCGTCTAACTTTCAGCAGCGTCGAGCGCTGCCGCCGTGAAGTCTCGCGGATCACATCACTGTCGTTGCTTCCGTGACGAGATTTTCATCACTCATTGCCGTTGCCAGACTGAGTGAGTGCGCCGCTTTCCCGTGCCTGTTCCAGAGACACCGCCGTTTAACAGTCGACGGCTTCACGGCCGTCCATCCCGGCTGGAGCAATGAATTGGTCGGAAACAATCCTGAAACAGTGCTGTCCAAAAGGCGCGGGGGGCGGAAGCAATCAGACGCAAGCGCCCCGGGAGCGGAGGCATCACTCTTCCCGGGCCGCAGCGGCCTGCCGGTCACCTCGTCGTGGTCGACCGCGGTCCTGGTGGCCACCGGCGGCTCACTGATGGTCGTGGTCTCACTCGGAGCCATGGCCGCGGAGCTTGGCAACGTATCCATCTGGGTGTGGATCCTTACCGCCGCCGTCGGCGGTGCGCAGTGCCTGCTGATCGCCGAACTCGCCTCCCGCTTCCCCGAACGGGCCGGCGGCACTGCCCAGTTCGCCTACCGGGTACGTGCCAAGGGCTCCCCGACGCTGGGCGCCCTGTCCGCCTGGTGCTACTGGTTCGCCTGGACCCCGGGCATCGCGGTCAACCTCATCCTCGCCGCAACGTTCCTGCGCGATCAGTGGCTGCCGGGCGCCTCCCCAGTCCTGCTGGCTCTCGCCATCGCCGCGGTCCTCTACTTCATCACCGCTCTGGGACTGAAGCTCTCCACTGTGATCAATTCCGTGCTGGCCGTCGTTGCCGTCGGCGTGGTGTTGGTCGTCGTCCTGAGCCCCGTCGTCCGGCCCCACGTCAGCGACTTCTCCCGTGTCTTCCCCTCGGTGCTGCCGACCGGCGGCACCGGCGACGATTCGCTGAGCTCCCAGCTGGCCCTCATCGCCAAGTGGAGCTTCGTGGCCACGTGGTCCTCCTACGCGGCGGAAATGGCCTCCACGGTATGCGCGGAGATCCGCAACCCTGAAGGCACCATGAAGCGCGTGATGTCGACCTCGGCCATCATCTGCTTCGTCGCCTTCGCAGCCGTGCCGATCGCGATGTTCGCGCTCTCGGGCGCCAACGGCATCCAGGCCGACCCCTTCGAGGTCTTCGCCAACGCCGGGCACGTCCTTCTGGGAGACGCCGGCGAACTCTTTGTCCAGCTGGGACTGACCGCCGTCCTCATCCTGGGCGCTGAGACCTTCATCATCGGCTCCTCCCGCACCGTTTACCAGATGGCCCGCGACGGCCACCTCCCGGCCGCCTTCGGTAAAATCAACAAACGAGGCGCGCCTGTCGGCTCCATCGCCTGGGACGCCGTCGTCATCGGTTTGCTCCTGCTCGTCTTCGGTACCAACGTCGTTGACGTCGTGGCTGCAGCGAACTTCGGCTACATGATCGTCTTCGTCCTGCTGCCCATCGCCTACCTGATGCTCCGCAAGCACCCGGCTGGCCGTCCCGGCAGCCTCCGCCTAGGGCGCTACGCCCGCCCGCTCGCCGTGTTCCTGTGCGCGATCAACCTCATCTTCCTCGTATACGGGGGAGCCCAGTGGGGTGGCTCCGTCATGCTGATCGGCCTGTGCGTCACCCTCATGATCATCCCGATCTCGTACTTCACCCGCCGCTGGAACACCAAGCACCCCACCGCACGCGACGCCTTACCCCTGCCCGAGCCGGCCCTCGTGCCACAGCCGGAGGTCGAACGTGCCTGACACCAGCCTCTCCTTCAGAGCGCTTCTGCCCGCAGGCATCGGCGCCGTCGACCGCGGCGGCATCGCCCACAGCCAGGCGCAACTGGACCCGGCTCTACGCACCCTTCACCAGCGCCTCCTGCGCAGTTTCCTGGCCACCGGCCAAGGCCCGAGCACCGTCGCCGCCCACGGCCTGGCCCGCCGCAACAACCTCACCCCCGAGCCGGCCCTCAAAGCACTCGCTGAGGCCGACCTCGTACACCTGGACGCCGCCGGCGAGCGCATCGAGATCGCCTACCCGCTGTCCGGGCTGCCCTCCCCGCACCGGGTGCGCCTGCAAGACGGGCCGCCACTGAGAGCGATGTGTGCCATCGACGCACTCGGCATCCCGCTCATGGCGTCCGCTGTCGGCACGATCGTCTCCCATGATCCCGACACCGGCGCCGAGATCCGTGTCACCCGGGACGCCGACGGCAACTGGACGTGGGAGCCGGCCACTGCGGTCGTGGTCCTCGCCGCGATCCAGTGCTCGGGGCCCATCGCGGGCGCCTGCCAGCACACCGCCTTCCACGCCGACGCCCACTTGGCGGCCGCCCATCTGGCCAAGGACACCCGCCAGCAGGGGCAGGTGCTCACCCAGCAGCAGGCTCTGGCCGTCGCCCGGACCGAGTTCGGCCCCCTGCTGACAGGCCCCCATCGCTGAAAGACCCCGCCGTTCGCCGCCGATCGCACCCTGCGATGGACGGCGGGCCGGCGCCCGACCCCTGCCCTCATCCACGTGACAACGGGAGTCCCATCGTGTCCACCACACCCAGCGCACCGGCACACCACGAGCCCCGCGCCCGCACCCTGGACGGCCTCGACTTCGCCGTCGCCGACCTTGCGCTAGCCGCCTTCGGCCGGAAGGAGATACAACTCGCCGAACACGAGATGCCCGGCCTGATGACCCTGCGCGCCGAGTACGCCGACACCCAGCCGCTCACGGGGGCACGCATCTCGGGCTCCCTGCACATGACCATCCAGACAGCCGTCCTCATCGAGACCCTCGTCGCGCTTGGCGCCGAGGTGCGCTGGGCCTCCTGCAACATCTTCTCCACCCAGGACCACGCGGCCGCCGCCGTCGTAGTGGGCCCCGACGGAACCCCCGAACACCCCGCCGGAGTCCCCGTGTTCGCCTGGAAGGGCGAGAGCCTCACCGAGTACTGGTGGTGCACCGAGCAGATGCTCACCTGGCCGGGCGAAGCAGGCGCCAACCTCATCCTCGACGACGGCGGCGACGCCACCATGCTGGTCCACAAGGGCACCGAGTACGAACACGCCGGGCACGTCCCCGAAACGGGGGAGGGAGACTCCGAAGAGTGGGCGGCCGTCCTTCACCTGCTGCGCTCCACCCTGGCCGACACCCCTGACAAGTGGACAACGATCGGCACCCACATCCTGGGCGTGACCGAAGAGACCACGACCGGCGTCATGCGCCTGGTCAAGATGTCCGCCGACGGGGACCTGCTGTGGCCCGCCATCAACGTAAACGACTCCGTCACCAAGTCCAAGTTCGACAACAAGTACGGCATCCGCCACTCCCTCATCGACGGCATCAACCGCGGCACCGACGTCCTGATCGGCGGCAAGGTCGCCGTCGTCTGCGGCTACGGTGACGTCGGCAAGGGCGCCGCGGAGTCCCTGTCTGGGCAGGGGGCCCGCGTGGTGGTCACCGAGATTGACCCCATCTGCGCCCTGCAGGCGGTGATGGACGGCTACCAGGTGGCCCGCCTGCAGAGCGTGCTTCCGATCGCCGACCTTGTGATCACGACCACCGGCAACAAGGACGTGGTCATGGCCGACGACATGGCTGCCATGAAGCACCAGGCGGTTCTGGGGAACATCGGTCACTTCGACAACGAGCTCGACATGGCCGGCCTGGCTCGCTACCCCGGAATCACCAAGAACCCCATCAAGCCGCAGGTCGACGAATGGGTGTTCCCCGACGGGCACTCGGTGATCGTGCTCTCCGAGGGACGTCTGCTCAACCTTGGCAACGCCACCGGCCACCCCAGTTTCGTGATGTCCAACAGCTTCTCCAACCAGGTCATCGCCCAGATCGAACTCTTCACCCGCCAGTCCGCCTACACCCCGGGCGTATACCGACTCGCCAAGCATCTGGACGAGAAGGTCGCCGCCATCCATCTCGAGGCGCTCGGCGCGGAACTCACCACTCTCACCAAGGAACAGGCCGACTACATCGGCGTGGAGGTCCAGGGCCCCTTCAAGCCCGAGCTCTACCGCTACTGATAGGAGCCAGAAAACAGGGCCGGTCCGGGGAAGCCCCGCCGGCCCTGTGGCGTTCACCTGTAAGAGCAACTCGGGCGGAGAGAAGTAGAGTTGAAACCCATGGAATCGACCACACCCAACCAACAGGGCATGTCCGTTGCGGTGCTGGCACGCCTGGCAGGAACCACCTCGGACACCATCCGGTACTACGAGCGGCTCGGACTGCTGCCCAAGGCCCCGCGCACCGGGGCCGGCTACCGCCGCTACGGCAGCGATGCGATCGACCGCATGAAGTTCATCCAGGGAACCCAGCGCCTGGGCCTGAGCCTGAGCGACATCGCCGACCTGCTCAGCATCCGCGACACCGGCACATGCCCCTGCGGTGACGCCGCAGTGATCTTACGCAAACGCATGGGCGAGGTCCGCACCGAGGTCGAGCGGCTCACCGCGCTCTTCGGACAGCTCGAGCACATGGTGGAACAACTGCCCAGCCAGGAATGCCCCGACCCGGCGCCCGGTGTGTGGAAGCCGCAGACCGCCGAATCCGCATAGGCCACGGAAAAGGGCGGGGCCCGACATCACCTCACCGGCAGCCCCGCCCGGGCGGGCATCTACTGCCCGCCGGAGGGTTTCCTCTCAGAGGCGATCCAGGGCGCTCTCGTGCAGATCGCTGCGCCGCACCAGCGTGAAGACCAGCACGGCGCCGACAGCCGCGAGCAGCGCACACAGCCGGACGACCTCCGTCAGGCTCTCCACGTACGCGATGCGAGCCGCGGCCTGTACGGCGTCCAGCGACGATGCGGGCACCATAGAGCCCAGGTCACCCAGGTTGCCGGTGGCCACCTCGTGCGCCACGTCATCCGCGCGCCCCCCCCAGCTCTCGGCCGGCGGCAGAGGCGGTGAACGCCGAGACCACGCAGCTCTGGAACAGGGCGCCGAAACCTGCTACACCGATGGCGACACCGGCCTGCTGGAAGGTCTGGCCCACACCTGAGGCCATCCCGGCCCGGGCCGGGCCCACTACGCCGACGGTGACCGCGGCCCGGGGCGGGTTGAACATTCCCATCCCCATGCCGGTCACCAGCAGGCCCGGCAGCAGAGCCGTCCAGGCGCTGTCGGGCTTCACCAGGGTGACCAGACCCAGGCCGACAGCGATCAGGGAGATCGCCGTGCCCAGCAGCAGTCCCGGCGAGACCTTGCTGCCCAGACGCCCGGTGAGCAGGGCCATCACGAACAGGGTGAGGGTCAGCGGCATGAACCGCAGGCCGGTCTGCCACGCCGAGTAGCCCAGCACGTTCTGCAGGTAGGAGATGAGGAGGAACACCGCGGCCAAACTCGCTGCGTTGTTGCAGAAGGTGCCCCAGGCCACCCCGTTGAACGACCGGATACGGAAGAGGTTCAGGTCCAGCATGGCCGCCGTGCCCTTGCGGTGTTGGATAGCTGCGAAGGACGCCAGCAATACCGCTCCGAACCCGAAAGCGAACAGGATAGGCGGGCAGTCCCATCCCATCGCGTTGCCGGCCATCAGCGCGAACAGCAGCAGAGCCAGCGCCACTCCGAAAGTCACCATCCCGGAGATGTCGATGCCGCGGGCGTGCGGGTCCTTGGATTCGCGCAGCCGCAGCAGAGCGGGAATCAGAACCAGGAGACCGATCGGCACGTTGACCAGGAAGATCCACCGCCAGCTCAGCGAGGTGGTCAGCGAACCGCCGATCAGCGGACCGAACGCGAAGGCCAGCCCGCCCACCGCCCCCCACACCCCAAATGCCATGCCGCGCGCCTTCGCACCGCGGAACTCCTGCCCCAGCAGGGCCAGCCCGACGGAGAAGAGCATGGCTGCACCGATGCCCTGGATGCCGCGGGCCACATTGAGCATCCACGGATCCACCGCCAGCCCGGCGGTGAGAGAGGACAGGGTGAAGACCGCCAGCCCCAGGGTGAAGACACGCTTGCGTCCGACCCGGTCAGCCAGCGACCCGCTGGGCAGCAGGAAGGCTGCCATAGTCAGTGTGTAGGCGGCGATCACCCACTGTTGCTGCGCGAAGCTCGCATTCAGAGAAGCGCGCAAACTGGGCAGTCCGACGTTCACGACCGTCACATCGAGCAGCAGCATGAACGTGGTCACACACACCACGGTCAGGGTCCACCCGCGGACCTGCCCTGAGCTCTCATGGTGCCCGGTGTGCACGGCGCTGTGGCGGTCAACTGCATCTGTTGTCATGGGAAATCGTCTCCTGTTCCGGGCAGCCCTCCCCGGGAGTGTTCTCGTTGAACCCGGCTTCAAGTCAACGCCCCCCGTAGGGCAGGGCGGGAGCCCGACTGCCGGGGGGAGTGCAGCCGGGCTCCGCTTGAGAGGCGACGCTAGATGCGCCGCCGGGTACCGCTGACCGGCTCGGGGGAGCAGCCGCACGCAGCGTCCGCACAGCCGTTCGCCGGCCCCTTCTGCACGGGCTCGGGCTCCACGGCCTGCGTGCCGCAGCTGGGCCCGCACCCGCACCCGTCACCGTCACCCAGGGCTTCCGGCAGAGTCAGCACCTTCGGCACGGGCAGCGGCGCCGCGACGCTCTGCGTGCCGCAGCTGTCACCACAGCCGCACCCGTCGGCCTCCGACACGGAGGCCGCAACAGAGCCTGTGGCCGCCGTCTTCGCCTTGGCTGCCCTGGCGGCGGGGGAGTCCATGGAGCCAGCCTCCCGCAGCGCCGAGTGCAGCCGCAGCAGCCGCAGCCCGTTCGCGATGATCACCAGCGCCCAGACCTCGTTGATCAGCACACCCTGGGTGAGAGTGAACTTCCCGCTGACCGCGGCGAAGACAAGGAACAAGATGACCGCCAGCGACAGCGCGATGTTCTGCGCGATGATCCGGCTCGCCCGCCGGGCCAGCGCGACCGCGTAAGGCAGCTTGTTGAGGTCGTCCGCCATCAGCGCGACGTCGGCCATCTCCAGCGCCACATCGGTGCCGGCCGCGCCCATGACGATCGCGACGTCCGCAGTGGCCAGCGCCGGCGCGTCGTTGACGCCATCACCAACCATGGCCGTGATGCCGCCTTCCTTGATCGAGGCGACCGCCGCACTCTTCTCATCGGGCATCAGCTGGGCGCGGACACTCTCGATGCCCACCCGATCCGCGATCGCGGTCGCAACCCGCTGCCGATCACCGGTGAGCATCGTGGTGTGCGTGATCCCCACCTTGCGCAGCGACCTCAGCGCGGTGACGGCCTCCGGGCGCAGCTCGTCGGCCACGCCGAGCAGCCCGATGAGGTGACCCCGCACGGTGACGGCGACCGGTGTCCCGCCGGCATCTTCAATGGCGTCCAAGGCAGCCTGCCCGGCCGGATCGCCGCTCAGGTCACCGACCCGGCCGACCAGGACCAGCGCCCCGTCGATGACAGACTGGGCGCCCACCCCGGCGACGACCTCGACGTCGTCGGCGGGAGAGACGGCGATGCCGCGCTCCCTGGCCGCCCGCACGATCGCCTCGGCGATCGGGTGAGTAGCTCCCGCCTCCACAGCTGCCGACAGCCTCAGCAATTCGTTTTCGTCACGCCCGTTGAGCGGATGCACCTGCAGGAGGATGGGACGGCCCAGCGTCAGGGTTCCGGTCTTGTCGAAGGCCACCGACTTCAGCTTGGACAGCAGCTCCAGATACGCGCCCCCCTTGATCAGCACGCCGTCCTTCGCCGCCCGCGCCACCGCAGAGACGACACTGACCGGCACGGACAACACCAGGGAGCACGAGCAGGACACGATGAGCACGACCAGCGCCCGGTAGAGGGCCTCGGTGTAGGAGATGTCGAAAATCTCCGGGCCCACCGAGGCCATCAGCACCGCCACACCGATCATGATCGGTGTGTAGATGGTGGCGAACTTGTCAGCGAACCGCTGAGCCTGGCCCCGGTTCTGCTGTGCCTCCTCCACTTCCTTGATGACCCGAGCCAGCACCGTGTCCTCGAACGGCTTGGCGACCTCGATGCGCAGGGCTGCATTCCCGTTGAGCGTGCCGCCGAACACCTCGGCTCCCGACTCGACCTCCACGGGCATCGACTCACCCGTGATCGCGGAGGCGTCGATCCACGACGCGCCCTGTACGACGGTCCCGTCGGTGGGCAGCCGCGAACTCGGGCGGACCAGGACGATGTCCCCGACAAGGAGATCCTCGACCTTGACCTGCTCGACCGTGCCGTTAGCGCTGAACCGTTCGGCCATCGCCGGACTGAGGTCCATCAGCTTCTGGATGGACTTGCGGGCACGGTCGGCCACATAGCTTTCGAGCACCACACCCAGCGAGAAGATGACCACCACACAGGCGGCCTCGGTTACTTTGCCAAGCGCCAGTGCGCCCACCACCGCGACGATCAGCAGGACGTTGATGGACACGCGCTTCGCCTTGAGCATCATCCACGCAGTGCGCGCCGGAAAGACGATGCCGACCGCAACCACCATGTAGGCCATGATCGTGGAGATCTTCTCGTACTGGGAGTAGCAGCCGACGATCTCGACCACCACCAGCAGAGCAGCGGCGATCTCCAGCAGAACCATCTCCGGACGCAGCCACCACCGGGAACGCTTGGAGGTCTCCTCGGGGCTCTTGACGGCGCTGGGATGCGTGGACTCCAGGACCAGGCCGGAAGCGCTCGCCGTGCGCAGCAGCACGCCGTCGTCCAGCGTGGCCGGCGCCTCGATCACGAGAGTCCCCGTGGCAGACAGCACACGTACATCGCGCACGCCGGGAACACGGCGCAGCGCTGTCAAGTCACTGGCGCATTCGACACAGCCGGAGATCACCCGGTAGCGGCGTGATTCGATGTCCGCTTCGGGCGGGAAAGTCATTTTGCCGCCGGTCGAGGCAGCGAACTCATTCACTGTCGGTCACCTGCCTGTTGATGGGGAATCGGTGTCATCGAGGCGAGCGTAGGGTTTGGACCCGACTCCAAGGTCAAGCCCTTTGGCGCCCCCCCTTTTTTTGCGCTGTTCCGCACCCGCCAGCGACGCCCTCAGGCTTGCCACAAAGCAGGGTTGACTTAAAGCCGGGTTCAACGGAAAGACTCGCGCCCTGGCAGCAGCCCCCCGGCACCCCGCCCCAGCGGCAGCGTCGACCACGCGGGTCGTCTCGCGCCTCCACCGGTCACGTTCATTCAGCAGGCTCGGCCCTGGGCCTGGCCTCGAAGGAGGAATGGAAATGGGCGACTCTTCTGAGCCTTCGATCGAGCGTGCCGTCGCCACGATGGCCCTGGGTATCGAGTCGGACGGCCCCACCGAGGACAGGCGGGCCTACTTGGCCGTCGGCCTCGTGGACCTGCTCGCAACCGTTACCCACCTGCCCACCGCCAACATCCCCGAAGACGAACCGCTCCTGGTCGAATCGCTCCAGGCGACGCACATAAGCGCCGTCATGGACGCGGCGTTCGGCGTTCAGATACCACTGTCCGCCCTGACCGACGGTGTCAGCGTGCCCGGACTCACCGACCTACTCCTGCAGGCTCCCCGCCCCAGTGCGGACAGCCGCACTATGGAGGCGCCGGCCGACCCGGCCGCAGCCTGCGAGCCATTCGACCTCACCGACGTGCAGCAGGCGTACCTGCACGGCCGCAGCTCCGGCCACGAACTGGGCAACGTGGACGCCTCGTTCTACGTCGAGCTGGACACCACCAGCCTGGACATCGACCGCATCGAGCAGGCGATGCGCGCGGCGATCACCCACCACGACATGCTGCGGGCCGTCATCCGCGAGGACGGCCGCCAGCAAGTCCTCGCCGAAGTACCCGACTTCCACATCATCCGTGAAGACCTCTCCGCACTGGACGCCGCCACCCAGCAAAAACGCCTCCAAGACCTGCGCACCCAGGCCACCACCCGGCGCCGCGACGTGAACTGCTGGCCCCTGTTCGACCTGCACGCCACTCGCCTGAGCCACGAACAGACCCTTCTGCGCTTCGGCATGGACCTCTTGATCTGCGACGGCGCCTCCTTCGCCGTCCTGGTGGAGGAACTCGCCGTCCGCTACCAGGACCCCCAACTGCGGGCACCCGCCACTTATCTCACCTTCCGCGACTACCAGCACGCGGTCACCCGACCCGAGGACACAGCCCGCCAGGAACAGGCCCGTACCTACTGGACGGACCGGCTCGAGGAACTGCCCGCAGCACCCCGCCTTCCCCTCGCGGGCCCGCTGTCCGCAGTGAAAGAGCCGCACTTCAACCGCCGCCACCACATTCTCCCCGCCGTGCAGTGGCAGCAGTTCAAGGACCGTGCAGCCGCCCGCGGACTCACTCCCTCAACCGCGCTGGCCTGCGCCTACGCCGACGTCCTCGCCCGCTGGTCACAGTCGCCCGACTTCACCGTCAACGTCACCGTCAACAACCGCAAGCCCGTGCACGACCACGTCAAGAAGGTCATCGGCGACTTCACCACCCTCACCCTGCTGGAAGTGCACTCGGACGCCACAGCCACCTTCGCCCAGCGCGTGGACACCCTTCAGAGCCAGCTCTGGCAGGACCTGGACCACAGCGACTACAGCGGCATCCGCGTCATGCGTGAACTCGCCCGCCGCACCGGGCCCGCCTCCGCGATCTCACCCGTCGTCTTCTCCACCTTCGTCGGCACCGGATTCAGCGACACCTTCGCCCCCGACTGGCTGCGCGGCATCCACTACACACTGGCCCAAGCCCCCCAGCTCACCCTGGAATGCCTCACTCTGGAATTCTTCGGCGACCTGCACATCACCTGGGACTCCGTCGACGACGCCTTCGCCCCCGGCCTCATCGACGACATGTTCGACGCCTACCGGCATCTGGTGCAGCAACTCGCCCAGAGCGACGACGCCTGGACCCAGCACACCACCGTGCACCCCCCGGCGCAGCAACTGGCAGACCACGAGGCAGTGAACGACACCGCCCAGCCAGCCCCCGACACCCTCCTGCACCGCCTCGGCGACGCCCTGGCCCGCCGCGGCAGCGAACCGGCCCTGATCGCGGGAGAAGCAACCCTCAGCTACCACCTGCTGGAGAGCATGGCCTGCCGCATCGGCCGCGGACTACGCCGCGCCGGAGCCCGCCCCAACCAGCTGGTGGCCATCGTCATGGAAAAGGGGTGGGAACAGGCCGTAGCGGCCCTGGCAGTTCTGTACTCCGGCGCCGCCTACCTCCCCGTCGACGCCACCCTCCCCACCGAGCGCATCCACCGCCTGCTGGCGCTGGGCGAGGTGGATCTCGTTCTGACCCAGACATCGGTGCGTGAGCGTCTGCAGTGGCCCGAGCGACTCACCGTGCTCGACGTCTCCGACCCCAGCGCATGGGCGCACGAGATGGACGGCCCCCTGCAGGACGTGCAGAGCCCCACCGACCTGGCCTACGTCATTTTCACCTCCGGATCGACCGGCGAACCCAAGGGCGTCATGATCGACCACCTCGGGGCGGCCAACACCTGCCGTGACATCAACACCCGCTTCCACCTCGGCCCCGACGACCGGGTACTGGCCCTGTCCTCGCTCAGCTTCGACCTGTCCGTCTGGGACCTCTTCGGCGTCTTCGCCGCCGGCGGCACCGTGGTCCTGCCCGAGCCGGACGCCGGCCGCGACCCCCAGCGCTGGGCCGAACTGGTCACCCAGCACCAGGTGAGCGTGTGGAACACCGTCCCCGCCCTCATGCAGATGTACACCACATACGCCGAGGCCCAGCCCGCCCTGCGCGCCCTGGATCCGCTGCGCCTGGTCCTCATGTCAGGCGACTGGATCGAGGTCACCCTCGCCAGCCGTATCCGCGCCCTGAAGAGCACCCCGATCGACATCATCAGTCTGGGGGGCGCCACGGAAGCCTCCATCTGGTCCATCAGTCACCCCATCGAGGGGCCCGCCCCCGGCTGGAAGTCCGTTCCCTACGGCAAGCCGCTCGCCAACCAGAGCTTCCACGTCCTGGACGGCCACCTTCGGCCCTGCCCCACCTGGGTGACAGGCCGCCTCTTCATCGGCGGCACAGGCGTGGCCCGCGGCTACTGGCGCGACCCCGAGCGCACCGCCCAGCGCTTCGTGACCCACCCGCATACCGGTGAACGCCTCTACGACACGGGCGACCTGGGCCGCTACCACCCCGACGGCAACATCGAGTTCCTCGGCCGCGACGACGGCCAGGTCAAGGTCAACGGCTACCGCATCGAACTCGGCGAGATCGAGCAGACCCTCGCCGCCCACCACGAGGTGCAGCAGGCCGTCGCCCTCGTCGCGGGCAACCAGCTCCGGGCATTCGTGACCCCGCGCAGCGAACTCACGGAGGAAGGCGAACAGGAGGCCCGCGCACAGATCGTCGACTGGCAGCAGGTCTTCGACTCGCTGCGGGAGACCCCCTCCGCGCAGACCGCCGGATGGGCCGACAGCTTCACCGGGGAGATGATCCCCGATGAGGACATGGCCGACTGGGCCGACCTCACCGCCCGCCGCGTCCTGGCCCACCGCCCAAGACGCGTCCTGGAGATCGGCTGTGGCGCCGGACTGATCGCCACCCGCCTGCTGCCCGAATGCGTGCAGTACGTAGGCACCGACCTGTCCGCGCAAACCCTCACCGACCTGTCCAGCCGCCTCCACGAGGCTGGCCTCGCCGACCGGGCGACGCTACTGCACCGCGAGGCCACCGACCTCACCGGCATCGAGCAGGCCCACTTCGACTGCGTTGTCATTAACTCCGTCGTGCAGTACTTCCCCTCCGCCGCCTACCTGATGGACACCGTGCGCCACGCCCTGTCGGCACTGCGCCCCGGGGGAGTGGTCTATCTGGGCGACGTGCGGGACCTGCGGCAGCTGCGCTCCCTCCACACCGCCATCGAACGGGCCCAGGCCCAGCCCGCCGACATGCCCGCCGACCTGCGCTGGCGCCGCCAGCAGCGCGAGCTCACCGAGACCGAACTCATCCTGGACCCTCACCTGTTCTGGACCGGCACAGGGCACCCGGCCGCAGTACTGCCCCGGCCCGGCGCCGCGCACACCGAGATGGCCGACTACCGCTACGACGTCGTGATCTTCAACGACACCACCACCGCAGCGCCGCCACCGGCCTGCGAACTGGCATGGAACAACACGGCGGTCACCATGCCCACCCTCACCGAACTCCTCGAGGGCCGAGCGGAATCGGTGTGCCTGCACGGCATACCCAATGAGCGCCTGCAGCAGGACGCAGCCTGGGCCGAAGGCCTGGAGGACCCGGCGCACGCCCGCCTGCCGCTCACGGAATTCGCCGCCCTGATCGGGCCGCACACCAAGGAGACGGCCGCCCCCACGCCCGCTCAGCTGACCAACCTGGCCCACCAGCACAGCTACGGCTGCGAGTTCTTCTACCGGCCCGACAGCGCCCTGCGGACCTTCGACGCCGTATTGACCCCGACCCCGCACGCCGCAGAACAGGCTCTGCGCTCCTACGCTTTCACCCTCCCCGCCCCCCAGGACGGTGACGGCGCTCCAGCGTGGGCCAACCAGCCGCTGCGCGCCCGCCACACCTCCACCCTGCCCGCCCGCCTCATCCAGCACGCAGCCACCGCACTGCCCTCCTACATGGTCCCCGCCGACGTATTCGTCCTGGCCCACCTCCCGCTCACCGCGAACGGCAAGGTCGACGTGAGCCGCCTGAACGAGATCGCCGCCCGCGACCGCACCCGCGCACACCCGCTGCCCGACGCACAGCCCGCCGACGCCATCGAGGAAGCACTGGCCGCCGCATGGCAGCAGCTTCTGGGCGTGGCCGCCGTCTCCGTGCACGACGACTTCTTCCACATCGGCGGCGACTCACTTCTCGCGGTGCAACTGGTACGCGCCGTCGGCACGGCGGGCATCGGCATCACCGTCGCCGAGGTGTTCACCCACCCCACGATCGCCGCCCTCGCCGCCCTCGTCCGCCACCGCAAACCCCAGCAGACCGACACGCTGGCGGACCATCTCGCCCCCATCACCCCGGCCCCCGAAGACCGCTTCACCCCCTTCCCTCTCACCGACCTGCAGCAGGCCTACCTGCTGGGCCGCAACGGCTTCTTCGAACTGGGCAACGTCGCTGCATCGTTCTATGTCGAACTGGACGCCCCGCACCTCGACGCGGAAAGCCTCTCCACGGCCCTGACCGGCATGGTCCAGCGCCACGACATGCTGCGCGCCGTCATTGGCGCCGACGGCCAGTGGCACGTGCAGCGCGAGGCAGCCCCCTACCCGGTGGCCGTCACCGACCTGCGCCCCCTCGACGAAGAGCAGGCACAGGCCGAACTCTCCCGCGTACGCCGCGAATGCAGCACCATCATTTTCGACCCCGCCAAGGCCCCGCTGTTCGACGTCCGCATCAGCCAGCTGAACGGCTCCAGCCGGCTCCACCTCAGCCTTGACCTGCTGATCGCCGACGGCGGGACGGTCGCGGTCTTCCTCACCGAGCTCGCCGCCCGCTACACCGACCCCGACCAGCAATGGCCCACCCTCGATGTGACCTTCCGCGACTACCAGCACGCCCTGGCCGACGCCGAGAACAGCCCCCGCTACCAGCGGGCCCGCGCATACTGGACGGCCCGCGCCCACGACCTGCCACCCGCTCCCCGGCTACCGCTGGCCGCCGACCCCGCCGACGTCGCAGAACCCCACTTCATCCGCCACAGCCACAGCCTGGATGCCGAGACATGGCAGGCCCTGCGCGAACGCGCCGCCCGCCACGGCATCACCCCCTCGGCAGCCCTGGCCACCGCCTACGCAGAAACACTCAACGCCTCCTGCGACGGCGACCCGTTCACCTTGAACGTCACTATCAACAAGCGCCTGCCGCTCCACGAGAAGATCGCCGACGTCATCGGCGACTTCACGGCCACCACCCTGCTGGCCGTGACCACGGACCAGACGGTCTCCTTCACGGACCGCGCCCGCCAACTGCAGACCCAGCTGGCCGCAGACCTCGACCACAACGAGTTCACCGGCATCAAGGTCCTGCGGGAACTCGCCCGCCTGCACGGCCCCGAACGGGCCACCATCCCCATCGTGTTCACCAGCGCCCTCGACTCCAAGGGTGCCGATCTCGCCGAAGCCGCCGCCGGACTGGGAACGATGGTCGACAGCATCGTGCACACCCCGCAGGTCCACATCGACCACCAGGTCTACGAGTACGCCGGCCAACTCGTCCTGAACTGGGACTTCATCGAGGAACTCTTCCACCCCACAGACCTCGACCAGATGTTCCGGACCTACGTGAATCAGGTGGCCCGCCTGGCCGCAGACGACCATGCCTGGCAAGCCGCACCCCTGCCCCCCATCGGCCCCCGCAGCACAGCCCTTGCCACCAAGCGCCCCCAACCGGGACCTGAGACGCCGCCGCCCTCGGCCACCACCGACGCCGCCCAGCGCACCCTCACCCGGATCTGGGCCGACGTGCTGGGCCTGGACACCGTCCCCCCCACCGCAGACTTCACCCGCCTGGGAGGCGACTCCCTGCTCGCCATGCAGGTGATCGCCCAGGCAGCCGCCGCAGGGCTGGTCATCTCCCCCCGGGACTTCTTCGCCCATCAGACGATCACCGCACTCGCTGCCATCGCCCGCCCCGCCACTCCCGAGAGAGGCCACAGCCGCCCGCCCCGAGAAGGCGACCTCCTCCTGCTCCCCCGACAGCAGGCCCTGCTCGAGGAGTGGAAGCACCCACAGGAGCACAACTACGTCCTCCTCTTCGACTTCGCCGAACCCCTGGACCGCACCGCCCTCAAGGTGGCCCTGCGCACCCTGCTACGCCACCACGAAGCGCTGCGCCTGTCCTTCACCGCGTCCACCTGCGGCCACACCGCGCACATCGCCTCCACGGACCAGCTGCCCACACCGCTGACCTGGATCGACCTCACCCACGCAGCCCCCGAGGAGGCAGCCCAGAGCGTGCGGGACATCAGCCTGCGCCTGCAGTCCTCCATCGATATCGGCACCGCCCCGCTGCTGCACGTCGCCGCCCTGCAATACCCCGACCGCCAGCAGCTGCTCATCGTCATCAACCGGCTCATCTGCGACAACTACTCCTGCCGGATCCTGTGCGAGGACCTCGTCTCGGCCTACCGGCAGGCCGCCGAGAACGGCGAGGCGGTGCTGCCCCCCGCGGACTCCCTGGCCGCCTGGTCGGAACTGGTGCACGCCCAGGCGGACAACCCCGAAGTGCAGAGCGAACTCGCTCACTGGCAGCGCTTGGAGCGACTCCCCGCCCTCACCCCGCTCACCTCCGAGGAATCGCTTCCCGCGGTGCCCGCACTCATCGCCCTCGACGAACAGGCAAGCGCCGCCCTTGTGCGCAGCGCAGCCGTTCCCGACATGCTGCTGGCCGCCGTTGCCCGGGTGATCGCCCGACGCACTGGGGCGGGCACCGTTCGCGTCGACCTCGACTCGCACGGCCGCGACATCCCCTCCACCACCCTGAACCCGGCCCGCATCGTAGGCAGGCTCGCTACTCGCTGGCCCCTTGACGTCCCCGCCCTACCTGCCATGGAGCTCCACGAGGCGGCCGGCGTCGTCGGGGACAAACGCCGACAGGCCCCGGCCGCCGGGAACCACTACGAACTCCTCGCCACCAGCAGCCACGAAGGGGCCCTGCACCCCACCCCTGCGCCGGTGCTCTTCAACTACCTCGGACACTCCGACGCATTGTGGGAACGCCTGGGCCTGGCTCTGAGCCCTGACCACCCCGGCGTCCTGCCCGACGCCGACCCGCAGAGCCGACGCCTGGAATTCGTCGCGGGGTTCTTCTCCGGTCGCCTCATCGTGGCCTGCCTTTCCGGGGCCCCGGACCTGCTCCACGCGATCGGCCGCGACCTCACCGTCGGCCTGCTCGGCCACACCGCGCCGCTGAGCGTCCCGGCCGACCTCGACGTCCTGCGCCACTGGCTCGCCCACTGAAACGAGGAGTCCACCCCCATGACAGACCAGTCGATCATCGACTGTTTGGCGTCCCAGCCCGGCGAGAGGCCCCTGATCTTCCTGGACGACGAACTGCACCCCACATCGCTGTCCCTGACCGGGCTGCGCGAGCGGGCGGACACCATCGCCACGACACTGGGCCACACCTACGGCATCGGCCCCGGACACCGCGTATGCGTACTCGGCCGCACTTCCCTGGAGTTGATCGCCACCTTGTTCGGGATCTGGCGCGCCGGCGCAACGGTCACCGTCCTACCCTCCACCCGAGCCGCCCACCTGCACGATCTGGCCCAGCGCAGGGTCGAGGCCGCCTCGGCCTCCCTGGTGGTGTGCGACCCACAGACGGCCCACCTCCTGGCGGGCAGCATGTCGGTGCCGGTCGCCGACTTTGCTGCCCTGGCCCACCACACCCCCGCCAGCGCGCCGCCCATGCCCGCCCCCCACGAGATCGCCCTGCTGCAGTTCACCTCCGGCACCACCGCTCACCCGCGCGCGGTTGCCGTCTCCCAAGCTCAGCTCGTCACCAACTCACGCGAATGCTTCGCCGCTTCCGGCATGCGCCCCGCCGACGTTTTCGTGTCCTGGCTGCCGCTCTTCCACGACATGGGCATCATCTTCCTGACCGGCTCCATCGTGCACGGCTACACCACCTGCACGATGGCAACCCAGACCTTCAGCGCCCGGCCGGGGACCTGGCTGGAGACTCTGACCGCCTACCGGGCAGCGGCCACCGTTGCCCCGAACTTCGCCTACGCACTCGCCCACCGCTACCTCACCCTGCGCCGCGGCGCCTACGACCTGTCCCACCTGCGATTCGCCGTCAACGGCGCCGAGCCCATCGACGCGTCCTCCCTCAACGACTTCACCACGGCCGCCGGCGAGTTCGGAATGCCGGCCACCGCCATGTGTCCCTCCTACGGCCTGGCCGAGGCCACCTTGGGCGTCACCCTGGGACACCACGACGAGCTCTACCGGCGCCTCACCGCCGATCGCACAGCCTTGGAGGCGGGAACCGTCCGCACCACCTCCGACCATGCAGGCGGGCGCACGTTCGTGGACTGCGGCACCCCCATCCGCAACACCCAGGTGACCGTCACCGACGACAGCGGCACGCCGCTGAGCGAGGGTGCCATTGGATCGATCCGGGTGAGCGGCCCAGGCGTGCTGAGCCAGTACTGGACCCCGGACAACAGCCCGCACCCCATCCCCGTGCTGGACGACTCCCGGCAACTGATCACCGGCGACCTCGGCTTCTTCCTCGACCGGCGGCTCTACGTCTGCGGACGCCAGAAAGACATGATCATCGTGGGTGGCCGCAACCTGTACCCCGAGGACTTCGAGTTCACCACCGAGAAAATCCGCGGCATCCGGATGGGCAATGTCATGGCCTTCTCCCTCCCCGCCAGCGAAAACATGATCGTCGTAGCGGAGACCAGCCTCACCGGCGCCCCGGCCGCCACACTCGCCCACACCGTCCGCGAGACCCTCTCACAAGAGCTGTCCTGCGCACCGCACGACGTCGTGCTCGTCTCGCCGAAATCACTGCCGAAGACCACCTCCGGCAAACGACAGCGCGGCCAATGCCGCAGCCAGTACGAAGCCAACCAGCTCATGGTGCGCGCCAGCACCCTTGCGACGAAGTAGATGCCCGCCATGCCCCCTGTCACCCACACCCGCCCCTCCGACGCAGACCCCTGGTTCCTCGAAGCCGAGGCACCCGCCCACCTGCCCACCTTGGTCCTCTTCCCACACGCCGGCGCCGGCGCCGCCGCCTATTGGCGTCTCGCGAGGCAACAGGCCGACCGGGCCCGCCCCCTCATCGCCCGGCTGCCCGGACGCGAATGCCGCGCCCACGAAGCCCGGTTCACCGACATCCGCCCGCTGATCCGAGCCCTGGTCCCGGCCCTGCGCCCGCGCCTGAGCGAGAGCTACCTGCTCTACGGGCACAGCATGGGCGCTCTGATCGCCTTCGAGGCAGCACGCCTGCTCACCCTCGCTTACAACATGCCCCCCGCCCGGCTCATCGTCTCCGGGATGGAAGCACCTCAAGACAGCTCCACCGGACACGCCCGCCACCTTTTGAGCGACGGCGAACTCTGGCAGACAGTCGCCGAGATGGGCGGCATCCCGCCCGAGATCGTCGCGGACGAGTCGATGCAGCAGTTGCTGCTGCCCCTGCTGCGGGCAGACTTCGAGCTGACCGACACCTACACCCTCGCCGCCATGCCACTCCTCACCTGTCCCATCAGCGCCTACGCGGCAGCAGATGACCCGGAACTGCCTCCATTCGCGATGGCCGGCTGGGGCGCCCAGACCACAGGTGCGTTCGAGCACACCACGCTGCCCGGTGACCACTTCTTCAACCTGCACCGCCCCTCGGGATTCAGCCAGGAACTGGAACACCTCCTCACCGGCTGACACCAGTACGGTCCAGGAAAGCAGGACGAGGGATAGGAATGACGTTGATACCGGCAGAGCGCCCCAGATGGTATCCGCCTGCCTGGTGCAGCCGACCGCGCGCCAGTACCGCGGAAGGAAGGGATGGGCTGAACATGACAGCACGGCTGCGTGCGGGCCGCTGCTTCGCCACCCGCCCCGTCATCGCCAAGGCCCTTGCCCCCTTCGGAGTCCCCGTCGTCCTGAGCGGTATCGGGCGCTTGTCGGTATCCGGCGCATCCGGACACTCCGGCTCCAGACACCCCACGACCGGCGCGACCTCCCGCGCCGCTCACCTGATCCACACCCTGGACAGCATCCCCCTCCCACCTCCAGCACCGGGCGACCCGTTCCCGCTGCCACCCAAGATCTCGGTCACCGCCTGCCACAGCGGAGAAGGATTCTCCGTAGTACCCCACCTGTGCGTCCTGAACATCGACATACGCCTCACCCCGGCCTTTGGCGAGGCCGACGCCCGAAGCCTTCTCCACGACGTGACCCGCACCCTCGACCGGGACATGCCCGGCCCGCGGCCCACCGTCATCGAAGTCGTCGCAGCGTGGCCCCCGTTCCAACTCCAGCCCGGTCAGGAGCCCGCCGCCGCACCGCTGCACGCAGCCAAGGAGAGCGGACTCGACCCGAGAGCCAAGACAGCCGGCCCCTCGAACATCGCCAACCTGCTGGCCAGCCAGGGCAACATCGCAGCCACCGCCGGCTTCGGCGTCCCCTACGAAGGACTCCACGGCCTCGACGAACGCGCCCACCTCGCTGAACTGCCCCAGGTCTACGCCGTCTACCACCAAGCAGTCCTCGACCTGTTGCACCCGGCCCTGACATCACAGATCCGTCCCACCCTCGCTCCCAACAACTCCCCAGTTGCGTCTCTGTCCGCCTCGCCGCAGGCGCGGTCCCATGGAATACGGCAGCCGCGCCCGTACCCAGGAGGTTGGCCAGATAGCAGGTGTCACCTCCGGTGCCGCGTCAGGGCCTCTCGCACGGCGGTGATGGCGTTGCGCTCCTGCTCCAGGCGTAGGTGCGGCCGGTAGGCACCGGTCCTCAGGTCTTGGTCGAGGTGGGCCTCCTCGGGGGTGAGGTGTGTCAGGCCGCCTCGTGCCTGGCTCTTCTCATGGCCCCAGTGGGACTCGTGGGCGAGGAGGGTGGCGTGGTCCATGAGCAGAGACGTGGTGTGCGGGAAGCGTCCTCGGACCTGGTTGAGGATGGCGAAGCCATGGGTGTCGATGTCGCCCCAGTAACAGAGGTCGACGTCGTTGAGCCAGGGCAGGTGATGCAGCAGGGCTGCGGCGTATCCGGAGCCGAGGACGGCGATGGCGTCGGGGACCGGCGGCAGCGAGAGGTAGGTGATCTTGTTCTCAAGGACGAAGACGGTGCGCACCCCGGGGGACCAGGCGGCCAGTTCCTCGGCGCGGACGGTGAGTTCGCTGAAGGGCAGGGGAGAGGCGCCGAGGTAGCGCAGACGGATGTAGATGGGCTTGGTGCGGAAGCCGTACCGTGCGACGAGATCGCTCTTCGGCGCGCTGGCGTTGACGCGGCTTTCAGGGAGCACTGGCTTTATTCACGAGTAGTGGTTCTGGCTCACTTTCCGTGGAGGGCTGACTGAGTGTGATGTCAATGGCTCCCCTGGCCGTGAGCAACGGACAGTCGGAGTCACGTGCCCACGGCCTCGCTGCGAGTCTGATCGCCGTTTTCTTGGTGGCGTCGCGACGGCAGACTATGAAGGTGGACTCTGACCTTTACCCTGATCTGGCTGCTGCGGGCAGCCTGGGCGCAGCGCTGGAACAGCTGGCGGCCGAACTCGGTGCCGATCTCACAGTGGTAGCCGGCGATTGGGGCCCACTCGTTTCGGCGGGCATCGCCTCGTCGGTTCCTGAGCGCAAGCCGCTATCCGTTCACATCGGGGCGGAGAGCCGCTGGTTCGGTGTCTCCGGGTGGAGTCACGGAGTCGAACTCATCACCGGAGCCACGCCCGACCTGGCGGATGTCGTCAGGGCTGGAGCGGCATGGGGGCAGGGCAGGAGCCTGCAGGAGCTGCGGGCGGAGCTGTCGTTTCTGCGCTCCAGCAAGCGCGCCGAAGCTCACGAACGCGGGTTGGCCGCGGTGGTGGAGCTGCAGTGGCGCACAATGCGGGAGGAGGCGGCCAAGGAACCGGATTTCACAGGGTTCGGTGAACTCGTGGAAGCGGCTCATGCAGAACCACGGTTGCGACAGCTCTATGTATTCTCCAGCCACTGGACGCTCGGCTTCAGCTCCTGCACTGGATACCCGTTCCGCGATGAGGTGGCCATCGTCCCGTCACACAGTGGCAGTCCTTTCCGCGTGAAGAGGCATCCGCTCTCCGATGACGTTCTCGGCGAGGCCGCCACAGCCGAGGAAGCCGTCGCCTTGGCAGTGCGCCACCTCCCCACCGATCTCGGTCCGGCCGTCGCGGGAACCCGCGGAACATGATGGATGACGAGCGCGAACCAAGTCGTTGACCGTCACCGGTCCTGTGGCCAGTTGGTTCCCCATCAGACGGCCGCGGACGGGGAAATCCAACTGGCCGCCCACAATGATCTGACCTGCGGTTCACGAGTAGAGCAGGACGCGCTTGCGGAGGAGGCGAAAGCCGGCGCGGCCGAACATCTGACGTTTGAGCATCTTGATTCGGTTGACGTGGCCTTCGACGACGCCTGAGCTCCAGGGCAGGGTGAGGCCGGCGATCACGGCGTCGCGGTCGCGGTCGATGCCTGCGGCGAGGGTGTGGAGGCTGGGGAGGTTGTCTCGCCGGACGGCGTCGAGCCACTGCGGCAGCCGTTCGCCCTGGTGCTCCGTGAGCATCTGGCCGAAGGAGCGGACGTGGCCGGTGAGGGCTTCGAGTTCAGGGCAGTGGACCAGAATGGCCTTGAGCCGAAGGTGCTCCGTCTCGGTGAGGGTCTCCGGCCGGCGAAGGATCCATCCGGCGACGACGCGGGGTGACGGTGGCCGAGACGTGACGGGGCCAGGCGAGAGTCGCTTCTCCCGGAAGTAGGCGCGAACCCGCTGGTAGCTGCCCTGATAGCCGAGCGGCACGATCTCCTCCCACACCGTCCAGGCGTTCGTGCAGCCCTGGTTCCAGGGGGCATCCAGGTAGGGCTTGAAGGCGTCGAGTTTGGATGGCCGGCCCTGCCACTGCTCGCGGAACAGGTCCTCCGGGGTGGCTGCGTCGGCGAGGAGCTTGACGGTGCGGGAGGTCATCCGGAGCTGGCGGCCGATCGCCCTCCGGCTGAGCCCGGCGGCCAGCAGTTCGTGGACGGTCGCGTGGTTCACACGGGTGCGGTCAGCGAACCGGTGTCCCCTTGGCCAGGGCGATCCGGAGGGATCTTCGAGCTTCTTCGGCTCGGGGGCAGGCTGGGCTGGATCCGGTGCCAGGACCTGCAGGCATCCGCGGTGGTTTGCGACGCACCGCTCCGCAGCCTCGCTCAGGTTGTGCCAAAGATGCCACCGGTCCGCGACCTGTACCACTTGTGGTGCCCCGGCCGTGGCCCCCTCGGCGAAGAACGGTGCCCGATCTCGGCAGACCACCTCCCCCCGGGGCCGTTTCACGAGCCAAGCGGCCAGGCTGGATGCTTCCCGGTCAGGCAGCAGATCGACTGGACGCCGGCTTTCGACGTCGACCAGGACAGTCGCGTAGTGGCGGCCTTTGCGGGTCGCGTACTCATCGACACCGACCACCCGCGGGGCTGGGACATCGGGATCGGGCAACGCTTCGACCAGCCGCAGTACTGTGCTGCGGCTCACGGAAACGCCGATCACGCTCGCCATGCGGGCACCGGCGCGACCGGCGAGCGCGAGCCCGACCGCGGCCAGCGTCGACCGCAGCCGCTCGGTCCGCCGACCGTACCGACGGGTCAACCCTGGCAGCTGTTCCGCGAAAGTCCGCCTCCCGCACGAGATGACCGGGCAGAGGAACCTGCGGACTCGCAAACAGAGAGCGACCCGTCTTCCTCCGCTGGGCACATCAGCAGGAAACCGCAGGTAGGAGCTGTGAATCCGCAGTGACCAGGTCCCGCATCCGGGACAGATGGCCCCAGCCGCTGTGCTTCGGACCTCTATGCGTACCGCCTCGTCGTTCACGGCGACCGACAGCACCGCCACATCGGCAATCGACGGGAACAGCAACTCCTCCAGCCGGAGCACTAATTCTTCCACGGGCCGCACTGTCGGCCACATCGCATTTGGTACGGGCCGATTCCGGGCAACTTCCCCAAGGCTGACTCACCCGAGACCCGTCACTCAGCGTGCATGCTCCACGGAAAGTGAGTCAGAACCACTTCACGTGAACGAAGCCACCTCCCGGGACTTCCATCCCCAGCGTCATGATCTGGACGGACCGGTCAGTGGCCGGATGACCGCTGTCGCCGGCCTGGCCCATACCGGGCCTGACATCACGCTTTCCGAAGCCAACGCGCGGCTGTGGGACGAACGGCTGGACTGCCTCCCGGTGCTGGATACCGAGGGTCACCTGCAACATCTGGTGTTCCGTTCCGATTACGCGGACAACAAGCGCTTCCCGAACCAGGTCGTGGACGATGCCAAGCGTCTGCGCGTGGGCGCGGGTATCAACACCCACGACTATCGGGAGCGCGTCCCGGCCCTGCTGGAGGCAGGCGCGGATGCGTTGTGCTTCGACTCGTCCGACGGTTACAGCGACTGGCAGGCGCAGGCTCTGTCCTGGGTGAAGAAGCACTATCCGGAGATCCCGGTCGGCGGCGGCAACGTAGACGTTGCGAGGCGTACGGCGTGCTCCGGCCGCTGACATCTCGGTTGCGACCCCCTTCGCCCATGCCCTGGCTGGAGTTGAGGATGAGGGAGGGGCGGGATGGGTGGCGCGGACGCAGCCGGGGATCGGGGCGCGCTCGCCCATGTTGCGCGTCAGCGCCGCCGGACCAGCGGATGCCCGGGGCCTACGTGACGAACGGCTCGGCCCTCGCCGCGCCGCCCATGTCGTCCGACCGTGCCCGGCTGGAGGGCTGGGTCCGGACCTGCTCTGGGGAAAAGTCGGCCCCGACGGTGATGTTCCGCAGCCGTCGGTATCTGCCGCATCCGCGTCGGTAATTCGCGAGCACGTGGCTGGGGTGCAGCCTACCGTCGAAGCTGTGACGACAGATGCGTGGCATGTGCTGAGCGGCTCCCTGCAAATACTCCACGAGGAGTTCAACAACACTTACGCCCGGCACCGCGGCCGGGCGTTGCCGGGCTCGCCGGCCGCGCTTGAACTGCAGGACGACGACTTGGCGGGCGAGTGGGGAGCGCGCCCGGTGCACGACGCGCATCTGGCCGCCATATCGCCGACTTCGGCAGTCATGGACCATCTCGACGGCCTGGGCATGCTGTTCACGTCTCCTAGTGGCCTGATGGCTTCGCACACGGTGGCTCGCAGCGCCCTGGACATCGCCACCAAGCCTTGGTTCCTGCTGGAGCCGGACATCGGTGCCCGGGAGCGGGTACGGCGCTACATGAACTACCGACTGCAGAGCCTGAAAGAGCAGTCGCTGATGTTGGGGAACGACCACGCCTCCGAAGCAGAAGCCGTTCGCCAACACGTGAGAGAGCGCACCGAACGCATCCTTCGTGCTGCCCGACACCACGGTTTCTCCGTCAAGGGGAAGATCATGGACAAGGTGCGGCCCTGCTACCTCGGCCCGCATCCGGTGCCCAGCACCACAGAGATGGCCAGCGATGTCATCGCACCAGGTGGCAGCCAGCTGGGCGCTCTGCTGTGGCGGGCTACCTCAGCCATCGCACATGGGCAGACTCACGGCCTGATGATGTTCTATGCGGAAGCTCCAGGTGCCCCAGTGACCGGACCGGACGATCACTTCGAATACCGGCAGATGCAGATCAGCCCCCAGGAAGCCGCTCTTCGTTGTGCTGGCGCTCCGCTCGCGACCCTGGCGATGCTACGACGCCTGTACAGCCACTACGGCTGGGCGGCGGCCGAGCTTGAGGCCGCTGGCCGACAGACCGCCAAGACCTGGCTGCACATTGCTGGTCTGCCACGCCCAGCCAATGTCTGAGCCCAGAGGGCGGCGGGTTCCCGCTACGCCCGAGCGTTCGAACCTTTTCGAGGTCGCGTAGGAACTTCGGCGCGTCGTCGGGAATTTCCTCGGGGCCGTACAGCGTGCCCGGGGTCCTTGATGGCGTTTTTCGCCTTGATCTGGCCGTAGGTGCCGATCAAGGTGAAGAACGCCGCCGCAGCGCCGCAGACAGCGGACATGGCTACCAGGTGCCACACGTGCGCCGCACCCGCCAGGAGCAGTACGACGGCCGCGGCCTCCGCGACGGCGGACACGACGTTGGCCCACAGCATCACGCTCGCCCTTGACCAGCGATCGGCGACCACACCGCCAACAAGCAGGGCCTCGCCGCCGACGCGCTGACGGCCCGGGTCAATGCGGTGCGCCGCGCGCCGCCAGGGGGTGAGGCGGGACCGTCGCCGGAGGATGTGTTGTCAGCGGCCTGCGCTACGGTCGTTTTCCCTGCAAGGGGTGCTCCGTTCCCGCCCGGCCTCTATGCCGGGCCGGGCGGGAACGGGCTGGCACGGCCCCCTTTTTTTCGGCACGGGGGCCGGGCCTCTTCCGGATGGAAGGGCGACACCGAGGTGTCCTGTCTCCATATGACGGGGTCGCTGGCGGGATTGCAAGGAGAATCGGGAACTTCACCCGCCGGGCCCCGTGGTGTGCGCTACGTGCACCGGAACGGTCGTCTCCGGCCCCGCTGGTGACCGTCCGCGACTCCTAATGTTCCGTGATTCCTTGATCACGTCGCGTAATGCGCCTGCGGCGGTCCATGCTGAGGCTCCCTCAACGGCGGCTCGGCACCCGTCCGTTGGGGGACCCCCCTTTGACGTGGTCTTCCGGATGACTGCGGCATGACACCGAGGACTGGTGATGGACAAGAAGTTGATAGCGGCGGCAATGGCGCTGGCGCTGATGACAGTGGTGTTCGGCTGGAGCATGGCGATGACGGCGATGGGACACGCGGCGCTCATCGGCGGGACGGCCCCGGTACTGGGCCTCACCGTGGTCCAGGTCCTGCGCGCGCTTCGCTCGCGGGCCACGACGGCCTCCGGGCACCGTGTGGCGGCGGTGCCCGACAAGGAGGACGGCGCTCCGTGACGATGTCGTTCAGCACGCCGGGGCCGGCTTCCGAGCCGGCCCCGGCCCGCCCCGGCCGCAAACTCGGCCCGATCGCTGCCACGGTCGGCAGCTCCCACCGGGCCTGGCTGGAGCCGACCCGCGAGCGCTACCGTGCGAGCGGCCTCACCCTCAGCGAGCTCAGCCTCAGTGTCCCGCTGGCCAAGTCCAAGCTCTCCGAACTCCTCCGCGGTGTGGGCCACTACCCGCGCTGGGAGGTCATCCACAGCCTGGCCCGCCAACTGGACCTTCCCGGCTGGCCGCTGCACCGGCTCTGGAAGCAGGCGGCCCTGGACGCCGGCAAGAGCCGGGACTGGGTCGACCGCTCCACCGAGGGCGCCATCGCCGTGGCCACCGCCCGCTCCGGACCGCCCATCGACCACGGTGCACTGCGCACCATGGTGGAGGAGGACTACCGCCGCTACGCCGGAGCCTTCCTCCCCGACGAAGCACGCGACGCCGCAGTAAAGGACACCTTCGCCATCCTCTGGCTCGCCTGGGACGAGGCGCTGGCCAGCCCCGACATCCGCCGCTACGCCTGGGGCGTCCTGCGCGCCACCGTCAAGGCCAAGGCCGACTTCCGCGATGAGCGGCCCGTGCTGGCGGAGGCAGCCTTCGACACCGTCTCCCAGCGCGCGCAGACCTCCATCGAGGACCAGACGGCGCAGCTGACCGAGAACCTGGAACTGTTCACGGCGATCAGCCGACTGCCCGACGCCCAGCTCGACGTCATGGTGCTCCGGCGCATGTGCGGTTTCACCCCCGCGAAGGTCTCCGATCTCCTCGGCATCCCGGTCGCCGCAGTACGGTCCGACGAACGCCACGCCACACGATTCCTGGACGACACCATCGAGACGAGCGAGCTGCCGCCCCAACCCGGAGGACCCACCCCATGACCAGACTCGAAAACATCCTTTCCAGGGCACTACTGGTCCCCAACCGTCCGGTGCCCCGCGAGACCGTCCCTCCCCGCGAGGCAGACCCGGCCATCCTCTCTGCCGTCACCCCGGGCCGTGTATCGGGTGCGTCGGCGGCCGCAGCCGAGGACCTGCGCGCGCTGTGCGAGACCCTGGTCAGACACACCCCCACCGCCGCCGTCTCCGCCTTCGTCACCGACCAACTCCCCGAACCCCGCAGCGCACTGGTCCTGGCCTGCGTCCTGCAACTGACCGACACCGACGACGGCGCCCGCTTCTGGTGGCAGTACGCCGCCGGCGCCGGCCAGCCCGCCGCCGCCTACTGCCTCTACCTGCACCACCTCTCCCTCGGCGAGACCCACACCGCCCGCTGGTGGCACACCCAGACCAACGAAGTGCAGACCGACAAGGCAAAACCGCACACCCCCCACGTACGCACCTCCATCTACTGGGACAACGACCTGAGTGACCCACTTGTCCTCCACCACGAGGACACGACCATCACCACGATCCTGCGGGTTCTGCGCCGCCTGGCCAGACATGTCAGCCGCCCCCGGTCCGCCCTGGTCGCCGAGCTGATGACCTACATGCCCACCGCCGTGGCCATCGGCTATCTCCGCGAACCCGAAAGCGAGCTGCCGCTGCCCGGCCCCGGCTTCGCCCGCAAGATCCGCGCCCTGCTGGGCGCGTCCGCCGAACGGCCCGACGGCCCCAGCGGCCTCCCTGCCCGCCCCGACTCCCGCCCCGCCCGGCGGCGAGACGCCGACCAGCCCGCACTGCTGATCCACCGACAGGTCGGTGAGGCCGCGACCTACTGAACCGCCCCGCCGAAACGCGCTCCGGGCCAAGTGCGCGGGAATGATGGCTGCGGCAGGCGACGGGGTCGGGCATGACCGTCCTGCCCGACCCCGCCGCCGATCAGCTGTGGAGCACGGGACGCCAGCGCCAGCGGCCACCACGCCCGTGGCGACGGCCGCGCGGTGTCAGCGGCAGCTGCGCGGCTGAACGGACGGACCGTGATGACGAGCAGCTGCCGCGACGCCGGATCGACGGCGAGGACCACGACCATCCCCGGCCCCAAGCATGGCAGGGACTACGCCGAACTGGTCGGCGGTCCGCTGGACGGCCTGCTGCTTGTCCTCACAGGCTGGACAGCGGACGAGATCCAGACCGGCACTGCTCTGCAGACGGGGCCGGGCAATGCCCCTGTTGTCACACCTCCGCCCCGATGCCTTTCTGCGCCTGTCCTGTCCGGCTACAGCTCGAACTGGAGGTCGACGAGGTCGGTGAGTTCGACTTCCAGGCCGTGGGCGCGGCGGCCGTTGTCGCGGAAGTAGACCTCGCCCAGGGCCTCGGCGGCGACCTGGCGGAGGTCGTCCTCGTCCATGCCAGCCTCCTGGGCTTCGAGGAGACGGGCGGCGTGACGGGGCGGCAGGGCGAGGGTGAGGTGGCGCACGCGGGCCTGGTCGGTGCTGCCGGGGGCGGCGGTGTAGCCGAACCGGGCCTGGACATCGATCATGATGCCGCTCGTGGAGGCAGCGGCCTGCTTGGCCCTGGCTCTGATCTGCGGCTGCCAGCGTGCGCGGACCTCGCGTTCGAGGCGGTCGGCGAGCTGCGGGCGGGGGTGTTTGATCTGCTTGCCCACGTACCGCTCTACAGTGCGCTGACTGATGCCGAGCAGCTCGGCGACCGGCTTCGTCCGGCCGCCGTGCCTTTTGACGAGGTAGCGCATCTGCGCCCCGGCCGACTTGGGGACGGGACGCGTGAACGCCCCCTGCACCGCCTTGTCGAGTTCTTCCGCGACCGTGACCATCAGCCCTGTGTCCCCCTATTCTCCGGTGTCCTTGGCGGTGACCTCGCCGGTCTTGATGTAGCGGGCGAGGTTGGCCACCTTGCCGTCGGCGCCGAGCTGTTCGAGCACGTCCGCGCCCCACAGCACGCTCTGGGTGCCCTCGTGCTTGACCATCCCGGGCGACACTCCCAGCCGGAAGCTGCCCGGCACGGTCTTGCCGTCGGCACCGTAGGGCAGGACGTCCAGGGGGCTGGGTCCGTCGGCGGCGTACACGGCGCAGTCCGAGAGGACCGCGACCGGATACTGGCCGGTGGCCGCGGCCAGGTGGAGCATCTTGCGGTGCATGTTGATCCGGGCCCGGGAGATGACGGTCGCCCGGATGTCCGGCCGCCACGTCGGCCGGGCAAGAGCGGGCCAGGCCTGCCCCGGCTTCCAGCCGCCGCCACGCGCCTTCTCCTGCAGCTTGCCGATACCGCCCTTGACGGTCATCTTGACCGCGTCCACGACGATCCCCAGCTCAGGATCACGCTGCCGGTAGCCGTCCATCGCCTGAAGGAACTCGGCCGGGGACAGCTTCTCGCCCACACCGAGATCCGCCATGGTGTCGACGTAGGCGTCGCGCAGCCGCTTGTACCAGCCGTCCAGGAACCGGCCGCTCTCACGCCGCACCCAGGCCTCGATCGGGGCGACGTCGTAGCCCAGCTCCACGGCGTACGCCACGGTCGGCGTGGCGTACCAGGCCGGGCCGGTGGGGCGTTCGCCACTCGGCGTGAACGGGCTGGGCAGCAGCGCGGCGTCGAGCTCTCGCCACTGCTTGGCGACCTTCACCCGGGACAGGTCGACATGGGAGAGGTCGACCAGCCAGGAGCCGGGCATGGCTGGATCGAAGACGGGGCTGGTGACGTGCACGGGCGGAGAGGCCAGGCCGACGACGGCGCCGTTGGCGGCCGCGCCGAAGGCGAGGTTGACGTCGATGCCGACCAGGCAGCGCTGCATGCACTCGGCATCGGTCAGATCCCGCGCCCAGTCGTAGGCCTCCTCGAACAGTCTCTCGCCGGGGCCGCGCACGCGGAAGCGGGGGAGGTTGGCCAGGACGGGATGTCCGTCGGTCGCCTCGCACGGCGCCGGGTCCAGGGGCTGCGTGCCCAGTGCCCCGGGCCGGTGCTCGGCGTGCCGCCGGCCGTCCTGGTCCGGCTCGCTGGCGCGGGTCGGCGGGTTGAGCGCGGTCATCAGCTCCAGGCCGGTGACGGCCATGGAGCCGACCGGCGTCATCACCCGCGTCGCGTACACCCCCAGCACCCGGGCCAGGTCCGCAGGCTCGAGCCGGGCGGCAGGTCCCCAGGCGCGGTCGTCCAGAGCGTGCCAGGAGGGAATGCACAGCTGCACGCACTGGCGACGGCTGCCCTGAGCGGGGCGGTAGATCCGCGCCCACGGCCCCAACCCCCGCTTGGTGAGCTGCCAGTTTCCGCGATCGAGCTGCCCCAGGACCTTGTGTCTGTCCCCGAGCCGCCCGGCAATCTGCTCAGCCTCGGACAGCGCGGCGGGCAGGCCGTAGCGCTCGCACGCCGCCGCGCTGAGCACCAGCAGAGGGTCGCCGTCCCGGCCCGAGCCGTGCAACTTCTCGGCCCCGAGCTGGGCCTGGGCCAGCGCCCACTCCACCAGCACGGGCAGAGACTTGGCGGGCACGGCCAGGATCAGGCCGCCGGTGCCGTAACCGGTCACCTGCCGCTCAACGTCGGCGTCGAGGACGAGCAGCGGACCGTGCGCGTGCGCGCCGCCGGGCACGGAAGTGCTCGTGGGGGCAGCTTTCTTCATGTCCGGGCGGTGTGAGGACGGCGACGGCCGGGCGGCACGCGCCGCAGACGAAAGAACGGCCGGTGCGTGAGCGGCGGCACCGGGAGCGGACGCAGTGGTGGCGGACGCAGTGGTGGCCGCGGGCTCTGGCGCGCCGTCCGTGGGCCGGGTCTGCGCTGCGGTCGGCGGGGAAGTGAGCGTCTGTACCACCGTCGTGTCCTCCTGCGCGGCGGCGGAGCTGTCGGGGGCGGGATAGAGCCGCGCGAGCTGCTTCAGCAGACGTGCGTACGCCTCCCGCTCCGGGGGCCGTGGTTCAGCCCTGCCCGACTCCCATCCGCTGACGGTCGCCCGGCGCACGTCCAGGGCGGCAGCCACCTCGTCCAGGGTGAGGGCGTGGGCCTGGCGCAGACGCTTGCGCTCCGCAGGCGGCGGCAGCGGGGACCGGGACGCGACAAGCGCGTCCACCGCGTCGAACAACTCGGACATGGGACACCTCCGCTGCGACTCTATCCCACGAAGCGTACGAAGGGCGCCCATATTTCGTACGGACACCGTACATTGTCCGTACGTCGGTACTTGTAGCCGTGAATTCCGACCCCGCCTGTCTTGCCTCCCATAGCGTCAACGCCCTCTGGGTCTTTGTGCGCGACGGACGACGTTACGAGCTCGCCCCGCCCAGTTCTCTTGCGGCTTGTCTGGTATCACCGGATCCGGGAATCGCGGCGGCACGTGTCCCGATGCGCACTGCAATCGAATGCATGCTCTAAATTCCCCCGCGGGAATAAATGTTCGGACTGCCGGTTGTCGAGCCTGGCCTGTCGCCCGCTCCAACCTGGCTTGAATTTGGCAGGGATCGACACGTAGGACCGCCACGCCCGCACCGCGGTCTGGGAACTGGTCCTCGCGGGGTGTGATCTCGCCCCAACCTCTCGTTTCCGCAGGTCGGCTGTGTTCTGCCGGATAGTACTGCCCAAGGGGAGAGCGAGGGGATACGGAGACGCCTGCGGGTGGAATCCGCAGCCACCAAGCTGCACAGGGATGCGAATTCGAGTCACCGATGACTGGCCAAGACTCGTCGAATTCGGCGGATTCTAGTGGGTGTTGTCAGTGGCGGCGGATAGCTTTCGAGAACGACGCGAGATGAGGAGGTGACGTGGTGCTTTGCGGGTCTCCCCGCCAGGGAAACGTGATGTTGCCGGCCTTGGTAAAAGGAGGTGGCGCCAGGTGCGCGGATCTGGTGGCAGGAGAGCCACCAGCAAGGGAGTGCTCTGCGGCGGGCTGCCGGTCGCCTGGGAGGAGCCGCCCAGCCCGGGCTGTGACGCTTGCCCGCGGCCGCCGCCCCGCTGGAAGAGGTAGGAGCCCAGTTCGGTGTTGGATGCCGAACAGCTCCTCGAAAAAGGCAAGTTGTTGGCGAAGAGCGGCTGCTGAGCCGTTTCGCGATCACCGGACTTTGCCACGCGACCGTCACGGGCTGGGGGAGTTGGGGCGGATCTCTGACCTCTCCGTTGACGCGTCGGCAGGCCATTTCAGTACGTCACATGCAGGCGGGCGTGTGCCTGCGTGGGCGCGACAGGGGGCGTCTTGCCTGTACAGCTCAACGAGCAGCTCCAGGGATTTCTGGACCAGTGGCAGGTCCGTCAGCGCCGCACGGCAGGCCTCCAAGCCGCTCTCTTCGTCCGTCTGGACGCGTTGCGTCGCAGCCACCGCGGCTGGGACGACTACGACCTGATCACCGTGCTGCTGGGTGCCCTCCACCTGGTCATCGAGAACGACCGGCTCAGCGGCGGCCGGCCCCGCCCTGCCCTCGTCGATGACATCACCAGCCTGTGCGCCTGGCAGCGGCCCCAGGACCCACAGGCCATCCATCGTGAGATCGCCGAAGCTGTCATCGATCTGCTGGTGAACGAACGCGACCGGCAGACCCGTATGACAGACCGCTACGTACGCCCCGACGATCGCGCCCAGGCCCACTACGTGATGCAGTCCTTCGCGTTCGTCACCGCCGCTGCGGACGACGAGAGCAGCGAACCGGTGCTCCGCGCCACGCCAGAGGCCATCAACGTCTTCCAGAACCTCGTCGACTTCGACCCCTTCGACCGGCTCTCCGCCGAGCGGTACCGGTCCGAACGCATGCTCAAGCGCCGTGACTACGACGAAGTCCTCGACTCCGTCGACCGCCGGACCCTCAGCGTCCACGGACTCTCCGCCCAACTGCACAGCCTGCTGCGCCGCATCACCTACAACGTGCGCGACGTCGACTACGCCAGCGAGGTCATGCCCCGCCTGACGGACATCATCACTCTCGTCGGCGAACAGGTCGAAGCCGAGGAGAAGTTCGCAGACGCCGTTGCTGAGCACCTGCATCTGCACGCACCCGACTACGCACGCCTGCAACGCCTCAGCAGCACCCTGCGTGACCTGGTCATCGCCCTGTTCAAGCTGCAGAAGACCGGCGCCGAAGTGCGTGCCGCCTACGAGGCCGAACAAGACCGCCAGCTGTTCACACCGCGCCGACTGACCATCAACCCGCAAGGACAGCTGTTCGCGCCGCTGCTGGACATGCCGCCCCAGGACGCTGCCGACCTCCTGGAGCCTTTGATGGTCCGGCTGCTGGGACCCCGCACTCCCCGCGTGCTCAGCCTGCCGCGCCTGAAAGACGTGATGATGCCCGCCGCCCGCCGCCCCGGCGGAGACAGCCGTGCCCCCTTCGACATCGGAGACCTGCGCAACTCCATGAACGATCTGGACCCGGCCGTCCTGGACGCCGTCCACCGCATCCTGGCCGGCATCGCCACACCCACTCGGTTGTCCACCCTGCTGGACGGCCTGCCCCACTCCGGCGTTCTCGACAGCCTCGATGCCCCCGCTGGCCGCCTCGTGCCCTGGGTGCTCGCCGTCACCGTCACCAGCGCCTACGGCGGCTTCAACACCGTGGAGGACGACCTGTCTCCCGCCGCTGACGCCTTCCTCACCGGCCGTCTCGTTGTCGTCCGGCCCGGCACCCCGCTACCCGCTGGCGCCATCAATGGGGACGAGCTAGTACTCATCCCGCGCCCGGACTAGACAGCGGCCAGCCTGCACGACCCATCTGTCTCGCAGAAAGGACCCCATGGACGGAACAGAAGCCGGACGCCTGCTGGCGTTCGCCCTGGACGTGACCGCCGCGCCCGGCAACAGCGGACAGGCGGCCCACTACCGCACCCTGCTCGACCGCTACCGCAGCGATGCCGCATTCCGCCATCTCGTCGACGACATCCTCGAAGGTGTCGGCTGCTCTGTGGCAATGGCCGACCCGCACCACGGCCTGCTCCTGGACACCGACCCCAGCGGGCCGTGGGCCTGGCCCCAGCGCGCGGCCGACCTGCCCTGGAACAAGAACTTCGAACACGCCTCGGCCCGTGCCATGCGACTGCTGGTCCCGGTCGCACTGCTCGCCTACGTCGCCCCGTCGGCCGCCGACTTCGACGAGCTCCTCACCGACCCCTCCGCCGCCACTGCGACCTGCACCGCCACCCAACTCGCTGACTTCATCGCCGACTACGCACAGCACAAAGAGAGCGAGGCCACCGACCCTGCCGAAGGCGAGGCGCCCCTGTGGTGGCACTGGCTGCAGTTGCCCGGCCATGTCCCCACCGCCAAGCGCGCCGGGCGCCGCAGCGCGGAGTACCTGGTGCACGAAGTCCTGTCTTTCCTCCACAGCCAGCGTCTGGTCGTCAAGACCGGCGGGACCACCGTCCGCGACAACCTCTACCGCCCCCGCCGCCTGTTCCTGGCCCGCTGCCGGGCCATGCTCGCCGACAACCTCCTCACCGACCTGCAGGCCTACGCCATCACCCGCACCACACCACCGACACTGTCCGCTGCGGTGCCGGAAGCGGGGGAGTGAGCCATGGGACCTCTGCTCGGTTTCAGGGTCGTCAACCTGCGGGTACGGGACAAGGTCGCGGTGCCCGATCTCACCGTGGACCTGTCCCGACACACCCACGCCGTGATCGGCCTGGAGAACGGCGGCGGCAAGTCGACGCTCCTGGCCTTCCTCATCCACGTACTGCTTCCCCGGGCCGACCACTTCCTGCCCCGGGTCGCTCAGCGCCGGCAGAAGAAACGCGGCAAGGAAAAACGCATCGAGCACTATGTGCCCGGCGGTGCTCCGACCCACATCATCCTCGAAGTCGAAGTTCCCGCAGCTGACGCACGACGCACAGCACAGCGCTTCTTCCTCGGCGCCTGCCTGACCAAGCCGGCCGCAAGCACCGAAGACGATCCCGTCACCGAATACTTCTGGGCCCTGCCGGCCACGGCCCAGGTCCCGTCCCTGGCCGCGCTGCCCCTACGCAGCGGCCAGCGTCTGCTGGACCACGCCGAATGGCACACCCACATCCTCAGCGTGCGTGGCAAACATCCCGGTACAGGCATTGAAGCAACCGAAAAGCAGAACGACTGGGACCGCTATCTGCGCCAGACCCTCAAGATCGACGTCGAGTTCGTCAAGAGCTGGCTGCTTGCCATGAACCAGGACGAGGGCGCCGCAGACCACGTCTTCACCTACGACACCTCGCGCGCCTTCCTCAACAGCCTCATCGACGCAACCGGCTCACCGGACCTGATCAGCCACCTCAAAGTCGCCCTGACCAACCTGGGGGAGGACGCAGACAAGCTCGAGGTCGACCGGCGCCGGCTCACGCTGGTCAGCAACCTCACCTGCCACACCGAGGCCCTCACCGTCCACCGTCACCACCTGACGGCCCTGGAGTCCAGCCGCTACCACTTCGTCGACCACCTCCTGGACGCCCGCCACCTGCTGCAACGGCAAGCCGCCGACCGCGCCGCCGACCACGACCGGCACGACCGGACCCACGCCGAGGCGGAGAAGGCCTTCCAGAGCGCCCTGGCGTCCTACACCGATGCCCACGCCCGGCAGAGCGCAGGCAAGCTCCAACTGGCCCAACTGCTCCTGCAGCACACCCAGACACAGCTGACAGCACGCCAGCAGGAGTTCACCACAGCCCAGCTACGCGTCGAGGCGGCCACCACCGCGGCCGTGCTCGTACGCCAGGACACGCTCCGCCGGCGCATGCAGGACATCCGCGCCGCGCTCGCCGCCCGCAGCCAGGGGGCCGAACCCCAGCGCCGCCGCGCAGCATCCGCCGCGCTGGCCCTGGCCCAGCGGCTGACCAGCGACGAGCAACGCCTGAATACGGAACAAACCGCCGCGACCACCGCGATCGAAGCGGCCGACGAGCGCACCGACACCGCCCGCAGTGACTTCCTCGCCGCCTCCACCCTGCACACCAAAGCCGACACCCGACTGCAGGGCTGCCGGGCCGAACTGGAGCGCATCCATGCGTCACTGAAAGACGCCGTCCGCGCGGGCATCCTGAACGACAGTGATGATCCGCAGGCCGTACTGCAGACAGCGGTGGCCTGTCAGGAGGCCCTGCACGCCGAACAGGACACCCTCCACGACGACCACGACCGGCTCACCGGCCTGGTCGCAGATCTCGGCCGGACCCACACACTGCGCGTCGAAGAGGCCTTCCGGGCGCATGCAGACCTCGCAACGCAGCACGACGTGTTGAACGAACTGCGTGCCGAAACCGAGACTCTCACCGAACAACTCTGCGGCAGCGCACTCCTCGACTACGACCCGATCCGACTCGATGACCAGGACCAGGCCATCACAGAACTCCTGGCTCTCGCCGCCGCAAAGGCCAAGAGCCGGGAACTGGACGCCGCAGTACAGGGGGCCACCGCCCGACGGGCCGCAGCCGCCCTGGAAGACACCGGCCTGCTCCCGCCCAGGCCAGAAGTCGCCGACATCTGCCGTCGCGCCGACGACCTGAAATTCGGTGCCCGCAGCGCCTACGCCTATCTTTCCCAACTGCCCGCCACGGTGGCCGAGGCCGTCGTACACAAGCACCCGGCCCTGGCCGACGGCATTGTCGTCAATATCCCCGATGACTGGGGCCGGGTGATCGACCTCGCCCGCCAGACACAGCCCAACCTGCAGGCCCCCCTGGTCATCGCCATGCCGCAGGCGCTCGAAGCAGCCACCACCCTTCCCGATGACGTCACCGTCATCCTGCCCGACGCGGGCCACTGGTCGCCGCAAGCCGCCCGCCCTCAGACCGCCGCCCGCCATGCCGAAGCCGAACGCCGCGAACAGCACCGCTACGACCTCGGCACCCGCTACGACCAGATTGAGAACCTGCGCCGCCGGGTCATCGACTGGAGCGAACGCATCGGCGCGCACCGTCTGCACACCGTCGCGCATGATGTCGAGGCCCTCACAGCACGCTGCGCGGAGGCAGAGCGGGCACGAGGAGAGGCACATGCCGAGCTCACCGATGCCGCCGCTCAGCTCGAAGATACCCAGCAGCAGTTGCGTGAACTCCACCATGAGCTGACCGACGTCACCGAGCGTGCAGGCCGCCTGGCACCGCTCGCCCAACACGCCGCCCGCCGCACCGAAGTGGACGACGAGGCAGCACGGGCCGAACACGACAAGAACCAGGCCGTTGCCACGATGGCCGAAGCCCGCACGGCCCAGGACACCGCACACACCGACCGTGCCCGGGCACAGGAAGAACGCGACCGCATCCTCGCCGACCTTGGAGAACTGCGCACCCTGACCGGCGACTCCCGCGCTCTCGTGGCCGGGACCTGCACCGACAGCGACCACATCGATCCGGCAGACGCAGACCTCGACCTTGGCACACTCAGAGAACTCGCTGCCGCGCGCCACCGTCACTGGAGCACCGCGGCCGGCGACCCCCAGCTGGCGGCCGAACAGGCCCTTTACCGTACCGAGGCCGAAGCCCTTGAGAAGCAAGTCGGCAAGCAACCTCCGCGCATCCAGGACGCCGCCCGCAGCCTGTTTGCCCAACACCCCCAGCACAGCGCGGACGACCACACCAGAACCGCTGCCCAGGCCCAGGAACAGATCCTCCGGCTCAGTGCGTCCATCGGAGCTTTGAAGAGCGATCTGCAGCACGCTCGCACGGAGCTCAGCACAGCGGCAGAGGAGCACAGCCGACTGCGCCGCACGCCCCAGGTCGAACCGGAAGACCAAGCCGCCACTGCGGAACAGGCACAGCACATCCTCGACCGGCTCACCGTGGCACGCGAGACCGCTCTCACCGCACGAACACAGGCCGACCAGCTCCAGGAGAGCACACTGGCCGCGCTGAGCCAGGCCCGTGCCGCCCGTGACCTGACCACCCAGGCCATCGCCCTCCTTCAGGTCGGCCTGCCCCTGCTGGCCGCCTCCAGCGGAGGACTCACCTCTGTCATCGATCTTGAGGACCGGGCCTTCCACATTGCCGCGCATCCCCCCTCCGACCCCGCGCCCGACAGCGTGCAGCGCCTGAGGCAGCTGGCCACAGCGGGAGCGTCCGAGCCTGACACCAGCGCCGCACTGGAGGACGCCGGCACCGCACTGGAAAGCGATGTAGCCGGCCTGCACCACCGGCTCGGCCAGCGCGAAGCACTCGCCAACAGGCAACTCGAGGACCTCGAAGCCGTACTTCGTGACGCCGACCCCGATGTCGTCTCAGGCGACAGTTTCGTCCACATGCTCCGCGGCCTGCGCCGCACCGCTCTCCTGCAGGACGCCGACACCCACCACCACAACGCCACCACACGGTGCGCCCTGCTGCGGCACACCGTTGGCTCCTTCAACGACCGTGTGGAAGACACCGGCCGCACCGCCTTCGCTGCGGTCCAGGAACTGCTGCGCGGCGTGCAGGCCACGGTCACCGACTCCTATCTGCCCGTGACACCGGCCCTGGGCTGCTGGGCAGGCCGCCCCCTGCTCAAACTCACCGGCCTGGACATGAAGAAGGACCGCCGCAAGGCCGCCGTCCTGTCCCTGCTGCAGACCTGGTTCGACCCGCACACCCACCTGGCCCGCCCCGACTTCGACGCCGACTCCACCATCTACAGTCTCGTCGAGGCCGTCACCCCCGCCTTCAACGCCCACGTCCTGATCCCCTCCGACCCGCTCGATCCCCAGCACAAACCCGTTGATCGGCTCGCCGTGGAAACCTCCGGAGGCGAAGGCGTCACCTTCGCCCTCGTCCTCGCCGCGCTCCTTGCCGCCCGCCGCGCCGCCGTCCACGGACACCGCCACACCACCCTGCTGCTCGACAACCCCTTCGCCAAGGTCACCAAGCCCGACTTCCTGCGCCTGGCCCGCGACATCGCCACCTCCCTGGGAGTCCGCTTCATCCCGTTCACCGGCATCCGCGACCTAGGCGCCCTCACCGTCTTCCCCGGCATGATCCAGCTGAGGGTCTCCCGCCGCGAGAGCGCCAACATCGTCATCCCCTATGGCATCGACGACACCGATCTCCAGCCACTCCTGCACCAGGGAACCCTCTACATCTCCGCCACCGAACGCGACACCGACCGCAGCCCCGATCCCGACCTGCCCACCTGGCCCGCCCTCTCCGCCGCGACCGTCCACACCGACCAGGCCCACACAGACGAAGACGAACTCCCATGACCCAGCCCGCACCCCTGCCGCCCCAGGACGTCCTCGACCTGTTCGCCGATCTCCTTCTGAACACTCGCCACCACCGCCTGACGGCAGCCGCCGTGCACCGTCTATGGGCCCGGGCCGACCCCGGCTGGCCCGACCCGTGGAACACCCGTGCGCGCCTCGCCCACGCCCTCAGCCACCTGGCAGACGCCGGGCTCGTCACACTCCCCGCCACCGGAGGCAGACTCTGGGACGCAGGCACACCACGCCTGCCCGCCCGCATCGCCGTCCCTGCCAACCACTGCCCCCCGCACCAGGCACTCGATCCCGCGGACGAACCCTGGGGCCCCACCATGCAATGGGCACCCGCCTGGATACGCACCTCCCACCCGCCCACCCACCTGCGCCTGGACGCCGTCCGCCTCAATCGCTGGTTTCTGGCCACCACGGGCCAGCCGCGGCCTGTCATCGCGCGCGAAGAACGCTCACTGCAGATCTACAACGACGAAAAGCGCCTCACCGCGCTGGCTGCCAGCCCTCTTTTCAACCCCGGACGCCTCAGCCTCGAAGACCTGGCCTGCCAAGCCCCCACCGGCGCCCTGCGCATCGCGGTCCTCCACTCCAGCGGCCCTCTGCTGGTGGTCGAGAACCGTGCCACTTTCGACTCCGCCTGGCACGTACTGCGCCCCGTGAGCCCGGCCCCCTACGCCGCAGTCATCTTTGGCGGGGGAGACGCCGCATCAGCCCTCGTCACCGACCTGACCCGCCTGCACGACCTCACCAGTATCCACCCCGGCCGCATCGACTACGCCGGCGACGTCGACATCGCCGGCATCGAGGCAGCCCACCAGTTCGTCACCGCCGCCCGCGCAGCAGGCCTCACGGCCGGCATCAGCCACCCGCTGTGGCAGGCCGTCGCCCGCGCCCAGCCCGTCGGCCCGGACATGACTGCGGAGCCGGTCCGCGCGCAGAAAGCCCAGTCCCTGGCCCGTTTCCTCGGCATGCCCGCCGAGGTCATCGACCGGCTGGAACTGGGAGTGCGCGTGCCGCAGGAACGTATCGACCGGCAGACCCTGCGGGACACCGACTGGTGGGCGCCGCCCGCCGCGTATCAGGGGACTGTGACGCACCGCCATGCCCATCCGCAGCCGTAGTACCGAACCGTGCTACCGCGCGGGCGGAAATCCGGCCGTCATGCTGACGCGCCTACTGCATTCGTCCAGCCAAGGGCGGCACATGCGAATTTTTCTCGCCGCAACGCCGGCCCTCATGGCGCAGGGCAGGGGCATAGCTGGCCAACTTCCGGCCGTGTCCCGGGAGCATCGACTCCGGTCCTTGGCCAGCAACTGGCTATCTCCCAGCAGCACACAACCCCGGTGCACCTCTTCTACGAGCCGCAAAAGGCAAGCCCACTGCGGCTTTCCTGCCCCTACCGTACGATCGGCGGCTCGGCCCCACGCCGTCCTATTCACGTGCGTTCCGGACGGAAGGTCTCAACCACCACACGCGCAAAATAAGCCACGTGCATACGACTTGGGGGACACGAGTTGTTATCAGCCACTACGCTCTCTCATGACAGAGCGTGAGCAACGCGGCTGGGGGGGGAGCCTGCCGTGCATGGCGCTTCCGCGCGGGGGATGCCCCCAGCGGGCGCCTCTATCCCGCAGCGACCCGTCCAGGGGCTGCGTCTGCGACCCTCCCGGCGCCTCCGACGTGGAGCACCGGGCCACACACCGAGGTAGAGATGCGTACGAATTTTGGTGAACTCGTCATCGAGCAGGCCATCGTGCATTCGGTACCCACACGGGCGAAGAAAGATCCCAGGGACTACACGGTCGAGCTCAGCGATGAGGCCAGCCAGCTGACGGGCAAAGTCCAAAGCGCGCTGGAAAAACGCTTGATCGGGATCTTGAAGTCTCATGCCCTGTCAGTGACAGAGGATCCTGAGCTCAAGTCCCCCCTCCCGGAATGGGTGCGCGACTTTATGAACGGACAGGAGGATTTTGTAGAGACCTCCTGCCAGCTGGCCCGGCATCTTCAGGACTCGCAGACGGGCTCGGCTTCCAGCGGGCTGCTGGTGGTTGCTCAGGTTCTGTTGGCCCGGCAACGTGGCCTGCTTCTCATCAAGTTGGAGCCAGAGAGCGGAATGCAGGCCCGACGAGTCGGGGAACAAGGGAGGCGGACCTTCGACGTCCAGTTCTACGCCGACCTCCTGCTCACCCAGAAAGCCAACGTGTTCAAACTCGCCCTGTTCACCGCCGACGGTGTCGAGGCGGACCTGCTGCAGGGCTGGGCAGCTGACCGACAGCGCAGCCAAAATCGCATCTCAGGATTCTTCCTCCGCACGTTCCTCGGCTGCACGTACACAGAGGACCCGGCCGAGGTGACCGGAAGGTTCCACGATGTCGCACTCAAGTGGGTGAACAGCCGCCTGAGCGAGCCCGAGGACGCCCAAGCCCGCATCGACTACACCATGGCGATTCTCTCCGAGCTCAAGAGCGCGCCGGACACCATCACCCCCCGGACGTTCACCGACCTGCACCTGAAAGGAGAGCACAGGAGAGAGTTCCTCGCTCACCTCTCCGAGAACGGCATCCCCGACCGGACCTTCGTCAAGGACACCGAACAGATCGAGCCGCGCCTGCAGAAGATGCGAGTTGACTTCGCCAGCGGCGCCTTCCTTGTCGCCCCCTTGGACGTCATCCAAGAGACCGTCACCTTCGAAACCCTGGACGACGGGCGGACCATGGCCACCGTGACAGGCGAAGTCACCAACACCCAAGGATGGGCGCCACCGGGCGGCCGCAGCAAGAAGAAGACCTCGGCTCCACAGACGACAGACGCCAGCGTCCTGGAAGACAGCCGTGACACTGACGGTCAATGAGGCCTTCCACCGCTACCTCGCGGAGGAGCCCCGGATCGAGGAAGCCGCCCGATGCACCGCCGACCACATACGCCGACGCGCCGGCCTCGCCCGGTTCGACTGTGTCGTCGCCCAGCGCACCAAGGGCGTAGGCCGATACGTCGCAAAGATCCATCGCAAGGGCTACACCGACCCTTGGAACGACGTCACCGACAAGGTGGGGGTGCGGATGACCGTCCGCCACCCGGGGCTGTTCGATCCGGCGCTTTCCCTGGTCAAAGAGGCCTTCGACGTCAGCGACGACGTCGTCCAGGACTACCGCCGCATGCTGCCGGGCCGTGAGGAACGCTTCGAGTATCCCCGGCTCCACGTCCAGGTTCCGGTCATCGGCGGTTTCACGGACCCGGACGGCCAACCGTACGAGTGCGAGATCCAGATCCGCACCCCCATTGTCGACGTCTGGGCCAACGACTACCACCGCCTGGCCTACAAGCCCCCTGGCAACCTGCAGATCCCCTCCGATGTCAGTCGCCCGCTGTACCGTGCACTTGCCCTGGTAGAGCTGTATGAGGCAGAGATCGGTCGGGTGATGGAGGCGCTGGAGCGGCACCCTGACTTCACCCGCGGCAACAAGCTCCTCGCGGAGACGGAACGCATCTATCGCACATTCGCCCACCACTCTTTTGACAGAGAGCTCTCCCACGAGGTCATCGAAGTACTCCAGCAAGCGATCCCCGACGATATAAGCGACTACAACTACCGGCTGACGGCATTCGCCGAACAGCGACGGGCCGAATTGGCCCGCGCCTATGTCCAGTTCGGCCCGACCAGCGACCACTTCCTCGAGGACGGCCGGTTCATACTGGCCTCGCAGCCGGAAAGTCTCATCATCTTCGAACGCCTCGATTACGACAGCTTCACTCTGCGCGACCTGTGGGGCGAGGGCCCGTTTGCCGACACGATGCTCTACGACATGGCAGAAATCTGGGGGATAGACCTGTGACCCGAACGCCGCAGCCCGAGCCGTCCGAGGTCGTGGCCGCCACCGCCATGTTCGTAGAAGTCCTCGTTGTCGGTATCGGCTTCCTCACCGGTCTGGGCGTCCTCACTGCAGCCATCGCAGGCTCCGACAACAGCCGTCGCCTGGCGCCGATGGTCGGTACATCCCTCGCGGCCGGTGCAGCCCTCGCATCCGCCTACGCGCTGGGCATCCTCGTCGACCGTGCCGCCGACACCGCCCTGGCCCCCGCGCGCCGCAGACTGCGCGCCCAGTCCTTCCCCACGTCCGCCGCCTACGCCCAGGCCCGCCTCAAGCTCGCCGAGTTCCCCTCCCTGGCCGCACGCGCCGACTACGCCCGCTCCCGGCTGAGGATCTGCCGCGGCTGGGTCCTCAACAGCATCCTGCTCACCCTGGCCACTGACCTGGCCCTGTGGCGGTTCCCTGTCGAACATCGGCCCCTGTTGTTCGGCACGACAACTGTTCTGGGGATCCTTGCCGTTGTCGGCTTCTATCTGTCGTGGCACACCATTACAGCCACCGGCTACCGCAAACTGGCCGCGCAGACCACCCCCGCGACCGTGCAGACGGCACCTGCCCAGCCCACGACGCCCGCACCCCAGACTCCCTGACAGCCAGCGCCCCGCACACTGCACACACGGTGCGGCAGAGACACCCGTGACGCTGGGGGAGGGCTGTCAGAATCAGTACAAAGCCAGCCCCCGCCACCGGCCTGCCCCACACCGTCCCGGAGACCGCCTTGGACTCGTCCCCGCCCCCGGCGGCTGTGTCGCAGCCGTTCACCGCCCAGGACCTGCACAGCCTGGGGCTGGACCTGCCCTCCCGCCGGGGCCGGCGGCCCAAACCCCTCCCGCTGCACGAGGACCAGCAAGAAGCCCTCGACAGGATCCTCAAGCACCTGCGCCGGCCCGGCACCCGCGGCCTGTACGTGGCGGCGACCGGCACCGGCAAGACGCTGGTGGCCAGTCGTGCCGCCCGTCAGCTGGCGCGCCGGCTGCTGTTCGTCGTCCCCACCCTCGACCTCGCAGCGCAGACCGCGCTGGCCCTGCGCCGCGACGGCCATCGCGAACCGCTTGTCATCGTCTCCTCCATGGACGCGGCCGCCCACGACGCCCTGGCCGCCGCCCGCGTCGGTTCCGTCACCGACTACCGCCTCCTGGCCTCCCTGCTCGCGGCCGTCGGCCAGGGACGTGATGCCCTGCCCGGTCTGGTGGTGGTGTGCACCTACGACTCCCTCGACAAGATCGAGAACACCCAGCACACCGCCTACCAGGTGCCGCCCTTCGACCTGGCGGTCCTGGACGAGGCACACCGGATCGCCGGCCGGGCTGACAAGAAATGGGCTGCAGTGCATGACACGGGGCGCATCCGCACCGACCGCCGCCTCTACATGACCGCCACTCCCCGCATCTTCGCCGCCCCCGACCTCGCGGAGTCCGCGAACCTGTCCGGCCCCCGCGGACGCCTGGCCGCAGCGGGGGAGGGCAACGAGGCACGCGCCAACTCGATGGACAACCCTGCCGTCTACGGCAAGAAGATCTTCGAATACCCGCTCGCCCAGGCCATCGAAGACGGCCGGGTCGCCGACTACCGCATCATCGTCCCCACCCTCACCGACGACGACCTGCGCGCGCGCCTCAACCTGCCCACCCCCGGCACCACGACCCCAGACCAGCAGCCCGCCGCAGACGACGCCCTGCGCACCACCGCCCTGCACCTGGCCGTCCTCAAAGCGATGGCCACCCACCAGCAGCGGCGTGTCCTGGTCTACTTCAACCTCGTCGAGGACGCCAAACGCTTCGCCCGCGAACTGCCCCACACCCTGCGCCGCCTGCGCGCCCACGCCCCAGACCTGTGCCCTGACACCAGCCCTGACGTCTTCTTCGTCCACGGCGACATGCCCTCCGCGCAACGCGCAGAGACCTTCGCCGAATTCGCTGCCTCCTCGTGCGCCATCCTGGCCAATGCCAAAGTCATCGCCGAAGGCGTCGACATCCCCAGCGTCGACGCGATCGTCTTCGCCGACCCCACCCGCAGCGTCGTCCGCTGCGTCCAGGCCCTCGGCCGCGCCCTGCGCCTGTCCGTCAGCGGCAAGACCGCCAGCCTCGTCATCCCCGTCTACATCCCCCCCAACGCCGACCCCACCGACATCCTCGGCACCGCCTACGAACCCGTCTGGGCCATCAGCACCGCCCTGGCCAGCCACGACCACCGCATCCTCGAACGCCTCCCCGACAAGGCCAACCGCCTCCCCAAGGAAATCAGCAACCTCATCCGGCACCGCTGGCATTTCGACTTCACCGCCCACCCCGAACACATCGCCCGCGCCCTCGACCTCACCTCCTTCAACCCCCACGACACAGCCGTCTCCCGCGCCCGCCGTGCAGGCCTCGCCGCCGCCCAGGCCTACCACGACGCCCACCACCACCTCGACGTCCCCACCGACTACACCGACGCCCACGGCTACGCCCTCGGCACCTTCATCACCAGCATGCGCGACGCCCGCACCACCGGCCGCCTGGATGCCGACTGGATCGCCGAACTCGACGCCCTGGACATGATCTGGGACAAACACGCTGCCGCCTGGCGCGCCCGGATCACCGCTGCAACCGACTACCACCACGTCCACGGCCACCTGGCCGCCCCTGCCACCACCCCCCTCGGCGCCTGGCTCGCCGAACAGCGCTCAGCGGCCGCACACGCCGAACTCGACCCGGCACGCGCCGCCCACCTCGCGGCCATCGACCCGGACTGGCAACTGCCCCACGGCGCGGACTGGCACCGCAAATACCACCTGCTGCGCACCCACCTCGCCGCCGGCAACGACCCGGCCGCGCTCGACCGCGACAGCGTTCTGGCCTCGGTGAAGATCGGCAGCTGGCTGCATCGCCAGCTCACCGGCTGGAGCACCCTCGCCCACCCGCAGCAGAGCCTGCTGACCGTCATCGGCGTCACTCCGCAAAGCCACCCGCTCACCGCAGTCCGCCGCCCCCGCCGCACCTTCGCCCAGACCGTGCAGATTCTCGAACTCTTCCTGCACCGCGAGGGCCGCGCCCCCACCGCCCGCGAGGAGATCACCGTCGACGGCGATCAGGTCAAGATCGGGGCCTGGCTCGCGAAAGCCCGCACGAAGCACCGCGCCGGTGAACTCCCCGCCAAGGACGCCACCCTCGTGGCGTCCTTGTTCACCGGAGACTGGACCGACGAAAGCACCTCGCCAGCAGCCCTCCCGTAAGACGCGCAGACAGCTCGTCCCTTCGCCGCAGAGGCATCAGCTCGACCGCGTCACAGCGGTGTGCAGCTCACGGACGCCGCTGGTGTGCGGGTGCCGCTCGGCCAGCTCGGTGACGATGCTGCGGATCGCGGGCCGGTCACGGACCTCGCCGGGGCTGGCCCGGTAGGCATCCAGCAGAGCGTGAGCGGTCTGCTCGGGCCGCTTCCATGCCCACCAGGCCCGCGCCATGTCGGTACCCAGCCGCGCTTTGCGCTCGGCAGTCGGGAACTGTGCAGGCCGCAGATCCTTCCCGGCCTCCAGCGCGGCTCCCGCGTCTCCCAGCGCCCAGTGCACGCCGACCGCATAGAGGTCGACGGCGGCAGGGCTGAGGGGGAAAAGACGCCCTGCCGGGGTGTTCGGCGGCAGCCGCCCGGCGGCGCGGCGGGCCTCCTCGGTCATCGCCAAAGCCTCCGCTCGCTGACCGCCACGAGCAGCGGTGTAGGCCAGCGTGCACAGCATCTGTGCGTACGCGGACGCCGCCGCCTCAGTCCGAAGACCGGTCGCCTCCACGTTGCCGGCCGCCATCTGCATCAGATGCTGCGCTTCCTGGGTGCGGTCCTGGTGACGCAGCACGATCGCCAGTTCCCGGGCAGCGGCGGCCGCCGCGATGGGGGAGCCGGACACCTCCGCCCAGGTACGGGCGCGGTCCGCAGTGAGCCGGGTCTGTTCATACGAGCCGAGCTTGCTCAGCACAGCGGCGGCCAGGCTGTACACAGAAGACAGCCGCGCCTGATCGAGCTCCCGCCGGGAGACGGCGGCGGCATGCCCGTCCGCGATGAGCCCGGGCAAAACGGCGAGCAGCCGCGCATGCGCGCCCTTGTCGTACAGCTCCCGGGCGGTGGTCAGTCGGCCGTCCAGCGGCCCACTGCCGGTCGGTGCCGGCGTGGCGGCCAGAGCCTGGTCAACCCCCAGCAGCAGCGCGGCGGGCCCTGCGGCTGCCGTGGCGGTGAGCAGCGTACGGCGGCGCATCGGGTCCTCCTCGGCGTGACTGGCCGTCACTCTAGTAGCCGCCGATGCCATGGGGACGGGTGGCGCAAGGGAACTCACCAAGACCTGTCGCGGAACACCGACTTCGAACGCGGCACGGTGGACGAGAGACAGGTCGACGACCCTGCTGCTGCGCTCAAGCCGGGAAACGGTGGCCGGCGAGCAGCCAAGCCGCTGCCCGAGCATGGCCAGCGTCCAGGCGCGGTGCTCGCGGCCGAGTCGGATGAGCGCGCCAGGACGCCGCTGCACGGCCAACTCACGTGCTTTCGGGGTGTTCTAGAGCGGGTCAACGGGCACAGGCCCCTCCCACGCGCTGCACGACTGGAAGACCTTCACGGTATGGGCACCCGGCACCGCAGTCGAGACCGCTTGCACGACATGCAAGTACCTTGCACAGAAAGGCAATTGATCATATGTCAGCCGGTTGTCGAAGTGTCCTTGGTGAATCGCCCCGAACCGCGGGGCACCGTCCGACGGAGGCATCTCATGCTCACCGCTACCGTCACATCCTGTGTGGCCACGACTCCGGCTGCCGGCCGGTTCCGCTCCTTACAGGAGGTCGTGGCGGCCGACCTGTGGAACAAGCAGGTCGGGCTCCTCATGCGCGACTACCCCTACGACTCGGTCATGGCCACCCGGGTCCTCGGCCAGGCGTACGCCTACCTGCTGAGAGGCGAGGCGCTGGGGCTCGCGCCGAGCACGCTCGTCGACATCGGCGTCCACACGATCATCCTGGACACCCTGGCCTACGCCGAGCTGTGCGACCGCTTCAACGACGGGTACTTCCTCCATCACGTGCCCAAGGTCGACTTCAAGAACGACGGCTCCGTGATGAAGACCGCGCACATCGTCGCGGCAGACGGATGGGACGTCGATCTCCCTCTGTGGGCGGACGCTGCCGACTGCGGCCCGTGCCACCCCGGCAACGACTCCCACTGACCCAGCACGAAATCTCTGGCCCCGGCTCCCTGGCCGGGGCCAGAACTACGTCCGGGTGAGAGTTCAGCCGAACCAGCCCGCGGCCGCTAGCAGGCCGCCAGGATGGGGCGGGTGATCACCAGCACCCCGGACCTGTGGCGCCACTACGGCCGCGCCCGCGCCAGCAGCGACCGCGCCGTCCCCGACACCTTCTTCTGGAGCTGGGACCAGGACGCCGGACCCGGCCCAGAAGTCCTGGGAGATCTGACCGGCCGGCACGTCGGCGACCTCGGCGCCGGCGCAGCCCGGCACGCCGCACACCTGGCAGCACATCACCGGCCCGCCCAGATCACCGCAGTCGACGCCTCACCAGCCCAGCACGCCATGGCAGCCGACCTCTACGCCCACCTCGCCCCACGCCTGCGCATCGCCCTGTCTGACGCGGTCTCCCACCTACACGAGATGCCCGGCACCTACGATGTCCTCTACAGCGTCTTCGGCGCCCTGGACTTCACCGACCCGCGCAGGACGCTGCCAGCCGCAGCCATCGCTCTTAAGCCGGGCGGGCGTCTCGTGTACTCCACCCTCGCCCACTATCTGAGCGGAGCGCCCGCCAAGCCCGAAGCGGCGCCCGGCACCATCTCCGCACGGACAGCGGACGGCGAGACGATCACTATGAGCCGGTGGGTCCTCCAGGAGCGTGTATGGGCCAACCTCCTCGCCGAGGCCGGATTTACCAAGATCACTTTCAGTGTGCTACCCGCCACTGCCGACGGACCGCGCACCGCCGACACACTGCTGATGAGCGCCTACCGCCCCTCCTGAGACGGGGGAAAGCGGTTGGGTCTGGAAGTCGCCTTTTGCGCCATCAACTCGATTACTCCCATGCGGCGTTGAACAGCGCGCATTCGAGCAGGTCAGGGGTTGCACTGGAGGGCCAGCCGCCGCCGGCGGCCAGCTGACGGGCGGCGGCGAAGGAGAGGTAGACCCCGTAGCGGTGGGCAGTCCAGTTCCTGTCCGCCCATACCCAGGCGGCGATGGAGCCGTCCGGGTCGTAGCCGGTCTCCCGGCCGACCTCAGCGGCCAGCCGGCGCAGGCGCCGGGACAGGACGCGGTCGAGGATGAGCGGCCGCGGGCCGCGGGCCGTGCGCGGGCGGCAGCGCGGCGCCGGAGAAGTACAGGAACTTGGTGAAGAAAGACGGCCCGAACCAGGGAACTTGCTGGTGGAGTGCCGCGTAGGCCTCTTGTGGACCGTGCTCGCGCAGTTCGGTCACTGCGGCCGCCAGTGTCGTATCGAGGCCTTCGAAGGCAAGGATCTTGTGCAGGGTGGCCGGGCCGCTGCCGCCTGGGGTGCCGCGCTTGCCCTTGCCCCACACGTACGTCGTGACCAGCGCCTGCGCGAAAGCCTCACGCTGCAGCGCGTCGGCGACGGCCAGGGCCACCTCCGTCCGGCTGATTGCGGCATCACCGACGGTGGAGGTGGGGGCCAGTACCGAAGGCCACGGGGTGATCTGCGCCCACCGGCTGGGGGTGTAGCGGACCGTGTGCGCGCCAGGCGTCCCGTCCGCGTAGGCCGGCGCGTTCTGACTCCACCAGCGGCCCAGTGCTCGCGCGGCGGCATCGGGCAGCGGACGTGCGGCCATCTCCCGGTCCACCGCGTCCGCACGGTCCTGTCTGTTCACGTTCTGCTCCCCCGAGGCCTTTCTCTGATGGGCGCCGACCGTCACCCGTAACGCCGTCCCGCAGCAGCCGTCCCGGCGGGCGGGCGCTGAACAAGATAGCGAGGTCTACGGCGTGCATGCGGTTCGAACCAGCTACCAGCCCCGGGCCATGCCGCCTCCTGCCTGCCCCGGTGCCCGTTCGTGGGCTCGTCAGCCTGCCTGCGGTGTGGCGGGCACACGCCGCTGCACCGTGGGGCCGTTCGACCAGGCCGCGCTGTTACTCACTTTCGGGTGACCGATGGCGGAGGGAAGACGCACGGCACCGCCAGCGGGTCATGGCGAGGCCGTTGCTCGTACCGTCTCGCGGGGTGAAGGACCGTCAATCTTGCGCGATCGCTGTATACATGGAGGTTACAGCTGAGAGTCATAGAAATATGACGGGACTGTCATGACCTTCGCGTACCCACCACATCCCCTCCGCATGGTGGGCAGGGTATGGGTGTGCGGCCGACCGGCCGCCGACCCGCACTACACACCCCGGGTGACCACCCGGCCCGCCCGTACCACGATGTGGTCATCAGCAGCGTGCAGTACGACTCGCCGGGACGCGACGACCGCTCCAACCGGTCCCTGAAGAAGGAGTGGGTAGACGTCACCAACACCACCCGCCGGGCGGTGAACCTGGACCACTGGACGCTGACCGACAAGGCCGGACACCGCTATACCTTCCGCCACTTCCGTCTGGAGGGCCGGGCCACGGTCCGGGTCCACACCGGCGAAGGCCGTGACAGCGCCACCGACGTCTTCCAGGACCGCCGCACCTACGTGTGGAACAACGACCGCGACACGGCGACCCTGCGCAACGACCGTGACCGCTTGGTCGACGAGGTCTCCTGGGGTCAGCACCGTGGGGAGCACCGCAACGGCGGCAGCATGCGCCGCTGACCCGCCTGCCGGTGGCCGGTGACCCCGGGCCTGGCCTGCGGCACTCCGGCCCGGCGGCGCCCCTGGTCCAAAGCGCACCGCCGGGCCGGAAGCGATCGGCTGTGTGCCGGTGACCGGCGGCAGTGCTCGACTTCCGCGCACGGACGACGGTGGTGTGGGAGTGTGGGGTGTCCGGGCCCGCCGCTTTCCCCCGTAGCCGCGGGCCCGGACCTGTGTCTCAGCGGGCGTAGGTGACGGAGATGGGCTGGTCGGGGCAGGCCGCGAGGCGCTCGGCGAGCGCCGTCTGCTCGGCGGGGTCAACGGACAGCTGGTAGCGGGTCTTGTCTGCGACCCAGTCGGTGACGTAGGTGCACCAGTAGCCGGCGTACGGAGGCAGCCACTCGGTGGGGTCCTTGTCAGCCTTCGACCGGTTGGAGGCTGCGGAGACCGCGATCAGCGCGCGGGAATCGTCGAGGTCGTTGGCGTAGGCCTCGCGCTCCTTCGCCGTCCACGCGGAGGCACCGGAGTCCCACGCCTCGGCCAACGGAACCAGATGGTCGACGTCCAGCTTGCCCGCACTGTCGAAGTAGCGGTCGTCGTAGGGGCTGTACCAACTACCCCCGGTCAGAGCGCACTTCGCGCCGATCTCGGGGGCGGTGACGGCTTCCTCCAGGAGGACTTCGGCGCGGGTGTTGCAGCCGTCCCTGTCGGCGTCTGTCCAGTGCTTGGAGCACGCTCTGGGTGTAGTCGTTCTCGCCCCTCTGGGCGTAGAACGTGTGGCGCATGCTGTCGGCGACCGCCTGGGCCAGCGCCTTGCGGTCCCGCATGCGGACGATGAAGACTGCGACCGGCATTCCGCTCGCCGGCTTGATGAGCGTCTCGTACGCGGCGGCCATAGACGTGGAAGGGACCACGTCCATGGCCGTGTGGAGCTGGTCCGCCCACCTCTGGTTGATGATGTCCGGCAGGACGTCCAGGTCGAGGCAGCGGAAGTGAGGCGCCGTCGCATACAGCGTGCCGCCGACGAACCGCTTGGCCGTCAGCAGGCTGACCGGCTCGGCGGCCACGAGCGCCTGGAGCAGCACCGGGTCCACCGCGCCCGAGGTGACGACGTTCGTCGCCGCCTCGTCCAACGAGACGTCCGGGTTCGTCAGCAGCGCCTTGCGCGCCCCGCGGAGCCTGGTCACCGGCTGCGGGTCCGCCACCGCTTCGGGGCGGCGCAGCAGGGGAGGGAGCCCATCGTCGGGCTCGGGCCCGTCCAGGCCAGCGAAACTGTCCGATGAAGTCATGGTCCTGCACTTCCTGGCATCGTCGCGCAGCAGGAGCGCATGAGCCTCTGCTTCCACTGCGCGCCGTCCCCAGGGGCGGCGTGCACCGTCACGCTCCATCAACGGCTCCCACGCCGTGACATCCCGTGCCGACCGGCGTTCCACGGCAGCCAGCGAGTTGCTGGTCAGTTCGGTCCGCCAGGATCGAACGTTCCCCGTCGGCCGATGTCCAGTCCGTCAGGACCGGACACGCGCCGTCTACGGGTGCCAGCCGCTCTTATGCACAGGGTCAAGCCCTGCAGCATTCCAGCGCCGTCTAGCCAGGAGCGGGTGCGCCGCCGGCAAGCGCCGGCGACGCACCCGCCTACGCCCAACTCCCTCTGTCCTAAGGGCAGAACGAAGGCCCGCGGTGCAGGAATCAACCTACGCTGATCGCCGGACATCAGACGTCGACAACCCTGCGCCCGCGCCGAACTGGTGCAGGAGCTGACCTCGGACTGAGGGTGCGGTGCCGCAGCTATGGATCTCGTGACTGGCGGAGGTGAGCTAGTTTCGTGCCGTATGGAAGACATTTCCCAGCTGCGGCAGGCTGTCCTTACCTGGCTCGAGCAGGCGCGCGATCTGCCCTCCATACCCCAGGCCATCACCGATACAGCACTGTCGACGCAGCCGGCGTTCGAAGCCGTCATCAACGCGGTGGTGAACGCCGCGCCGAAATCCGAGCACCGCGACCTGTACGGCAAGACCGACGGTGACTGGCTGCCCCGATGGTCCACGCTGCTGGGAGGATCGAGGCTGGGGGATGCGACCCGTCTGGTCGCCCAGGGCGCGCCGGTGCCGGTGGAGGAGGCCGCGGACAGTTTCGTTGCCTTCTGCACGGCCCCCGCACCCGCAGTGGAGCGCTGGCTTCTGCTGACCGGCGAACTCCCCGAGGGGACACGGATCCCGCTGGGCAGCCACACTCTGCAAGCCTTCACAGCCGACGAACTGAGGCAGCTGGGGCCCATGCCTGTCCTCCAGGGACTCCAACCGGGCGGGCTCGACCTCGATCTCTTGGCCGGCGCACCGTTCATCCACGCACCGAACCCCGAACGCGCGCCGGACCGCAGAGGCCCGGGCTGGTTTGATTTCTCCGGTCCGCGACCGGAAACACGGCACTGGAGGGCGCTGCTGCCACTGCTCCTGTGGAGCGAGGGCCTGCTGCATGTCGACGCGGTGTTCGGCGTCGAGCGCAGCCGGTACTTCGATCTGAACCGAAACCAGGTGCCCACCACCATCCAGGTCTACGAGGACCGCCACGGCAGTCCGGAAGAAGTCGAAGTCCGCGATACAGGAAGCTTCTACATCGCTTCGGCTGACCTCCCTCGGCTGCAGGCCTTCTGTTCCGCAGTGACAGCGAAGATCGATGCCGTCATGGACGGCATTACCAGCAGCCGACGCCTGCCCAAGCAGCGCGCCCGGCGCCTTGAGCGAGCCGCCCGCCACCTGCTGCAGGCCTACCAGCGCACTTACCACGACGACGGCGTGTGGGAACAAGAGATAGACGAGCTGCACCTGGACTACGTCATTGCGTTGGAAGCCCTGATGGTCAGCCCCGACGACAAGAACGAGGGCATCAGCAAAAGGATCCGGACCCGCACAGCCACCCTGTTTCCCACCTCACTGCGCGAGCCCGTCGAGAGCAGAGTCCAGAAGGCGTACAACGCGCGCTCAAGATACGTACACGGAGACCTGCTCGCAGACCAGGAGGAGACAGAGAAGCGCGCCGAACTGCGTAAGCTCAGGCTGCTCGTCCGGCAGGTCGTCCTGCGCTGGCTCATCCTCACCCCCTGCAACACGCAAGACCTCGCCCCTCGTCTTGACGCCGCAGCCGACTGCACCAGCTGCGCACGCGCCATCGACGAGCCCCTGCGCGCCTTCTTCCAGGAATCGCCGCCCCAGGACGGCATCCGGGCCTGAGAGCCGTCAAGGAGCCGCCCGTTGCCGCAGCCGACGTCATCGCGCGCTGTAACCGCCGCTGCGAGGCAGGGCAGTTGGAGGCGGCTGGCTCTTGTCGCCGGTGCCGCGTATATGTCCGCCTGATCGTCGTCGACTGCGGGGGCTGTGCCCCCGGAACGCCGGTGCTCCGCCCGCGCGTCGGACGGTGGTGGTTGGTCGGAGACCACCGGCTGGCCCACGCCTCGCGCGTGCTGATGGACCGCGCGGGGAGGGGTGCGGTGGCGGTACCGGTTCCTTACATCAACGCCTACCTCGCCCGCGCCCAGCACCTGAAGACCCTGCACGGCGACAGCATGAAGCAGTGGCAGCGCCTGGTCCTGTACGCCCTGACCGACGCCCTCGCCCACAACCACCTCCTGGTCGGCACCCTCGCCGCGTATCTCCAGCGCCAGGACCTCGACGCCGACCTGCTGCGCCGCTACCTGCAATCCCCCGACCCTGACCGCTACATCACCCGTGAGGCCGTCGAGCACCTCGACGGCCTCACCGGCGCCGTGCCCGAGGAAGCGGCCGAGCCGGTCTGGACCGGCATCGGCCGGCGGATCGCTCGCCACGGCGGCTGACGACGGCGCCAGCTCGATGCTGAGCGCGATGTTCTCCGCGGGCTCGAGGAACACGTCGCGAGCGCCGGGCCCGGGCGTGGTAGGCGCGGCGCGGGCCGGACTCACTCAGGCCGAAAAGGAACGCGCTGCCGTCCGGCAGCGCGGTCGGCCGACGCGGCGGGCAGGGCACGGAGCCCGACGTCGTACGCCATCGCGCCGAGGGCGAGGACCACGAGCGGCCACACGAGCGGGGACGGGATGGTGCCGTGGACCAGGGCCGCGCCGACACTGCCGGTGCTGAGTACCGCGGTGCAGGCCGGAACGCTGGGCAGGGCGATCCGCAACACCACCTCCCGACCCCGGGGCGGGCTGGCTGAGACGGAGTTGCGGGCGCTCATCAGTCGCTCACCGTGATCGCCTCGGCCGCCGCAGCGCGGCCGGTGCTGCGCGCAGCGAGCCGCTTCACCTTCCGGCGGACCTTCTCGCCCTGGATCTCCGGCTGCGTAGCACCAACGGCCATGGCTGCTTCGGCCCAGGTGGTGACTCCATTGGTGGCGAGGGCGAGAGTCACCGCTCGCTCGGCCGGGGAGAGGGCCTTCAAGATCGTGTTCAAGCGCGGGTCCTCGAAGCCGACCTCGACTCCGGTGCCGGGGACGGCCTGCCCGGAGACCAAGTCGTACAGGGTCAGCCCGTCGCCGAGTGGGGTGTCAAGCAGCAGCAGCCGCGAGTGGTTGACCTTGCGGCGCCAGACCGGGGTGAGCTGCCGGTGGATGACGCTGGCCTCTGACTTCAGCTTCTCCAAGGCATCAGGGGTCAGGTGACCTTGGTCGTAGAGAGGGTCCGCCCAGTTGCCGAGCAAGGCGGTGGAGACCGGCTTATTCCATCCGCTCCACCTCTCCAGCACCTCCGACGTGAAGGAGCGAATCGTGGTTCCGTCACCGACGAGCGCGGCCTCGCGGGCGCTCAGCGCCTGGATCACCTCAGGGACCGGCATGTTCAGAGACCGGAACCCGGACTCGATGGTCTGGTTGGCCGGGTGGCCGGCCTTGAGCACCGCCACGCCGGTGGTGGTGGTGATCATCATGGGAGGGGCGACACGGTCGAACGGCTCCGGAAGGTCGAACGTGCCGTCCACGTCGAGAGCGACGCTTCCGTCCTCCCGGAGGGTCACGGTATCGCCGGTGTTCTCGCTCCAGTGGGCCGGGAACAAGGCCATGACCGCTGCGCCGGTACGCGAATCCCAGTTGAACTGGCTGATCCGCTCCGCCAAGTCGGTGTGGACAGAGCCGTCATCCTCGACCATGGTGTAACTGGGCGTAGGCGTCAGGTCTTCGGTGGCCATGGGCGTCTCCTTGTCGGGGAAAATCCTTCTCCTCTCGGTCCCGGCACGGGCCCGATCCGACAACGCACCCCCCGAATCTTCCTGTGATCCACATCACGGCAGCGCGAGGCCTCAGAACTCGTGGGAGTCGACCGCCCTTCGATTCGTAAGAACCGACCGGTGCCGGTCTGGAGCGTCGATAGGGCCACAGCGGCAGGACCGGCCGGACCATCCGGCACGAGATCTTGTCGGCCCTGTGCTCGTCCAAGTAGCCGGCGGTTCAACATCTGACGGACACGGATGTCGCCTGGATCGTCCCCAACGCACCGCCCCCGGCTGCCCGGGCATGCCGGCCTCGGCGAACCACTCCAGCACCGCCAGCCGCCGATCACGTCCCTGCCGAAGATGCCGCGCGCCAGCGCCGCCGCGCTCTCCACCACCACCGGATCGACCGCGTCCACCACCGATCCTCGGCCCCGCCCGCCGATGACACGGCAGCACCCCCGCCCGCCGTCAGCTCTCCAACTGAGCTGACCGTCACCACCACGCCCCGCTTGGCGAGTTCACGAACCACCTGCAGATCAGCCGGACCCGGCGCCCCTCGTGCCACACCCCATTACAACCCCGAGAAGTACCCTCTCTCAAACAATTCGGTCTCTGGCTCACTGGTCACCAGCACCATCCGGCACCCCGTCAACCCCGAGGAAACCGCCCGACTATGACCCCGGACCACCGAACCCGCACCAGAACGGCCACCGCCCTCACCCTCCTCATCACCGCCGCCCTCCACCACCCCGGTGACCTGGCGGCCCTCCTGATCGTTCCCACCGCCGCACTCGGCGCGATCACCGCCATCCTCGCCCTCGCCGCAGCCTTCGCCCCCACCACCGCCACTCGCACACACTCCGCAGCAACATCACGATCTCCAACCCGGGGAGGCACTAACCCCAAATCCGGATTCCCGGAAAGTTCTCCACGAAGGAAACACTTCACCCGCCCCTTCACAACCAGCCGCCCGCGGAGCGGGCCCCGGTCCGGGAGCGCAGCGGACGGACCTCAAGCCCCTGGGAACCGGGGCCGCTTGAGCCTGCGTTAGCAGGCTCACAAGTCCCTGAAGCGCAGCAAAAGGGACTCTCGGCTCGAAGCGCAGCGCAGAGCCGGACCTCCCCGCGCAGCGGGGAGGGTGACACTTCGTCAATCTCCGTGCAACGCACGGGGATTGACGAAGTGTCACCCTCCC